>DATAKF010000424.1:0-25243 GCA_036261775.1 Polyangiaceae bacterium | reverse complement strand
CTCGGGGCTGGCTACGCTGAGGCTGCTATGGCGCTCCGGTTCGGCAAGTACGAAGGCATCGGCAACGACTTCTTGGTCGTGGAGGCCGCGAGCGACACCGCGCTCGGCCCGGAGCAAGCACAGAAGCTTTGTGATCGTCACTACGGCGTCGGCGGTGACGGCGTGCTCTTGGCTGCGCCGCCGGTGACGCCGGGCGCGCATGGTCGCATGGTCGTCTTGAACTCCGACGGCTCGCGGCCCGAGGGCTGCGGCAATGGCTTGCGGTGCGTCGCGCTTTCGCTCGCGCGCAAAGCTGGGTTGTCGCGCGCCGAGCTGATCATCGACACCGACGCCGGGCCGCGAACCGCGTTGGTGGAGGCGCGCGGCGACGCGGCAGACGTCACGGTCAGCATGGGCAAAGCCTCGCGCGAAGGCGAAGTGAAGGCGCTGCACCGCGGCGAAGAGCTGACGTTTCAGCGGGTCTCCATGGGCAACCCGCACGCCATCGTGTTCGACGTCGCCATCACCGAGCAAGAGCTGGACGAGCTGGGGCCGCGCGTCTCCAAGTCGCTGCCGGGCGGCTCGAACATCGAGTTCGTGCGCGCCACCGGACCGGCTTCGTTCGACGTTTTGGTGTGGGAGCGCGGCGTGGGGCGCACGTTGGCGTGCGGCACCGGCGCCGCAGCCGTGGCGGCGCTGGCGGCGCTGTCCGGGCGCGCGCCTTTCGACGCTCCGATCACGCTCAAGCTGCCCGGTGGTCCCTTGGAATTGACGGTTCGCCGCGAGGATTTGGCTGTCTCACTGCGTGGGCCGGCCCGCTACGTGTTCTCCGGCGAGGTCCCAGAACCGTGAGCTCACAGCGCTCGGCGCCCGAGCTCAATGTCGTGGCCATCGTTCCCGATGCCGCGACCATCGAGCTGATGAGCGCGACGCTGAAGGGCAGCGGCGACCGCTTGAGCGTCGCCACCGACTTGGCCGAGGGCCTGTCGCGCGTTTCGGCGCAGGTGCCGGACGTGGCGTTCGTGGACGTGACGCTCGGTGACAGCGCGGGCCTGGCGGTGCTGCACCACGTGCGGGCGCTGGCGCCCAACGTCGTGGTGTTCGCTCTCACCAGCGCCGATCGGCTCGACTTGGGCGTGCAAGCCGTGGCGCTCGGCGGCGCTGGCGTGCTGGTGAAGCCGATCTCGGGCGACGAGCTCTTGAACGCGGTGTCCGACGTGCGCACGCGCATCGGCGAGCGCATCGAGCGCGCGGAATTGATGCGCGCCGCCCGTAGCGCCGCGCGCGGAGCGTCGCTGTCGGGCGACATCGCCGAAATTGCTTCGGCCAAGACGCGCCGCGAAGCCGCGCAGCGCATCGCCCAGGTGATCGGCGGTGCAGCGGGCGCCGAAGAAGTAGTCGTGTACCTGCCGGCCGCCGAAGGCTCGCGGCAGCTGCTGCGCGCCGCGGTGGTGGGCGAGGTCGCCAACGCCCCGACTTTTTGCGAGGAAATGGAGGCTCTGACCTTTGCCAGCGAGCGCGGCATGACGGTCGTGCGGCTGGCGCTTTTGCGCGAGTTTTCCGGCCTGGTGTTGATCGGCGGCGGTGACGTGGGAGATCCTTCGTCCACCCAGCAGCCGTTGGTCGAGCTGGTGGCAACGCAGGCCGCGACGGTGCTGTCGCTGATCGGCGCGCGCGAGCAATCGCACCGCGGCGCGATGAAAGATCCGGCCTCCAGCGCTTACACGTTTGCGTACTTCGTCGACGTGGCGGGGCGCGAAATCGCCATGGCGCGCCGGCATGGTCGGCGCTTTTCACTCGCCACCGTGGGTCTCGAGCTAGCCCCCGAATCGGGCGTGGGTGACGAGACGGAGCCGACGGTGTTCGGCGCCGAGCGCGTGCTGGGCGCGGTGCGCGACACCGACGTGCTGGCGCGCGTGGACGCCAACGAATTTTACCTGCTGCTGCCCGAAACCGGCGGCCCCGGCGCGCACGCTTGTCGTCGCCGCATCTTGGGCCAGCTGGGCGCGGTCAACGGCGCCTCGCAGTTCAGCACCGCCGTGGGCGTGGCCACTTTTCCGCACGATGGCTCGGATTTGTCGCAGCTCCTGCGCGTCGCGAAGTTTCGCGCCGACGCCAGCCGCAGCTCCGTCGTGCACACCATGTCGCTCGCCAGCTTGCCGCTGGGTCAGCTGATCGACGCGCTGCTTGCGGTGGTGCCGGATCCCCAAGCGCGCAAGCTCGCGCCGCTCGAAACGCCGCACTACATCGAGCTGCCGGTCACGGACTTGATGGGCCTCGTCAGCTCGGCTGTTGGAGAAGCGACGCGCGGCGGCACGACGCGGGTGTTGGCCACGCAGCGCGCTGGTCTCAGCGTTGGCAGCGCCGTGCGGGCCGACATGTCGCGCGTGGGTGAAGTGCTGAAAGCCGAGACGGTGGACGTGTCCCGCGTGGCCGGTTGCGAGCGGGTCGACGTCTTGATCGTGATCGCCGAGCACGCCACCTATACGCTGGCCGGGCGCACCGAAGGCAGCCTGGTCAGGGCCGTGCACTCGACCGATCCGCTCTTGTCCGATCTTCTCGTCGCGCGCTTGTCGGAAATCGCCGGGAGGCCCTTCGAATGAGGTCGATTCTGCTGATCGAGCCGGACGTCGACTTGCTGGGCACGTTGGCCTCGCGCCTGCGTTCGCGCGGGCTTTCGGTGGTGATCGCCGACAGCGTGGGCAGCGCGGTGGAGCGCGCTTCGGCGACTGATTTGCTGGCCGTTTTGGTGTCGAGCACGCTGCTTTCGGACGTCGACGGCTTCGAGCGGCTCAAGAACGCGAGCGCGCTCAGCGACGCTTTGTTCTTCATCTTGGTCGACAAACCGGTCGGCGCGTCGCTTGCGCCCGACGAGCTGCCGCACCACGACATCGAGCTGATCGCCCGTCGCTTGTACGCGATCCCGAGCCGCGTGACGGTCGGCCCCGAAGAGGGCGGCGATTTCCGCGGTGACTTGCAGCAGGTGAGCAGCGTCGATCTGTTGCAGCTCCTGGCGATGAACCGACGCAGCGGCACGCTGTCGATCAACACGCCCGCTGGCGCCGGCGAAGTGCGCATCAAAAACGGCGAGATCGTGGACGCCGTGTTCCGTCGCTTGGAGCGCGAGAAAGCGCTCTACCGCCTGCTGGGCGAGACCGACGGTACCTTCTCGTTCGTGGGCGGCTCACCGCAATTTCTGGAGCGAATTCAGATACCTACCAGCTCGCTGCTGATGGAAGGTTTGCGCCAGCTCGACGAAGCCGCGCGCCTCCGCAATTTGCTCGCGCTCGACGGTACCGCGCTCTTGGCCATCGCGCCCCCGGCGTCCGACGCACCCGACGCGGTGGCGCGCGTCCTCGAAGCCCTGACGTCTCCGCGCACGCTCTCCGAGCTGCTGGACGAGGTCACGCTGCCCGATCTGGCCGTGCTCGAAGCGCTGGCCAACCTGCTGGAGCAAGGCCTGGTGCGTCGCATCGCGGCCAGCGCTGCGCGCGTCGAGCTGGCGGATCCCGAACGCATGGCGGTGCTGGCTCAGCTCGCCAAGCGCGCCGCCCGCAGCGGCTACCGTGGCGCAGCGCGCATCGTGATCGCGGCCACCATGCAGCGCCTCGTCACGCTGATGCACGCCATCGCCCGCATCGCCGATACGGCGGTACCCACCGAGCAGGTGCCCGCGGCTCCGGTGCCGTACGCGCTCGCCACGCTGCGGCTGGGGGAGGCCGAGCTGGAGGTCGTGGGGCTGCCGCTCGTCGAAGCCTACGCGCCGCTGTGGGGCTTGGTTCTGCCCGGCGCGGCGGCTCTGGCGCGCATCGAGCTCACCGCGTCCGAAGCGCTGGAAACGGCTTGTTCGGTGGCGGCCGTGCCGGTGCTCGAAGCCGGCGCGCTGCTCCAAGAAGGCGACGAGTCCGACCCTGAACAGGTCGCGACGCTCCTGCGCATGTTGCTGGAGAAGGCGCTCGGCGGTTAAGGTGACGAGCAGATGACGC
The DNA here is from genome assembly GCA_036261775.1 of Polyangiaceae bacterium. GTDB lineage: Bacteria > Myxococcota_A > Polyangia > Polyangiales > Polyangiaceae > PMG-095. Next base: position 21,278 of record DATAKF010000424.1, on the reverse strand, counting down.
GCCGGATCGCGGTGATCGCGGGTGACGGCATCGGCCCCGAGGTGACGGCAGAGGCGCTGCGCGTACTCGAGGTGCTGCGGCGCGAGCGTAGCGTCGACGTGGAGCCGTGGGAGCTGCCGCTGGGCGCGGAGCTGTTCCTGAGAAACGGCACCACATTTCCGCAAGAGCTGCGCGACGAGGTGCAGAAGACGTGCAGCGCCGTGCTGCTCGGCGCCGTCGGTGATCCGCGCGTGCCGAGCGGTGAGCACGCGCACGACATTTTGCTGGGCATGCGCACGGCTTGGGATCTCTACGCCAACGTGCGGCCCGTGCAGGCGTTGACCGACGAGCTGGTGCCGCTGCGCGGAAGGTCGAAGAGCGACGTCAATTTCGTGATCTATCGCGAGAACACCGAGGGGCAGTACGTCGGCGCCGGCAGCGAGCGCGGCCGCGGGACCGCCGACGAGATCGCGATGAGCCGTGAGGTGCACACGCGCCGCGGCGTCGAGCGCTTGCTGCGCGCAGCCTTGGACTACGCGCGCGAGCACCAGAGACCACTCGTGATGACCGACAAGTCGAACGCGATCCCGTCACAGGGCATTTGGCGGCGCGTGCTGGCGGAGCTTGCGGCCGAGTATCCGGACGTGAAGACCGAGCAGCTGTACGTGGACGCGCTGGCGGCCCGGCTGATTCAGGCGCCCGAGCGCCACGGCGTGATCGCCGGCAACAACCTGTTCGGCGACATCCTGGCGGACCTGTGCGCAGCCTTGGCGGGCGGCTTGGGGCTCGCCCCGAGCGCGAACCTGCACCCGGCCGTGCCCGGCCACATCGGCCTATTCGAGCCGGTCCACGGCTCGGCGCCGGACATTGCCGGTCGGGGCGTGGCCAATCCGCTCGGCGCCATCCGGTCGCTCGGCATGTTGCTGTCGCACCTGGGCTACCCGGCGGAGGCCGAGCGCATCGAGCGCACCACGGCCGAGGTCCTGAGGCTTGGGCGCGTTACAGCCGATGTGGGTGGCAGTTTGGGCACCGCGGCCGCGGGTAGCGCTTTCCTCGAAGTTTTGGCGCACCACTGAGCGTGGAGCCCTCGAAAATTCGGCCGCCTGCGCGGCCTGTGGTACGGCCGAGGCCATGATCGGGGCGCCTCCCGCACAGGACGAGCAAGCCCGGCTATCCGGTGCCCGTGGCGACTTCGTGGCCAGTTTGCCGCGACGCCTCGAGGTGTTGCGGGCTGCCCTGCGAGCCGTCGAGGACCAGCCGCGCGACCCGGGCCGCATCAACGGCCTGCTGCGCCGGCTACACGCCTTGGGCTCCGCCGCCCGCGTGCTTGGCTTTGCCAGCGTGGCCGAGGCGCTGGGCGAGGCCGAAAAGACCCTGCGCCGCGTGGCCCGTAGCGGACCCGCTCCCACCGACTTGGCCGACGTAGCGCGAGCCCTGGACCTGCTGCCATCGCTGGTCCTGGGCGCCAAGGTGTCGATCCGCGCGGTCGTGCAGCCCGAGTCGGCCCCCGCCCTGGCGCCCGAATTCCCGCTCAGCGTGCTCGTGTTCGGCCCCCAGCCCCTGGCCGACCTGCTGCAGCAGCAGCCGGATCTGCGCGTGGAGTGCGAGCGCACCGAAGACCCGGGCAAGGCCCGCGAGCTGTCGCGCGTGTTCGGCCCCGACGTCACGGTCATCGACGCCGATCGCAAGGGCGCCCGTGAGCTGGTCGAGCTGTTCGTCAAAGACGAGCTGGTCGAGCCGATTCCAATCGTGGTCGTCGGAGATTTTGCGACTAGCGAGGCTTCGTCCACGTTCTTGGGCCTGGGCGCGGCGCGCGTCCTGCCGAAACCGGTCAGCCCGGACCTGCTCCGCCGCACCCTGCTCGAGCTGCGCGAGCCCAGCAGCCAGCCCGTGCACGCGCGCGAGCCGCTCGGCGAGCTCACCGTGAACCAGCTGGTCGACCGCATCGCCATCGAAATCCGTCGCGGTTTGGTCGAGTCCGTGGAGCCGACGGCTCGCACCTCGACCGTCGGCTTTGGCGAAGGCACCGACGTGATGAGCGCCGTGTGGGGCACCGTGGCGCGCCTGCGCGAGCTGGTCACGCTGCGCTCGGACGGCAACGTGCGCTTCGAGCAAACGGGTCCCGAAGGCGCGGTGCCGCTGGCGCCGTGGAACGACGATCGCCGCGTGGGTGAGCGCGGTGCTCGCGAGGGGCGCGCTGGCGAAGGCGTGGCACTGCAAGGCCGTCGCGTGGTCGTGGCCGACGACGATCCGGCCGTGGTTTGGTTCCTGAGCGGCATCTTGAAGGCCGTCGGCGCCGAGGTGTTCGAGGCTCACGACGGCGAGCGCGCCTTCGAGCTGACGGCGTCTTTGTGGCCCGACTTGGTGGTCAGCGACGTCTTGATGCCCAAGCTCGACGGCTTCTCGCTGTGCCACGAGATCAAGCGCGACGTCGCGGTGCGTGACGTGCCGGTGATCTTGCTGTCTTGGAAAGAAGATTTGCTGCAGCGCGTGCGCGAGCTGGGCGGCGACGCCGACGGCTACCTGCGCAAAGAAGCGGCGGCGTCCACGGTCGTGGAGCGCCTGCGCGAGGTCTTGCGTCCGCGCGCTCGCGTCGAGGCGCGGGTTGCGAGCGGCGGCGAGGTGCGCGGGCGCCTGGACGGGCTCACGCCGCGCTTGGTGCTCGAGCTGGCCTGTCGGGCGCAGCGCGATGTGCGTGTAAGCATCCGAGATTCTTCGTATTTGTACGAGATTCAGGTGCGCGCCGGTGCGCCCCGCACGGCCATTCGCAGCGCCAATGACGGCAGCTTCGAGCGCGGCGAAGGCGTGCTTTCGATGTTGCTCGGCGTGAGCGCCGGCCGCTTCGTGATCGAGGGTGACACGTCGCCTTGCCGCGCCGAGCTTTCGGGCAGCTTGCACGAGCAGCTGGCGGGTCCGGTCGCGCGTGCTCGCGCGGCGCAGCGTGCGCTGACGGCGGGCGCTTTGGCTGGCGTGACGCGCGTCGCTTTCGATGCGGCGCGGGTGGGCGGTTACTTGGAGTGCACGCCCGAGCCGGCGCAGAGCCTGCTGCGCGAGCTCATTACCGGTGCTTCGCCGCGCGATCTCTTGACCAGCGGTCGGGCTCCGGCACGCCTGCTGGAGGCCGTGCTGTCCGACTTTGCGCGTCGCGGCGGCATCTTGATGGTCGAGACCGCAGGCGGCATCGAGGACATCTCGCAAACGCGCGTCCCGCCCTCTGCGGCCCCCAATTTGGGCGCAATTCCGCAGACCCAGTCGCAGCCGCCGCCGCAAGCCGTCGAGGCGACGCCTGCCCCTGCGCCGACCGCGACGCCCGCGCCCGTTGCTGCGCCCGAGCCGGAAGCGCCGCCGGTTTCGCAGCGCAAGCCACCCGCCATTTATTCGCAGCCGCCCGACTCCGAGCTGGCTTCGGCCGACGAAGGCTGGTTCTCGTTCCAGATCGAATCGAGCGAGAAGCCGCCCGAAGCTGCCGCCCCCGAGCCCGCGCCGGTAGTCGTCGAGCCTGCCGCTCAGCCGCCGCTGCCGCGTGCCGAAGATCCGCTGCGCAAGACGCTCACGTCGTCGGCGCCCCCGCCTGACGAGGACGAAGCTCAGCCTGGTGCTTCGGTTCCGGTGCAGCGCGGACATCGTCCGGAGTTCCGCACCGACACGCTCGGTAGCGCTGGCAACGAAGCGGCGGCCGCTCAGGCCGCCATCGCCGAGGCTGCCGATGCGGACGCGGACGCCGCGATCGCCGAAGCAGCCGAGTCGAGCGAGCCCGAAAATGAGCCAGCCGTCGTCGCGAAGCCCGTCGTGGCGCTCGAGCCTTCGGTGTCGCCGCCGCGCCCGGCCGTCAAACCGCCGCGCCCCGTGTCGCCGGTCGCTCCGCGCGTCGTCGAAGACGACCCGCTGGCGCAAGCGCTGCTCGTCGACACGCCTCCGCCAGCCGCCGCCGTGCTCGGCGCGACGGCGCCGCTCGGCGCGACGGCGCCGCTCGGCCTGGTAGCAGCCGCTCCGGCGCCGGCAGCCGCGCCCGTGCCACCGCAGCCGAGCGGCGGGCAAACGCAGGTGCTGGCGACTGCCAAGGCGCCCGCGCCCGACTCCAAGCGTGATGCGACCAAGCGCTCCGAGGCGTCGACGCAGCCGCCCGCCGCCGCGCCCCGCTCCGCCAACTCCAAGGCGCCGGCCAAAGCTGCCAAGGCTGCCGCGACATCCGTCGCCGCAACGCCCAGCGAGGCCTCTGGCTGGCTGCGTACCGGCTTGTTCTCGCTCATGGCAGCCGGCGCTTCGTACTACGCCATCACACTGCTCTTCCCGGCCGCTCCCGCTCCGCAGCCCGCCGCTCCCGAAGAATCAGCCGCTGCCGTCCCGCCGGTCGTGCCGCGCGTCGTGCCCAGCGCCGCTGTGCCAGCAGCAGCGGCTGCCAAGCAAGCCGTCCTCACTGAGTCGCCGTTGCCGCCCGGCACCGACGTCCCGGCTGGGAGTGGCTTGCTCGAGGTTCAGGTGCCGGACGGCACGGCCATTCGCGTCGACGGCGAGTACTTGGGCATGGGCCCGGCTCGGCGCGTGCCGCTCACTCCGGGCGCCCATCAACTGAGCCTCGGCGACGGCGCTCCGCAGAGCGTGAGCATCAAAGCCGGCCAGCGCACACTCGCCGTCGTTGCTTCTGCTGCGGCCGCGCCTGCTGGATCGCCGTGAGGCTGCCGGTCATCGCGCTCGCGACCGCGCTCGGGGTCGTCGCCAGCGGCTGCCGCAAGGAAGAGCCAGCGCCGCCGCGTCCGGGCTCGCACCCGGCGGCTCAGCTCGCTCAACCGCAGTCCAAAGATCGCGCGCCCGAGGCCGAGCGCATCGACCTGCTCACGGAGCTTTCGCGCTGCGAGATCGAGCACCACGGGCGTTTGCTGGATTTTGGTGGCACCCAGCCGCCAGCGCGCGGTTTTTCAGCCGCGCAAGCCGAGCCGCCGCCGTCCATCGATCGCGGTGGTGACACCTTCGAGCGGCTTTTTGCCCGAGAAACGCTGCTCGACTTCTGGCTGGACGAGCCCACGGAGGAGGTGTCGGTCACGGTGCGGCTGCACTCCATGCTCGCCAAGTGGCTGTACGTGGCCATCGACGACAAGCGGCTCGGCGCGCAGAAGCTGACCATCGGCGAAACGCGCTCGGCATCGTTCCCCGCCGCAGCCGGCACGCTGGCGCGTGGGCGGCACCGGCTCAGCTTGCGCTTTGCCGGCTCACCGCGTGGCTCCAAGGAGCCGATCGTCGATTTGGATTGGGTGCGGATTGGTCCACCGCTCGAGAGCGGTGCCAACTACGCCGCACCGACCTTGCACGACGTAGTCAGCGACGTCGTGCTCGACAACGTGCCCAAGCGCTCGATCGTGCTCAGAGCGCCCAGCGTGGTGCGCTGCTTCATTCGGCCAGCCGCCGACGCGCGGCTGCGTGTGGGGCTGGGCTTTTGGGGCGCCGGTCGCGGCACGGCGGAAATTGCGCTGGTTAGCGACGAAAAGGCCCCGCGCGTGCTGTCGACGCGCAAGATCTCGGGCGGTGACGGCGGCAGCTTCAGCCCGGCTTCGCTCGATCTATCGCCCGCTGCTGGGGAACTGGTGGGACTCGAGCTGCGCGCCGTGGAGGGCTCGCGGGGCGGTCGAGTCGTCTTTGGTGATCCGATCATCAGCCGTGCCACCGCGCAGGTCCCGCGAGCGCCGGCAGCTCGTACTGTCGTCGTGGTGGTGCTCGCGTCGGTCGATCGCGGTCGCCTGCCGCCCTGGGGTCCAGCGGCCGGAATGCCGGCGCTGGCCGACTTGGCCAAGCACGCGGTCGTGTTCAGCGCGCACCGGGCGCCGTCCAGTGTGCCAGCGGCGTCGTTTGCGTCGCTCATCTCGGGTGCGTCGCCGGCGGTGCACGGTATCGAGCGGCCTTTCGACAAGCTACGCCCCAAGGTGGCCACGCTAGCCGAAACACTGAAGGAAGCCGGCGGCAGAACCGCGATTTTTACGGGCGTTCCGACCAGCTTTGGCGCTTTCGGCTTCGCGGCGGGCTTCGATGCGTTCGAGACCTTTTCACCCGTCGTGGACCTGCCGGCGACCGAGCCGCTCACACGCGCGCAAAGCTTTTTGGAGCAAGAGCTGACGAGCGGTGGTTCGTCGCCGCACTTGGTCGTGGTCGAGCTGCGCGGTGGCCACCCGCCTTGGGATTTGACGCGCGAGGAAGCGGCCGTGCTCAAGCCGCCAGAGTACAGCGGCATCTTGGATCCGCGCCGCGGCGGCATCATCCTCGGCGCGCTGCGCGAAAGGTCCAAGAAGGCGGCCCGTAAGATCGGTGACGACGACTGGATTCGCCTGCGCGCCCTCCACGACGCCGCGCTCGCCAAGCAAGACGTCGCGCTCGGCCGGCTGATCGCGATGCTGAAGGCCAAGGGCGCCTGGAACGACACCATGCTGGTCGTGACCTCCGACGTCGGGCTTGGCAGCGGGCCGGAAATCCCCTTCGACCCCGCCGCACCCCTCACGGAAGATCGCCTGCTTTTGCCGCTGATTGTGCGGTTTCCGCGCGACGCGCTGGGCGGCAAAGAGGTCACGCTACCCAGCACGGCAGTCGACGTTTCGGCGACCATCTTGCAAGCTCTGGGGCTGCAGCCTTCGTCGCATGCTGGCGCCGATTTGTTCGCGCGCGGCAGCGGCGTCGCGTCGCTGGGAGGTGACATCGACATCGCAGCTACTGGCAGCGAGTACTCGGCGCGCCTGGCCGGCTGGCTCCTGCGCGGCACCACCAGCAAGACGCCGCGCTTGTGCGCCTCCGACATCGACCCGTCGTGCATCAACGACGCGCTCGATCTCCGGCCCAGCGCTGCCCGCGCCTTGTGGCTCGCCGTCTTCGACGCCGCCGCCCGCGACGCCCGCGACGCCTCACGGCTGGGCCCGCGTCAGCGCGCCGAGCCCGATCCCGAGACAATCGCCGCGCTCACGGTTTGGGGCGACATCCGCTAGAACTGCCCGCCCGTTGCTGTTCGATCGAGAGTGAACGCAACAGGAAGGCGCGAAGACGCGAAGGTCGAGAGATTTGGGGTTTCGAGCCGCATCGCTGCGAACGACGCCTGCGCAGATTCCGGTCGTCTCCTCGCGTCACAAGCCCAGAAATTCAGATCTTCGCGTCTTCGCGTCTTCCTGTTGCATTCCTGCTCGCTCGCCAGAGTCTACGTACCTCGCCGTCCACCCCACAAAGTCACGTGCAAACGGCTAGAAAAGCGCACCGTCAAGGCTTGCGACCACGCCGCCACTTGCGGTGAGCGCGCGAGTAGCTCTGCCGGAGTCGAGGCCTCGGGCATCAAGAGCGTGCGTTCGCGGGCGAAGCCGAAGCGCTCGCGTAGGGCCTCGGCTTCGTCGCGATCTTGCTCGGTGCGCACCACCAGCTTGAGGTAGGCGCGCCCGGTGTCGCGCAGCGCTGTCAAAGCGTCGGGACGAATTCGCAGGGCTTCGGTGTCACCTGCCGAGGCCAGCTTGGGCGAGACGTTCCATTGGTTCACGCGCGCGAGTAGGCTTGGCAGGGGAACGCGCGTGCCGTTGGTTTCGATCTCGAGGAACAGCGTTTCGGGGACGCGCTCGAAGACCTTGGCGAGCGCGCGCTGCTGTAGCAGGGGCTCACCACCGGTGATCACGACATGGCCCGCCGGAGCCTCGCGCAGCTGCTGCGCCACGCTCTCCACGGCGGCCTCGCGCACCTCGCTGTCGTAGTCGAACTTCTCGAAATCCCAGGTGTATTTGGTGTCGCAGTAGTGGCAGTGCAGGTTGCAGATTGCCAGTCGCACGAAGCGACAAGGCTGCCCCATGTTCACGCCTTCGCCCTGCAGGCTGTCGAATACTTCCGACAAGCGCAGTACGTCTGAGCCGCCGGCTTCCGGATCGACGGGCGAGCTCACAGCGTCGTGCGGATGCGGCGGCCGGTCGAAGCCGGCGCGGCTGCGGGCGCAGGAGCGGCGGGCTTTGGTTCCGGCTTGGGCTCGGGCTTGGCGGCCGCCGGGGCGGGTTTGGCGGCCGCACGCGGCGCAACGGCGGCAACCTTGGCGCCCTTGGCGGCAGCCTCAGCGGCTGCAGCCTTGGCCTTCTCCGTTTCGCCCTTGGCGGCTTCCGTTTCTGCCTTGGCCTTTTCGGCTTCGGCGGAGGCCTTGGCGATCGCGTCTTGAGCTGCCTTGTCGGCCGCGGCGCGCTCGGCTTTGGCTTTCTCGGCGTCGGCTTTTTCGGCTTCGGCCTTCTGAGCTGCGGCAGCAGCTTCGGCCTTGCCGCTCGACAGGCTCTTGGCCACGAAAGCGCCGCCGCCTACGAGCAGCACGCCCACGATGGCCAAGCCGACGAACAGGCCTGCGTTGCTCTTCTTCGGCACGGCGTCCGCCGGCGCGTAGGCGCCCGTGTTGGCCCAGTTGCCTGGCGTACCGGTGCCGAGCGAATGCGCCGGAACCGCTTGGTGTTGGCCCGTGCCGACGGCCGCGTGCTGGCCGGTGCCAACAGCCCCGTACTGGCCCGTGCCCATCGGCTGATGCGGCGCCGGTGGCGCGCCATGCGCTTGAACGGAGGCGTTCAACGCGGCCGCAAACTGCGGACCTGCGCCTGCGGCCCACTGCTCGAGCGCTTGCTGGAACTCGCGTGCAGTCTGGAAACGCTGCGAAGGCTCGCGCGCCATCGACTTGTTCACGATCGCCGCGAAGTTCGGGTCCAAGTTGGGGACGACTTGCTCGACCGGTTTGGCCTGCTCGAGGACGATCTTGAACAGCAGCTCGTTGAACGTGTCGGCGTTGAACGGCACTTCGCCGGTGATGGATTCGTAAAGAATGACGCCGGCCGCGTACAAGTCGACGCGATGATCCAGATCGCGCGCGCCCTTGGCTTGCTCGGGCGCCATGTAATACGGCGTGCCCATCACCGCGCCGGTGCGCGTCATGCTGAAGCCGCTGTCGCCGCTCAGCTGATTGAACTTGGAAATGCCGAAATCCAGCAGCTTGACGAAGTCGGCTTTGCCGCCGCGTGACTTGAGCAAGTACACGTTGTCCGGCTTCAAATCACGGTGAATGATGCCGGCGCCGTGCGCCGCGGCCAGCGCTTCGAGCAGCTGGTGAATGATCGGGTAGATCTCGCTGGGTGTCAGGCGCGCGCGGTCACGAATGCGCCCGGACAGCGAGTCGCCGTCCATGAACTCCATGACCATGTAGCGGTCACCGCTCGGCAAGTTACCGAGATCGAGCACCTCGACGATGTGCTCGGAGCCGATGCGCCCGGCGGCCTGCGCTTCGCGCTCGAAGCGGCTGACGGCCTCGCCCGTCTGCGCGACGCCCGAATGCAGCACCTTGATCGCGACCTTGCGATGGATGCGCATGTTCTCGGCCTCGTAGACCGCTCCCATGCCGCCCTCGCCAATCAGCCGGACGATTCTGTATTTGCCGTCGATGATGTCGCCGGTGCTAAGTGACATGCGCGCGCTCTCGTGAGGGGCCTGAGCCCCCTCAGACCTTGGGGAACTCCTACGGTAGCACGGGTTCCCCATTTGCCCGCGATTTGCGGCCCTGGGGCCAAGCTCTGGTCCGCTACCAGCCTCGGGGCATCTGGCCCTGCCTGGTGCAGGGCTTCGCCGCTTGGCCAGAACCAGTCTACGTACCAAGCCCCCGAAAGTTCCGGTACAAGGGCTCCATGCGCGAGGATCGAGACGCCCGAGTCATTCGTCCAGTGGGTGTCGAGCCAGGGTTCCATCGCCTGGCCGAAGGGTCGGCGCTCTACCGCGCGGGTGGAACGGTCGTGCTCTGCACCGCCTCCATCGACTCGAAGGTCCCCGAGTTCATGGAGGGTCGCGGCAAGGGTTGGATCACGGCGGAGTACCAGATGCACCCGCGCGCGAACCCGAAGAAGCGTGAGAACCGCGACGGGCGCGATCGTCCGCTGGGCGGACGCGCTCGCGAGATCCAAAGGTTGATCGGGCGCGCGCTCCGGGCCGCCATCGATCTGGACGCGTTCGGCGAGCGCAGCGTGCACATCGACTGCGACGTGCTGGAGGCCGACGGCGGCACCCGCACGGCGTCGGTCACGGGTGGCTTCATCGCGCTGGCGCTGGCGGTGGCCAAGCTGGGCGCGGCGGGCAAGCTGCGCGCGCCGGTGATCCGCGATCAGATCGCGGCGGTCAGCGTCGGTCACGTCGGCGGCGAGGTCTTGCTCGACCTCGACTACAAAGAAGACTCCACGGCGCGCGTCGACTTGAACGTCGTTGCCACCGTTGGCGGCAACATCGTCGAGATCCAAGGCACCGCCGAGGGCGAGGCCGTGCCCCGCGCGGAGCTCGACAAAATGACGGATTTGGCCCTCGAAGGCGTGTCGCAGCTGTGCGAAGTGCAGCGGCAGGCGCTGTCGCTCGCAGGCGTCGAAATCGACCAATTGCTGATCCCGCGCTCGTGACCGAGCCCGGCGGGCCAGCCCTCGCGGTCGCGACGCTCGAGACCGATCTCGACGGGGCGCTCGCGCTCGGGCGACGTGCCCTGGCGTGGACGGAAGCGAACGCTCGCCCGTTACTCGCGAGCGCGTCGTTCAGCGGCGAAGCTTTGGTGCTTGGTAGCTTGCAGCGCGAAGACACCTTGCGCGTTCGCAGCAGCGCGCGCTTCGACGTGCGCGTCGCGCGTCGCTTCAGCACCGGTACGGAAGCGCAGCTGAGCGGCGCGGTGCTGTACCACGCGCTCGCGCTGCCACGAGTCGACGCCCTGTACAGCGACGCCACGGCGCGCACGCTCTTGAACCGCAACTTGCGCGCGCTGCTGCGCGGCTACACGGCGGCGGGCGTGCCGCTCCGCTACTTCGGGACCGAGGTGCTGGCTTTGCTCGGTCACCCTGTGGCGCTCGTCGGCTACGACCAAACGGCTTCGGGCGCGGTGCTTATCGAAGTGCTGGTAGGCCTGGAAAATCCCTGTGTGGTGCGCCCCGCGTTGAAGCGCGAGCCGCCCGCGGCGCTCTATTCGGTGCTGCGCCAGTCGCCGCCCGCTCACGACTTCTTGTGCAAAGCCGTCAATGGTGTGGTCGACAGGTTGGGGGCCACGCCCGTCGACGTTGCAGCGGCCCTACCGGTGACGCCCGGGGCGACGGAGTCGTTACCCAGCGCCGCGGTAGCGTCAGTCTCGATTCCGCTCGGCGTCGTCGAAGCCGCGGTCACGCCCGACGTGCGCATCAGCGGTGACCTGCTGGTCGGGCGCGCGGCCTTGCGGAGCTTCGAGCAGCGCGCGACTGAAGCCTTCGCGAAAGGCGCCGAGCCAAGCGCTGACTGGCTGACGCTGCTCGACGGCGCACCGCTCGACGGCGCGCGCCCCGCAGACCTGTTGCAGGCATTGGCGCTGACGGTCCCGGCCGCGCCGCATTGAGCCTTGCGTCAGTCGCGATTTGCCTCGGCGTGAGCCGTCAGATCGTCGTGGAACCGGTCTCCTCGCTACTAAATGCCTACGAGCGCTGGAATGAGCCTGGGCTATTGGCAGTGAGCTGAGTCACGTCGTGCCGATGCACGATGAGGCCGTGGGTCAATTAGCGAGGAGCGGGCGATGCGCAAACGTATGCATGCGGTGATGGGTGGTGTGTGCTTGGTTGGCTTCAACTTGAGCTGCGGCAGTCAGCCCATCGATGAGCCAGAGGGTCCAGTCGGTTCTCTGCGCGCGGCGATCGAGATTGGACCGAGCACGCACGACGTGACAGCGGTCAGGTTCGACCTGGTTCCGCCAGACAGCGGCTGCGGGGCGCCCGCGCTTTCGACGCTCACGGTTCCGGTCGAGGCGGAGCCGGCACCCAGCGCCATTTCGGGCGAAGAGACGGCGGCTCACCACTTTGCCAGTGGTCTGTTCACGGTCGCACCAGGGGACTACCGCGCTTGCGCAACGCCCCTGCGCGCCGACTCGAGTCCTTCCGACGAGTGCGCTCAGGCCAGCGACCTGACGACGGTCATCGCCGAACAGGCGACGCAATTGACGCTGGTTTCGCAGTGCCAGGGCGCGCCCAACGGCGGCCTCGACGTGGCCGTCGCGCTCAACGATCCGCCACGAATCACGGGCGTGGTGGCTACTCCTTCCGCCTTCATCACGGTCTGCGAGTCCGCGAGCATCGCCGTCACGGCCGAAGATCCGAACGGAGACGCGCTGACCTACGCATGGTCGCTGGCTTCGGGGCCAGAGGGCGGGAGCTTGCGACCTTCGGAGGGCTTCGCGACCTTCTCGGGGGGACCGGGCGACTACGTGCTTCGCGTCGCTGCAACGGACACACACGCCGCCGAAACCTCGCTCTTGATCTCGATTCACGTCACGGACGCGACGTGCTCCGTGCCGCCCGAAGTACAAAACATCATCACGTCGCAATGCGCGCCTTGTCACACGACGGGCTCGAGCGGCGGGCTCAAGCTGGACCCCGCCGACGTCGCCTACACGTCGCTCGTGAAGCACAACGTCGGCGCAGCAGCCTGCGCCAGCCAGGTGCGAGTCATCCCCGGAAACGCGGCGGAGAGCTACCTCGTCGCCAAGCTGCGCAACACGCCCGGAATTTGTGGGACAGCCATGCCGCGCAATCGCCCGGCGCTCCCCGAGGAGCAGATTCAGACCATCGAGGCCTGGATCGACGCTCTGCCGCACTGAGCGGCAAAGCGCTCATTTCCTGCGGAATTTTCCGCTCCGGGGGGTCGAAGCTGCTTTCTTCGTTTCTCGTGTCCCAAAACAGGCTGGGCGAGTCACTCCTCTAGAGAACGCCATGACTCTCACTCGCGCCCGACTTGCCCAGCCTGCCCTCATCCTGTCCGTCGCCGTTGCGTCCTCGCTCGGCGGTTGCTTGCTAGCGGAGGATCCGAACCCAGCTGGCTCGGGAGGCAGCAATCCCGGCGGCCTTGCGGGCGCTGGCGGCACGAGCGCGGGCGCGGCCACGGCTGGCTCTGCCACGGGCGGCTCCGCCACGGCTGGCTCCGCCACGGCTGGCTCTGCCACAGGCGGCTCCGGCACGGCTGGCTCTGCCACGGGCGGCTCTGCCACGGGTGGCTCCGCCACGGGCGGCTCTGCCACGGGTGGCTCCGCGACGGGCGGCGCTGCTGGCTCCGGCGGGAGCGGCACCGCCGGTTCCGGCGGTTCGAGTCCGGGCGGGTCCTTGTCCGCGGGCTGCGGCAAGGCGCCGACGATCGCCGCCAGCATGTACAACAACGGCAACCCCATCGCCATTACCGCGGCAAATAAGCAGCGTCGCTACATTCTGAGCGTGCCGACGAACTACGACAACACGAAGCCGTACAAACTCGTCATCGCGTGGCATCAGCTCGACGGTAACGACAAGCAGATGTACCAGCAGAACTACTACTGGCTCAAAGCCATCCCGGAGGCGGCGAGCAGCACCATCTTCGTGGCTCCCAACGGTACGAACTCGGGCGGCACGCCGTGCACCGGGAACAACAACGGTGAGGGCGGCTGCGGGTGGCCCGACGCAGGTGGATCGAACATTGCGCTTGGGGACGCCGTCGTGGCGCAGATCGAAGAGAACTTCTGCATCGACAAGAACAAGATCTTCGCCAACGGCTGGAGCTATGGCGGCAGCATGTCTTACCGCACGGCCTGCTCGCGCCCGCAGGGCGGAACTGGCACGTGGGGCGTCCGAGCCGTCGCGGTCTACAACGGCGCGGCGAACCTCAGCTCTGGCGGCTGCACACCCAGCAAATCCGTGGCGTTCTACGCCTCTCATGGCACCAACGACAACGTGCTCGGCTACGACGGTGGTGTCTCGATGGCTCAGACCTTCGCGACGCAGAACAGCTGCACGTGGATGACGCCGACCAAAGCCAGCGGCAACCACGTGTGCACCAACCTGTCGGGCTGCAAGACGGGCTATCCCGTCGAGTTCTGTTCCTTCGTGGGTCCGCACACGCCCGACCCTCAAGAGGGCGGCCAACGTTGGCAACCTGCCGAGGTTTGGAAGTTCTTCAGCCAATTCTGAGCTGACGGTCGGGGGCGCCGTTCAGACCAAGCTGGTCGAGGGAGGAGTCATGGTTCGGGATGAAGACTGAGCGCTGGTTCAAAGTCCTCGTCCTGGGCGGCGCCATGGTCGGCCAGGCTTGTGGGACGGTCCAGGAAGGCCGCCCGAACCGGCGAGCTGCCGGTACCGGTGGCAGCACCTCGGGGTCTGGCGGCGAGAGCTCGCCGGGCGATGGCATTGCCGGCAGCAGCGGCAGCACGGCAGGTTCTGGCGGCGTGAGCTTGGCGGGCGCGGGCGGTGCCGACGCCTCGGCTGCTGGCGGCGCGTCGAGTGGCTCCGGGGCGCCGAGTGGTTCCGGCGCAGCGAGCTCCGGCGACGGTGGCTCGGGCGGTGCCGGCGGTGTGGCAGGCTCGGGCTCGGGCGGCCAGCTCGAGTGCCGAGTCGATGCGAGTGGACATGGCGATGCGCGCGACCCTTGCGGGTGCCCCTGTTGTTGGGCGAAAGACTGCCTCAACACGGAGACGCCCTGTTGCGTCGGCTTCTGCAAGTCGGCCGACGAGGGGCGAGGCTGCTGCCCTCAATGACCGCCGTCGGTGGGGATGAATCTGCGGGCGAGCTGGCGGCGCGCGTGTGGAGCTTCCGCCTCGGCTCGGAGCTAGAGGCCGCGCAGCGTTTCCGCGCCTTGGCGCCGCGCCTGCGAGCCGCTGGCGCCTCCGAGGCAATCGTCGGCATGGCGGAGCAAGCCGCTGTGGATGAGCTGCGGCACGCGGAGCTCTGCCGGCAGCTGGTCAAACACTTCGGGGGTGCTCCGCCGCCCGAGCCCCAGATCGCGCTGCGCTGGACGGCGCCAGGCGCTGCGGAAGGTCGAGAGCGCCTACTCTACGAGATCGTTGCGCTGTCTTGCGTGACCGAGACGCTCAGCACGGCACTGCTCGGCGAGCTAGTGGCACGCGCGACCGACCCGGTGTGTCGCCAGGCCATGCACTCCATCCTCTGCGACGAGGTGAAGCACAGTCGGCTTGGCTGGGCCTTCCTCGCCGAGGAACACGCGCGCGCTGTTGGCGACTGCGTGGGGCCTCATCTGCCGGCCATGCTCGAGGCGACCTTGGGCGACGAGCTCTTCAGAGAGCCTGGAGCGCCCGATCCGCGGCTGGCCCAGCTAGCGGGCTTGGGATCGCTCGAGCGCTCCGACCGGCTGCGCGTCGTCCACGAAGCGCTGCAAAGCGTGATCTTCCCCGGGCTCGAGCTGTTCGGCATCGAGACTGCCTTCGGCAGGCGCTGGCTCGACGCGCGTTAGCCGCCCGCCCCGCGCCTCACTCGCGACGCAGGCTCTCCTTCTCGGCTCGTTCCATCGCCCCACGCACGCCGTACAGCGTGCTTTCGTCGCTGGGCAGCACCGGCCCGAGCGCGATGGAAGCGAGCAGCGCCGACAGCTGTAGCTCGGCGGTGCCCGTCACGCCTTCTTCGGCGGTCACCACCCACAGCGCAGCGCAGCGCGCCGCCAGCTGCGCCATGCCACCGGCTTTGCCGCGTCGCTCGGCGAGCTCCGCCGCGGCTTGATCGGTAGCGGTGGGGCGACGCGCCTGGAGCGTAAAGGTGCCGCTGCCAGGGTAACGCGCGCCTTCGAAGCGCAGCGTGACCTGCGCCAAAGCGGGCTCGGCCCTGACGGGCGGTGACGACGCCAGGACCTCGACCTCGGCGGCAAAGAAGCGACGCGCGTGGGCCAGCAGCTGCGGCAGAGCCGCAACCAAGTCAGGCTGCTGGGAGAACACGCGCGTCGGCATCGTCGAGAGCTTAGCCGCAGTCGCGCTCGGCGAGCGCCAGCGCCATACTGTTGGCGTCGGCGCAAGCGTAGGCGATGGGACATTCGACGACCGCCACGTACGGGCGCGATTCGGCGTTCAGGGTCACGATGGCCGAGCCCTCCGGGTGCCCGAAGTGCTCGCGGGACAGCACACCGACCGCCACGCCCTCCTCGAGCGCGAAGCCGGCGGCCTCGGCTAGGCCCTCGTAGGTCCAGCGGCCGTCCGGATCGGCGAAGAAGTCGACCGGGAACTGGTCGAGGGCCACGGCGTAGCAAGCGACACGATAGCCACTCGGGGTAACGAGCAGCTTCATGGGGGCGGGGTCGAGGGGGATCAGGGCTGAGCTGGGGGACGGCGAGGGGTTGGGGCGAGCCATGTGATCGCCGATATCAGGGCACTGAACGAAAAAACAGTAATTCTTGTAAGGCTAGGACATTGTTTGGTTAAACCGCCAAACCCGGGGCCCGGGTATGCTTTGGCCGTCTCGTGAGTCTTTACGGAAGCTTGGCCCAATGACCCCGAAGAATGGCGGCAAGATCGAGCTCAAGCTCGGCCCAACCACGAGCGACTCGGCCGAGTACGAGGCGCACCTGCAGACCCCCGGCGGAACCTTCCAGGCGCGCGTGCAGGTTGGCGCTAGCGCGGGCCCCAAGCAGGTCGAGTTTGGCGCGTGGACGCCGAGCGGCGAGCCCGCGGAGTGGCTGATCGCCGACGCGCGCGCGGCGCTCAAGGCGGCGCTGCGCACGAGCCTCAGCTCGGGGCGCTGGCCACGCCGCATCACCCGTTGGCGACCGGAGCCGAGCGATTGATGCAAACTCCCTGCGGCCTCGTCACCCTGCTCACCGACTTTGGCCTCGGGGATCCGTTCGTGGGGGTCATGAAGGGCGTGCTCTTCAGGGCCGACCCGGCCCTGCGCGTCATCGACCTCTCGCATGGCATCGGCCCCGGCGCAGTCATCGAAGGCGCGTTCTGGCTCGAGCGCAGCTACCGGCATTTTCCGCATGGAACCGTGCATGTTGCCGTGGTGGATCCGGGCGTGGGCTCCGAGCGCGCGGCCGTGGTGGTGGCGGCGGAGCGGCACTTCTTCGTCGGCCCCGACAACGGGCTGCTCGCCGAGGTCACGCTGCATGCACCTCACGCCGAGGTGCGGGCCATCGAGCTGGCTCCGCACGGCCTCTCGAACATCAGCCGTACCTTTCACGGTCGCGATGTGTTCGCAGTGATTGCTGGTCGTTTGGCGGCGCGCAAGCTGGCGTTCAACGACGTAGGACCGCTCGTGCACCTGCGCGTCCCGAGCCCCATCCCGGGCGTGATCAGCGAGGCCGATGGCTTCGTGGGCAACGTGCTGACGGTCGATCACTTTGGCAACCTGCTGACGTCGCTGCGCGCCTCCGAGGTGCTGCCCGCGACCGACGCGCCGTTTCGATTGCAAATAGCCGGACAGACGCTGCGCTCGGTGCGCACCTTTGCCGACGCCTTGCCCGGCGAGCTGGTGGCGTTGGTCGGCTCGTTCGACACGGTCGAGGTGGCGGTGCGCGACGGCAACGCCGCCCAGCGCCTCTCGCCCGTGCCGGGCGCGAGCGTGAAGCTCTTCCCAAGCTAGCCGCGCGGAGGGGTGTCGGACATGATGAAGGTGATGCGCACGCTCGTAATCGGCTCCGTTTGTCTGCTGACCGGCTGCGGCGGAGCGGCGCTCCAAACGCCGCCCACCAAGGCGCCCGCGCCGGCCCGCGCCGAAAAGGAGCTCGGGCCCGACGCACGGCTCGCTCGCGGGCTCACGCGGCTCGGGCAGAGCCGCTACGGCGACGCGGAGGCCGATCTCACGGCGGCCTTGAACGGCTCCAAGAAGAGCGATGCGCTGCTCGGTTTGTCAGAGCTCATGCTCACCACGGGCCGCTACGGTGACGCCATCGAGCGCGCCAAGCAGGCGCAAGCAGCGGGCGCCGACGCCAGCGCGTGCACGGTGGCGCAGGCGCGCGCGCTGCGAGCGTCGGGCGAAGTGTCGGCCGCCCTCGAGCTGCTGCGCGCCCTGCCGGCTGGCGCTGCCAGCGCGGACGCACGCCTGCTGACGGGCGAGGTCTTGCTCGAGCTCGGCCAGCGCCAGGCGGCAGAGCCTGTTTTGATGACGATTATCGAGGATTACAACGCTGATCGCATCCCCGAGACGGACGGGCCCGGGCTCGCTCGAATGGGCCGCGCCGCTCACCTCTTGCGCAGCCCGAAGGACGCGAACACGGCCTTCAACATGGCCGAGGAGGCCGAGCCGGACAGCCTGCGCACGCTGCTGTACCGCGCCGAGCTGTACCTCGAAAAATACGACCCCGGTCACGCCGAAGAGGTGCTGAGCGAGGCCTTGAAAATTGCGCCGAACCACCCGCAAGCCAACATGCTCTTGGCCGAGGTGCGGCTGGCGCAAATGCTCGATTTCGACGAAGCCGAGCGGCTGGCGCGGCTGGCGCTCTCGCAAAATCCCAAGCTCACGCACGCCTACTTCGTGCTCGCCGGCATCGCGGTGCGCGACCAAGATTTGGCGGCCGCTGATCGCTACGTGACCGAAGGCTTGAAGGGCAATCCGCGCGACCTCCCGCTGCTGAGCATGCGGGCCACGGTGCGCTTTCTGGCCGAAGATCCCAAGGGCTTCGAGGCGCAAAAAGCGGCCATTTTGAAGCTGAACCCCCAGTATTCGCGGCTGTACTCGATCGTCGGCGAGTTCGCGGACTGGGAGCACCGCTACACCGAGATCGTCAGCCTGATGAAAGAGGCTGTCGCGCTCGACTCCAAAGACGCCAAGGCCGAGGCCGAGCTCGGCTTCAATCAGATTCGCTCCGGCAACGATCCGGACGGCGTGAGCGCGCTGGGTCGCAGCTTCAAGCTCGATCCGTACAACGTGCGCGTCTACAACACGCTCGAGATGTACGAGGGCGTGATCGCCAAAGAGTACGTCACGGTGAGCTACCCGCGCTTCGCGATTCGCTACAAGAACAGCGAGAAGGAGCTGCTCGATCGCTACGTGCCGCAGCTGATGGGCCGCGCCTTCGACGTCATGCAAAAGAGCTACGGTTTCACCCCGGAGATTCCGATTGGCGTCGAGCTGTACGCCGAGCGCGAGAACTTCGGCATTCGCACGGGCGGGCTGCCGCAAATCGCGATTCAGGGCGTTTGTTTCGGCAAAACGCTGGCTTCCATGAGCCCGGCCAACGAGTCTTTCAACCTGGGAATGACGCTCTGGCACGAGCTCAGCCACGTGTTTCACATTCAGATGTCCAAGGCGCGGGTGCCGCGCTGGTTCACTGAGGGGCTCGCCGAGTACGAGACGATCATCGCTCGGCCGGAGTGGGTGCGCGAGAACGACCAAGAGCTATTCGAAGCCGTGCGCGGCTCGCGCTTGCCGGCGCTCGGCAACATGAGCCGCGCCTTTACCCGCGCCGAAGAGCTCGAAGACGTGGGCACCGCCTACTACGCGTCGAGCCAGATCTTGGTGATGCTGGCCGACCAGTACGGCCACGACAAGCTGGCCGAGATGCTGCGCCAGTGGGGCGCCGGCAAAACCAGCGACCAGGTGATGGCAGGCGTGCTCGGCAAGACACCAGCTGAACTGGACCGAGAGTTTCGGCAATTCGCGGACAAGAAGCTCTCGCGCTTCGCGACCCAGTTCATGCCCCTGCAGCGCAAAGGTCGCCCCGAACGGCTGAGCAAAGAGGCCAAAGCCGCGCCCAAAGACGCAAAAAAGCAGCTCATGTACGCGCTTTCGCTGCTGCACCACGGCGAGGGCGAGCGCGCCGAAAAGATCCTGGCCGACGTCGAGAAGCTCGAGCCGACCAACGCTGACGCGCGCTTTCTGCGCGCCGAGCTCGACCAGCACCAGCACCCCCAAAAGTCGATCGCTACCTTGAACAAGATGGTCGAGGCCAAGCAAGACGGCTACGCCGTGCGGCTCTTGCTCGGCAAGCTGCTGGCCGCACAAGGCGACGACCCCGCAGCGCGCACGGCGCTCGAAAAAGCCTCCAGCTTCGATCCGCTCTCGGCAACCCCGCTGTACCTGCTGGCCGAAATGGCGCACACCCGCGCCGACGACGACGCCGAGCTGGCCGCGCTGCGCCGCCTGGGCGAGCTGGAACAGCACGAGAACAAGGTCTACCGGCGCTTGCTCGGCCTCTTGGTCGCGAAAAAGGCTTGGGACGAAGCCGTCAAAGTCGGCGAAGTCGCGATCTACGCCGACATGGAAGGCTTCACCACGCACCGCTTGTTCGCCGAAGCGCTCGCCCAGACTGGCAACAAAGAGCGCGCGGTGTTCGAGCTGGAAAGCGCGGCGCTGTCGCCCGCCGAGCCGCAAGATTTGGCGGTCGTACAGAACCGGTTGGCTGAGCTTTACAGTTCCGTTGGTCGTGCGCGCGACGCCGCCAAGGCCCGCAAGAAGGCGCAAGAGCTGAAGGCTGCCGCGCCGCCAGCGGAGTGAGAAGAGCGCCTCGTTGCTGCCGACCAGCCCTTCGCGAGCCGCCAGAAAATCCCCGGACGCTTGCCGCTCCGCCATGGGTTGCGGATGGCGGGTCGGAGCCACCTCACCAGGAGACACTCCGCCTGCCTGCCCCTACACTTACCCACTGATTTCGCCGAGTCGCGCACATTGCGCGAGACCATCGGCATGTCCTGCAGCACTACACTTGGTGACGGCCCGTCATTAGCCCTGCTGCGTCTTGGCCGTTTCGAACTTCTGGGTATCTCAGTTGACCACCAAACGGCCGACCAGATTGCGCACTCAGCTTGCGGCGTGGACGCTCGCCGCGCTGCCTTTGGCCGTCGCGTGTAACGTCTACTCAGAAGACTTGTTGGTGGAGATGGTGGTGAGCGCGGGCGGCGTTGGCGCCGCCGGAGCTGGCGAGGCGGGGAGCGCGGGGAGAGGCGGCGCAACCACTCAACCCCAAGCCGGTACCGGCGCAACTTCGCCGGCCGGCACTGGCGGGGCTGACGTGGGCGAACCGACAGCCGGCGCTGGGATGGGTGGGCACCCGGACGCCGCAGGCGGCGCACCGGACGCGGCGGGCGGCGCGGGCGGCGCGGGCGGTGAACCCCCGGTCAGCGACGCTTGTCCCAACGATCCGACGAAGCTCGAGCCCGGCCAGTGCGGGTGCGGCGTACCCGAAAGCTGCACGGAGCTGAAGGGCGGCTTGGCACACCGCTACAGCTTCAACACCGCTGGCAGCGCGGCGGCGGACACGGTTGGCGGCGCGAACGCGACGATCGTGGGCACAACGGCCTCGGCCGGCAAGCTCACGTTCGACGGAACCGCGGCGGCTTACCTGGACCTGCCCAATGGCAAAGTCTCGGCCCTCAAGGACGCGTCTTTCGAGATTTGGCTGACTTGGGGAGGTGGTTCCGTCTGGCAGCGCATCTTCGATTTTGGCACCAACGACAAAGGCGAAGGGAACCAGGGTATCGGCACCAAATACCTGTACCTGACCCCTAGCGAAGGTGCGACTGGCAATGTCTTACGGGCCGCGTTCAGCCTCAACGGCGTCGGCGCGGAAACGGTGCTCCGCGGCAGCGCGCCTCTGCCCACGGGATCCGTCCAGCA
>DATAKF010000416.1:0-28097 GCA_036261775.1 Polyangiaceae bacterium | reverse complement strand
CCGCTGCTACTCGAGCCAATACCGGACAGGCCACCACCCGACGCGCCTGGGCGAATGGCGCCCGAGCCAGAGCCTTGCGGCACCGCTTTTGCGGGCGCCGGAGCGGCGGGAGCGGGAGCGGGCACGTTGGCAGGCGGCGCTTCGGCGCGCTTGGCGGGGCTCGACGCCTCCACCTCTCGGGGCGCGCTGTTGCTGTCGCTGAGCACGCCGTTCAAGGAGGAGCCGGCGCCCAGCTCGAGCTTTTCGAGCAGGTCGAGCTCTTGCGACTGCGCCAGTGCCTGCGCCAATCGATCGGGCTGGCCCAGACCTGCGCCGTCACCACTCGCCGTGCGCTTGATGCCGAAATCAGCGAACATTTGGTCGCTTTCCAACACCAGCCACGACGTCTCGCGCGACATCACCCGGAATTGCTTGGAAAGGTCGATGATCTCTCGGGTCGAAGCAGCGTCACCGGACGTCTCGAGCTCGCGAATGCGCGACTGCGCCCACAGGCGACCAGCGAACGGCAGCGCGCCGGGCTCGGCGTCGACGGTCACGCGCCGCGTCAACGTGTAAGGCGAGCCGTTCAGACGGCCGCGCAACGTGACGTCGAACGGCTCGCCAATGCCAGAGCTGCGCTTGCCGACGACGACCAGCTCTTCACCGAGCCGCAAGCTCGGCAGCACCCGCGGCTGCACTTCCGCGACCCCGCCCGACACCTCCAGCGTCGGCGCCACGAGCAGCGGCATGCGCAGCCCGGTCACGAGCGTCTCTTCTTGCTCAGCAAGCGTACCCGCGCTCGAGACGTTGTCGTAGCTGCCAGAAAACGCCCGCGCCAAGGCGCCGAGCGTCACCTCGTCCACGCTGCTGCCCGCGCCAAACAGCCTCAAGTCGACCTTGCGCCGCTCGAAGCTGTCGCGCACCCGATTGGCAATGCTCGTAGCCGAAAGCTCACCAGCGCTGGCCGAGCCGTCACCCACGTACACGACCTGCACGGCTCCGCCCAGCGTTTGGCGCTCCGCAGCGCTTCGCAAGGCGCCAGCCAGATCCGAAGAGCCAGCCGGCTTTCTGGCCTTCAGCAGCCCCTTGGCTTCCGCCATGGCCTGGCCAGTCGCGGGCGCCAAACCGACTTTCGGCACGGACTCGCAAGCGCTGTCGCAGAGCATGAGCGCAAAGCGCTCTTCGGGCTCGAGGCCGTTCAGAACCGCGAGCGCCAGGGTTTGTACGGCCGCGAACGACTGCGCGGACTGACTGTGACTGGCGTCGACGACCAGCACCCGATCGCGCGGTTGAAATGCCGGCGCCGGTAGCTCCGGCGGAAGCTCGGCGCGCAGCCGCACCGCCACAAAACCGGGCTCGGCGGCCGCTACGGTGGCACCGGGATTGGAGCGCCCAAAGCTCACGGCAAAATCGTGATCGGGCGACGTTGCCTTGGCGCGCAGCGCGACGCGCGCGGCCTTCGGTGTCCCTTCCACAGTGGCGGCATAGCCGCTCGCGACAACGCGATCCGGAGCGAAACCGGCGTCCGAAATGTCGACATCGATGGACAGGTCGTCGATGGGCGTCTTGCGCTCGGCACCAAACGAAAGCGGGTACACGTAGGTTTGGCGTGGACCATCCGAGGTCAACACCTGCTGGTAGCGCAGCACGACCTTGCGGCTGCCCTTGGCCGGGATTGGAAAGACCTTGAGCGAGAATTTGCTCCCGCTCACCCACTCGAGCAGCGCCGGATCGCGCGGCCGCACCGTGTCGTCGACGATGCTTTGAAAGATCGCGGCGGCGCGCTTCTTTTCGACGACCTCGCCTTCGACCGGTTTGTCGCCAACGTACAGCGTGAGCCCCGAGATGGTGGCGTCAGCGGGCAGCGGAAAGACGTAGCGGCCTTCCAGTACGCGATCGCTGTCATTCTGAAACACCTCTTCGACCTCGGTCAGCGCCACGCCGTCGCGCACCACGGCTTTGACGCGATGCTGCGCCAGCCGTACTCCGCCCACCACGGCAGTCGTACCCGGCACGCGCGCGGTCATGGTGCCCAAGCCGCGCGGCTCGGTCACGCTGGGCGGAGGTGGCGGCGTGTCGACCACTGCGAGCACCGTTTGACGCAAGCGGCTGAGCTTGCCTGCGAACACCGCCGTCACGTCTGGCGGAGCTTTGCGCTCGAACAGCGCGCCTTCACCCGCGTGAAACTGCCTCACCGGCGGCGTCATGCCTACCGGCTCCACCGACGTGACGACGCCACGCGAAACGAACAGCTGACCGCGGTTCAAGTTCTCCATGCGCGCGACCAGTGAGCCGCGCCCCATCAACGTGAGGGAGCGGTCGACCATCTTGACCGTGAGCGGCCCGGCTTCGGCCAGCGCGTCTTCGCGAGACAACGCGATGCCGCCGGCACGCAGCTCCAGCGTGCGCGGCGCGTCTCGAATCAACAGCTCCGTGCCTTCACCCAGCTCGACGCGGGTCGCTCCGTCGAGCTCGAACTCGCTCACGCCGCGCTGGAGCCGCACCAGCTTGCTACCGGTGAGCTTGAGCCCGGCCTTGGCGGGAGCGCAGTTGCTGCCGCTCGGTTCGCAGACGACGAGCGTTGGCGGGAGCGCCACGCTACCGGGCTTCATGCCCGTCACGGCCCACTGCCAGGGCGGCAGTAGCTGCGGACTCGGTGCGTCCTTCGCACACGCCAGCGCGACGAGCCCGAACAGCACGGAAAAGCCGACCCTCTTCATACTGCCGGCCATGCTCGCATGAAATCCGGCCTCTGTCCCCGAGCTTGGCGGCTCTCCACCACGTAGGCGAAGCTGGCAGAGCCTGCTTCCGGCGCACGCTCGTTCATAGTGACGTAGCGCGTATCTGGTCGGTGTCGTCGTAGGCTGGATCCATCAACGCGGCTTCAGCGTCCGGCCGCTCGTCGAACCAGAACATGAAGTCGCGACCGTCGTCAGAGAACAGGTGCCGTTCAGCGACAGTTCGATCGACGCCGTCGTCGCGGCGTGAGTCGATTTGGTAAACGTGTTGACGTCGAGCGAGCTCGCGGGTCGGTTCCACCCGGCGCTGCGAGCAAGGTGGTGGCTAGCTTGCGGCGTGCACTCACCCACACCAGCAGACATGTCGCAGCAGCGCTTTCGAAGACGCGGAAGGGCGAGCGCGATTCGAAGGCGAAGCCTCTCCAACGAGGGTACCCGTACGCGCCCGAGATTCACCAGGAGTCGGATCGACCGCACTTGGCGCGCGCCACGACTCGCGTCAAAGTAGGGCCCCATGCGCTCACTTCAACTCCTTGGTTTGGGCTCTCTGCTCTGCGTCGCCGTTGCTTGCTCGGACAGCGCGGAGAGTAAAGTCACCCCCGGCAACGGCGCGAGCGGAAGTCCCAGCAGCTCCGGCGCTGCCACGGCTGCCGGAGCCCACAACAGCGGCGGAGGCAGCCTCAGCCTGGGTGGCGGCCTCACCGAAGCCGAAGGCGGCGCGGGCGCGGACGGGGCGATGCCAGACCTGCCCAGCGAAGTGAACGTCATCATCACCGCCGACAACGCCTACGGCTTTGGCTACGGCACGAAGACGCAGCTCGCCAACTACTTTGGCGGCGTAGAGAACCCCGACTCCGACGACATCTTCGCCTGTCCGGTGGGTCAGGGGCCGGAGCAGTACGTGGTGCCGGCAGCTGACGCGAACGCGGGCGGTTTTCTGTACATCGTCGGCTACGCCGATAGGTCCACCACGCAGGGCGTGATCGCCAAGTTCTTTCGTGAGGGCGCCCAGGCCGTCTTTACGGGCGCCGGCAGCTGGGAAGCTTGCGCAACGGGCGAAGACTACGATCCCGGCTCGGGCGGGCCGGATTTGGCGACCATCAACGAGTACATCGTCAAGTGCAACGCCGGCGAGCTGGACCCGACGACCTCCAGCGTTGGTTGGGTGAACTCCACGGGCACAGCGAACGGCAAGGTCGCCTTCGGCGAAGACAACAGCACGACCCGCGACAGGCCCATGCCGGGCAACGAGTTCCTGGTAGCCTGCGACATCGACTCGGCCGCCCGCTGGATGTGGTTCGATTGGGAGGGCGAGCGCACGACGGGCAGCCCGTTCATGTGGCCTGATGGCGCCGGCAACGTCACCAAAGACTTCGTGATCTTCCGCCTTGGCGCCGACCAAATTCCGCGCAAGCCGCCCGCGTAGCGCGGCTGTGGTACCAGGCGAGTCAGTGGCCAGCCGCTACGTCGTCTACGATCCCAAAGACCCTCGCCGCGGCAGCGTGCTGCCCGATCCGGCGCTGGGCCAAATCATCTTGGGCGAGGCCGACACCATCACCAAAGCGCTAAACGCTGCCGCGCCGCCGCCCGGCGCCGTAGTCTGGGACCGCAAAGAGTCGCGGATCGCCTACGTGGTGCCGGACGGCAAAAGCTGAGCGGCGGCGGCTGGGCGCTCAGTGGAGCGCGCTGAACCAGCCGAGCAGCGTCCGGCTGAGGTACAGGCGTGGCTGGGCAACGTGCATGTCGTGCACGGCGTTGTCGTCGTCGATGCGAACGAAGCCGAGCTTGCGCGTGTCGCCCGTGAGCTGCACGTAGGCAGCCTCGGCTTCCGCACGTAGGCTGAACTTGTCTTGGCTCGGGCTCACCAACACGAGCGCGGTGCCGTGACGAGGCGCAAACGGCTGTGGGCCAACCGACAAGCGCGCGAACGGCGGCGCCCCCACCAGCTGCGAGCCCGCGTAGGCGGCTTCGTCCGAGCTCCAGGCGTTGCTATCGATCTGAGCGGGCGTGGGCGTCCCGGGGGAGAACTCATCGCTGAAGTTGGTGAAGAAGAAGAAGCTCCAGGTTGCCGCGTCGACCCGCACGACCAGACCCTTGAGCGGATCGGCCACCACGAAGGCCCCCACGGTAGCGGCGGCGGCGCCACTTTCTGCGAACTGCCATGGGTGCTCGGCGGCCGCGGACGGCGACATCAACGCGGCAAAGTGAATGCCATAGCGACGAGCCAAGCTGCTGCCGCTCGCAAGCAGGCGCGCCTGCAGTCCTTCGACGATCAAGCCGCCCATGCTGTGGCCGATCAAGGCCGCCGGGCGTAGGCCCTGCGCGCGCAGACCGTCGAGCGTGCCCTGCACGGCCGTGACGTAGTCGTCGAGCAGGAGCTCTCCAAAGCTGAGCCCAACCGGGAGCGCGCTTTGGCCATGCCCCGGTAGATCTAGCAGCGCGACCTTGCAGGCTGCGCCGCGGGGCCCGCTGGCGAACAGCTCGTCAACCAAGGGATTCCAGCTGGCTGCGGTGTGCGCAAGGCCATGCACGAAGGCCAGCGTGGGGCCGATGCAGCGACCGCGGTGGCGCGGGTTTTCGCGCACCTTCACGTGAACGCTACTCTCGACGCCGGGCCGAAGCTCGACGCTGACGACACGCTCGTAGTCGGCGCGCGCGCTTGCCGACCAAAGAAGCAACGACAACAGTAGACACGCCGCTCTAATCAGCTGATTCATTCGAGCCCTCCCGCGGGTGAAACGAAGTCTCGCAACGTAGCCCGCGCCGACTCTGATTTTCAACGACGTGCGCGCGCCGACGCGTGAGTCTTTTTCAAACGCTGCCTGCCTGTGGCAAAATGGAGCGGTCTTCGGTCCGATAGCGAAACTGAAGCTGGGGCTGGTGGGCGTTATCTGTGTGGCTGTGGGTGCGCTAGCGCTGCGCGCCTACCTCTATGGTGAGGGTTGGATCCACGTGATGTTTCCCGCCAATGACATTGGCCGGCTCATGGTCGACGGCGTTGAAGTCAAGGCCCATCAACCTCGCAACCGGGCCCACACGTCCTGCTCGATGGCCTCGCTCAGCGACGAGCAGCTGCTCAAGGCGCTGGGCGAGCAGGAGCCGTGCGCAGATCGACGTGCTGGCGCGCGCCGGCAAAGTAGGCGCGGGGTTGGCAGCCGGTCAGGCGACGAAACACGCGGTGGCACTGCGCGTAACTGCCAAAATCTGCTTCGAGCGCGGCTTGGGTAAAGCTGTGACCAGCGTCGACCAAGCGAATGAACTCGCTCAGCTTGAGCCGAGACCGTAGCTCGACCAGTGGCACGCCCAGCTCGCGCGTGACGACGCGGCTGAGGTTGGAGGGATGCGTGCCCAGCTGATTGGCGAGCGCCGAGCACGAAGCGCCGGGCTGAGCCACCGCTTGCTCGGCCGCGCGACGACTCACCGAAGACGAAGACGTGCCGGCGGCGCCGCGCAGCAGCGAGAACAGCTCGCCGAGGCGCGCCTCGACCACCGCTCCGTCGCTGATGTCGGCGACGGTACCGAGCGCCTCCGTTGCGTTTGCCACGGCGCTTTCCGACAGCTCGCCATTTGCCGGGGAAGATCCTGCCGTCAACGAGCGGCGCCGTTCCCAAAGCTCGGGCGTCAACGCCAGCGCGAACAGCTGCAAGTCTTCGGAAGCTTCGAGCAGCTCGTGATCTTGCCCCGGCTCGAACACGACTACGTCACCCGCCGTAGCGCGCTGCACGCGCGTGCCAATGCCCAGCGTCGCGCTGCCTTGGACGACGAAGTTCAGCTCCGGCTCGCGATGAAAGTGACGCGGGCGACGGAACGCGGGCTGGTGCCGCCAGACCTGTGCTCGCCGTGCCGGCAGCATCGGGAAAGGCTGGAACAGGGCCGCCGACATGACTCGAAGTGTTGACGTGGGCGCGCGGCCCGGTCGAGCGCAAAGCGCAAAAAGTGAGATGTCTGGTGCGCAGCGGTTGGTCATTCTCCGGCGCATGCAACGGCTTGGTTTCGTGACTGCGCTCTGGCTCGCGCTCGGCTGTGATGTCGGCAGTGCTACCCCGCAGGAAGCGAGTGCTGGAACTGCCGGAAGCGCTGCTGGTGCTGGAGCCGCTGGTGGCGCAGGCGCGCCCACGACGCCGCCAAAGGAAGAGAGCTTTCATTTGCTGTTCCGCGACGACTTCGAGACCCTCGACGCGGCGCGTTGGCAGCTGATGACCCACTCGTGGGACGGGAACCTGGCCTTGTTCTCGACCAGCGCTGCCACGATCGAAGAGGGCACCCTGCGCATCTCGCTCACGCCAGCGCCCGAAGGCACGGTCGACGACTCGGGCAAGGCCAAATCGTTTCTGGGCGCTGAAGTGCGCTCGCTCGACACGTTGACCTACGGCCGCGTGCGCTCGCGCGCCAAGCTCGCTGCAGGCTCGGCGGTGGTGTCGTCCATCGTCACCATTTACACGCCGTGGCCGGCCGACAATTGGAACGAGCTCGACATCGAGCACTTGGGCTTCAAGCCGACCGACGTGCAGCTCAACACCATGGTCTACACGGGCCCGGCGCTCACACCGCCAGTAGCCACGTCAGTCACGCCCACGCCCGATCCTCAGATTAAGCCGCTCGGCTTCGATCCGAGCGCCGACTTTCACGTCTACACCATCGAGTGGACGCCGAGCTCGGCGCGGTTCTTGGTCGACGACGTGCTGCTGCGCGAATGGACGGCCCGTATCGACTTGATGACGTTGCCGCAGAATGTGCTCTTGACGATTTGGGCCTCCGGCAGCCCGGGCTGGGCTGGCCCCGTCACCGAAGACACCGGCAAGGCTTCTGCCGTGTACGACTGGGTCGAGCTGTATCAGTTCACGCCGTGAGCGAGAGCTGAGCCGGCCCTGGGCCGTAGTCCAGCGCTTCAGCCGGAATGCGCTCGAAGGCCTCCGTGGCGGCTTCGAGCAGCAGCGGCAGCGTCGGCTTTTGCAGGAGCGCGCGCTTGGCTAGCCACTGATCGGGCACGGCGCGGAAGAGGTAGTTCAGCTGCTCTTTCAGCGGCCCCACGGGAGTGGTGGCGGCGTGCTTCCAGCGCCGTACCAAGCTGTCGGCCAAGCGCTGTAGGTGACGGGCGATGTCCGTACCGGCCGGTCGAAACACCTCGCGGCCCGCCAAAAGCTCGCTGATTTGCCGAAAAATCCAGGGATTGCGCAGCGCCGGGCGGCCGAGCATGACCGCGTCGCAGTTGGTTTGCTCGAACATGCGCAGGGCCGATTCGGCGTACCAAATGTCACCGTTGCCCACGACCGGGATCCTTAGCGCGCGCCGAATGCGCTCGATGATGCGCCAGTCGGCGTTGCCACGGTAGTGATCCACGCGGCGACGCGGGTGCACGGCGATGAAATCGAGCCCGCAGTCTTCGACCAAGTGCGCGTTGACCAGCGATTCGTCGGTCGTTTCGAAGCCGGCGCGCAGCTTGGCTGTCAGCCGTCCCGGCACCGAGCGGCGCATGGTGCTGAGCAGCTGCTCGAGCAGCGCCGGTTGCGCCAGGAGCGCCGCGCCGACGCCCTTGCGCGCAGCAGTGCTGGTGGGGCAGCCGAGGTTTAGATCCACCACGTCCGCGCCGGCCTCCGCCACGACGGCGCCGGCTTCGGCCATCAGCTCGGGATCGTTACCCATGACCTGTACGCTGAGCGGCACGTGGGGCAGCTTCTCGACTTGGCGCTCCAGGTATTGGCGCGAGATCTTTTCGCCCGAGATGCGGACGAACTCCGTGCACACCAGACCCACGGGGCCGTAGCTGGCCAGGACCTCGCGCACGGCGGCGTTGGTGACGCCTTCCATGGGTGCGAGCACCGTGGCTGGCGAAAACGGAAAGCGCGACACGACTTGCTCGACGCTCAGACGGCGCGGCGACGGATCGGGTTGGCAGCGGTCGCGATGCGCTCTTTGGGGCGGCTCGCGCCGGTGCCCCCGCTACGCCCACCGGCCTTTTTGGCGGCGGCTGCTGCGGCCTCTGCAGCTTCCGGGTTGGCTTCGGCTTCGGCCTCCGCTGCCAGACGCTCGGCTTCGGCCTTGGCGGCGATGGCGGCTAGCTCGGCCGACTCTTTCGCGGCGTCCGCGGCCTCGTGACACTTCTTGTACTTCTTGCCGGAGCCGCAGTGGCAGGGGTCGTTGCGTCCGAGTTTCATGGCTTTCGCGTAGCCTAGCCGCTCAGGCGTCAGCGCGCGACTGCAACCAGCGAAAGGCTCGCGCCTTCGAGCGGTTTGGCTAGGAGCGTCAACGAGTCGCCTGCGACCGGGCCGAGCAGCCGCTGGGCGCCAGGCAGGTTGGCTGCGACGGGCGGCGCCAAGGTCGCGAGGTTGGCGCGGAACAGCTGCGGCTGCCCGGCGACCTCGTCGATGTAGTCGAGGTAGCTGCCGCGCAGCGACGGCCGCACGTACGCAGGGTTGGTGTTCACGGGTGTGTCCGTACCCTTCACGTTTACGTCGCTCGCCACCGGCGTGCCCAGCTTTCCCGCCATGAGACGGAACTGACTGAACTTGGGCTCTGGGTGGACGGCGCCCCAAGCCAAGTAAGCGAGCACGCCGTCTTCGCCGAGCAGTGGAAAGGCTTGCTTGCCCGAGGCGGCCCGCACCGTGCGCTCCAACGAGGTGCGCTCGACCACGACGATGTCGGAAATGGAACCGGTTTGGTCGAAATAGCCTTTTGGATCTTCGGCAAAGTCCGTGAAGGCGACGTGGGTCGCCGAAACGTCCGCAAAGCGCTGTTGCCCAACGCCGGCCGCCATCGGCATCAGCTCTTGCGTCATGACGTCGAAGAGCTGAACGTCGGTGTCGGCGGTTGCACCAGCGGCTTGAAAGGCCGTGAACACGACCGCGTCGCTCGCTGCGCGAGGCTCGGCCGCGAGCGCGAAGCTCCTTTCGAGCAGCTGGGCGCCGCCGCTGTAGCGCACGTGCACCTGGCTACCGCTGGCGCCGTCGCTCTCCCAAGCCACGACCGCGCCTGCTACGGTGGGCCTTCGGGGATGCTGCGCGGCGTCTTGCAGTACCTGGTCTTGGCCGGTCGCCAAATTTCGCAGGTGCAAAGCGCCGCTCTCGGCGCCTTCCGCCGCAGCGACGTAAACCAACGAGCAACCGTCGAGCGCGTAGGGAGGGTATCCGAGCGGATCCCAACCGCCTTCGGCGAATGCCGTCAGCCCCTCCAGGGCTGAGGCAGAGCATGGCTCGGCGTCAGCGCCACCGGCCCCCGCGTCCGCAGAGCCCGCCGCTCCGCCTGCCGCCGTGCCCGCAGCGCCAACCCCAGCGCCGCCGACAGTACCGCCGTCACCACCACCGGCCGTGAAAGACGAGCCGCCTCGAGCCGTCGCAGGCTTGCCAGCCATTCCCGCTACCGCGCCCTCGACGGGCTGAGACACTGGCTGACTGCTGCAAGCCAACACGAGCGCGCAACCGGGCACGAAGGCAAGAGCTGGCAAGCGAGCGCTCTTCATGCTTGCTCCTTTTGTGCAACCCGCAGACCCAGTCGCAGCATGCGCTTTTTGAGGCCGTGCCGGGTCAGCCCCAGCGCGCGGGCCGCGTGAGTAATGTTGCCTTGCGCCTGTTCGAGCGCTCGGGTCAATTCATCGCGCGGATCGGTCGGGTTCGCTCGAGCGGATTCGAGGCCGGCACGCCCGGCGGCTACCGCAGGGCGCAAGCTGCGCGGCAAGTGCGCGCGCTCGATGCGCGGCACACCCAGCGCCAGCAGGCGTTGGACGTGATGTTCCAGCTCGCGCACGTTGCCGGGCCAACCATAACCTTCCAAGGCCGTCAGGGCAGCGGCTGAAAGCTCCATGCTGGCGCCCTGCCGTTCGATGAACGCGCGCACCAAGAGCGGCACGTCATCGAGGCGATCGCGCAGCGGCGGCACCACGATTTCGATCACGTTCAAGCGAAACAGCAAATCTTGCCGGAATTTGCCGTTCGCGACCTCGTCGGCCAGCGAGCGATTGGCCGCTGCCACGATGTTCACGTCGAGCGCGCGCTCTTCGTCGCTGCCGACCGGGCGGTAGCGCCGGGACTCCAGAACGCGGAGCAGCGACGCCTGGCGAGCCAGCGGCAGCTCGGCGATTTCATCCAGAAACAGCGTGCCGCCTTCCGCGCGAGCCAACAGGCCGGGGCGGGCGCGCTCGGCACCCGTGAAGGCGCCGCGGGCGTGCCCAAACAGCTCGGCTTCGAACAGCGCGTCGGGCACGGCAGCGCAGTTGATGGCCACCAGCGGCCCGCGGGCGCGCGGGCCAAGCTCGTGCAAGGCACGCGCAAACAGCTCTTTGCCAGTGCCGGTTTCGCCGCTGATCAAGACTGGCAGCTCACTTCCAATGGCTGCGTCGAGCTTGGTCAGCGCTAGCTGCAGCGCGCGGCTCTTGCCCACGATGGCCGGAAACGCACGCCGAGCTTCGCGCAGCGGTAGCACCGTCGTTTCGTTCGAGTCACGGCGTGACGGTGGCGCGCGCAGCGGCAACGGCTGAGCTTCGGACGCTTCCGTGCGCACGGAAACGTGCCGCAGCGCGAGTCCTGCCAGCACCGCAAAGCGCACCGCCTGCTCGCTCTCGACAGCGTCGAAGGCGCGAGGCTGAAAACGGTGCTCGAAGAGCAACACCGCGCTCCGACCATCGGCCGTGAGCGTTTGCGGGACCAGCAAGCGAGCCCCGCGCCCCGGCAAGGTCGCGATGTCACGCTGGTAGAGCGGAGCGCCGGCCTGCAAAGCGTCTTGCACCACCGCCGCGTCGCAGCGCTCCAACGCCGAAGCCAGCGCGAAGCCGTCGAGATCGACGCCCCAGGCGCGCTCCAGCTCGCCCTCGGCACCGCAAGCGACGAGCAGCGCGCGCTCGGCGCCCGTGAGTTGCCGTAGAGCGCGCAGCAGCTGCAACACGGCCGTCTCGGCGTCGACGCCGGAGGCCAGCTCTGCGAGCCAGCTCCAAAGCTCGGCGCCTCCGTCCTGCATGGGTGGAGCATAGCGCGGCTGCTCGACGGCGGCTCGCTGGCTGCGAGCCTTGCCCAAGAGGGCCAAGGCTTGTGCTTCCACCTCGAACAGCCGCGCCGAGCGTGCGGCACGGACTACCTGTACGCAGAGCCGCGCCGCCTCCCGCGGACGCGCAGGCAAGGACGCTAGCAAGGCTCCCGCTTCGATGACGCGCGCACGCGCGTCGAGCAGGGCGTCCTTCGTGCGCTGCTCGGAGGTCAAAGCCGTCAGCGCCGCGCGCGCTCGCTTGGCGTCGCCAGTGAGCAACGCCGCTTGGCCGCGCAAGATCGCCAGATCGGCGCGCACCACCGGTGGCGCTTCGACGATGGCTTCGGCTTCGGCCACGAGCTGCTCGGCGCGGCGCGCGTCACCGCGCCGCACCTCGACGTCGGCGCGAGCCGCCAGGCACCAGGCGCGCCCGGCCGGCTGCTTCAACGCCTGGGCCAACGCGATGGCCTCGCTCAAAGTGGCGGTTGCGGCGTCGTAGAGCCCGCGCCGCGACTGCGCTAGCCCCAAATTGAGCAAGCACGAGCGCACACCGGCGCGGTCGCCCAGCCTGCGCTTGATGTCGAGCGAGCGCTCGAAAGCGCGCACTGCGTCGTCGATGCGATCGCCGTACAGCGCTACGACGCCGCTGTTGTGCTCGAGTCGCGCCAGCTCTTCTGGATCGCCTAGCTCGAGCGTCGACAGCACGACCGCCGCGTCGCGCAGCGCCGCTTCGGCCAGCGCTACGTCCGCTCGATACAGCGCGACCGCGCCGCGCGTGGCCAGCGCCAACGCCTCGGCGCCGCGATCGCCCGAAGCCTGCGCGGCCGCTCTCGCTTCGTCCGCACGGGCGGCGGCCAGCTGTGTATCGCCCGCTCGCGCGGCCTGCTCGGCCTGGCGCCGACGCAAGAGCGGCAAGACCGAAGGCTCGAGCTCTGCGACCTCGCTGAGCCAGGCCATCACTTGCGGGTGACTCGAACCAGCATTGCGCGTCAGCCGCTCGAGGCGCAGCACCAGCTCGCGCGTACGCGCTTGCGGCTCGGCCAGCAGCGCAAACAGCGCTTCGGTCTCGTCGCCCGCCAACCCTTCACGCCGCGCCTGAGCCACGGCGCGCTCCAGCAAAGCTCGGCGAGCCTGCGGTGGAAACGGCCCGCTCGCCAAAGCCATCAAGGCCCGCGGCGTGACCGAGTCATTGGTCAACGCCCAGCGGCACGTGTCTTCGGCCAGCTCGAAGGAGCCGAGCGCGCCAGCAACCTCGGGCGCGAGCTCACTTGCGCCAAGCGTGTACGTCACACCCTTGGCGCCCGCCTTGCGGGTCAAGAGCGCCGCGCCGAGCAGCTCTGCCAGTGCGGCCGACGCGCTCGCGCCCTCCGCGCCAGCCCCGTTCACCAGGTTCACCAAAGAATCCCCCCCCACACCACCTAACAGCGCAATACGCGCCAAAAGCTCCGCCGCAGGTCGCGACAGCTCGGCCGCGCGCGCCAAGATGGCGTCGCGCGTGAGTGGCACACGGCCGCGCGCCGCGACCGCAAAGCCCGGGCTCCGCCCGCTCATGCGTGCGAAAGCAGCAATCTGCTCGGCGTCGTCCATGCCCAGCTGCCTGCACATGCTGGCGAATGCGTCGTCAGTCAGCGGACCCAACGTGACGGCGGGCGCGCCTTCCGGGGCTTCGCGCACGCTGGCGATGATGTCCAGCCCGAGCGCGTTCTGCCCACGACACCTGAATGCATCCAGCGCTGCGGCCAACTCGGGCGGCGCCGCGTGCAGATCGTCGAGCGCAAACAGCAGCAAGCTCTCGTCGACGCCGGCCCGCGCCGTGAACGGCCAAGCCGCGTCGGCGCCGCGAAAGAACGCAATCAGCTGCGCCAACAACGCCTGATCGGCTCCGGGAAAGCTCACGCGCCGCACCGAGCGCCCCGCCAGCAACGCCTGCGTCACCAGCTCGCGCAACAAGTGGCTCTTGCCCGAGCCGCTGGGGCCACTCAAGTAACGCACACCCGGCTTGGCTTCACGCAGCCGGTCCAGCTCGCGCTCGCGGCCAATCGGAGCAGGAGCCGAGCGGCTTGCTTGCGCAAGGCCCGACAAACCGAGCTGCTGCAGCACGTCGTCGGCGCTTGCGGGGCGGTCGCGCGGATGTCGCGCCAGCAGCTGTTCGATCACGCCGCTGATGCTCGGCGGCACCCACGGCGTCAGGGTGCGCAAACCTTTGGACCGAGCGCCGGGCGCCGCGCCCGTCGCCAGCGCCCACGCCAGCGCACCCAGCGAGAACAAGTCCGAGCTGGACGTCGCCGCTGCCCCGGCCAGTAGCTCCGGCGCCGCGAACGCCGGCGTGAACGCGCTCGGCCCCGTCGCGCGCCGCCCTGCTCGCGCCACCGCCGCGCCCAGATCGAGCACCCGAACATCACCCCGCGGAGTGACACGCACGTGCGCGGGCTTCAAGTCTCCGTGGACGAACGCCGCGTCATGCAAGGCCGCGAGCGTCGTCGTGACCGCGGAAAGCACGCCCAAGAGGCGCTGCGCCCGCTGCTCGGGCACGCGTTGGACGAAGTCGAACGCAGCCTCCCCCGCCACGAAGTCTTCGACGAAAAACGGCGCCTGCGTGCGCTCGTCGCGCCCCCAATCGTGCGCACCGACCAAGCCGGGAATGCTCAAGCGGCGAAGCAAGGCGAACTCGCCGGCCAGCGCCGACTCGTCGAAAGCGCCGCGCTGCCACAGCTTGGCGACCAAGGGGTGGGCCGGCTGCTCGCGATCGGTCACCCGCAACACGACACCCTGCGCACCTTGGCCCAGCACCTCGCCTGGGGCGTAGCGTGGGTGGAGCAGCAGCGCGTCGTTCATTGGCTTCACTGCGCTGCAAACCGCCTAAAACGCGAAACCGGGGTCTTCATGGGTGCTCTAGCAGGCGCCGATTGGCAGAAATGGTGCCAAAGCCGATTTGACGGCCATTCAGCGGGAACGGCATCGATGGTTACCATCGAGTTACCACCCAGATGGTAACTGAGTGACCGGTATCGCACCAGTACCATCGCGAGTCGGCGCTGCCAGGAAGTCGACGCGAAAAGGCTACGGATCGAAGCTCGGGCCCGTGGAAGCCACCGTGACCGAATCCGACGTCAAAGCCCTGGAGCAAGAGCTCGAGAAAGCCTGCTGCAAGGTCACGGTCACCGAGCTCGACTTCGAATCCAAAACCCTGACCACGTTGACGCTGAGCGAGGTGCGCGCCGCCATCGACGCGGGTCGCTTCGTTTGGATCGACCTCGACGCCACCGACACCGAAGAAGCGCGTCACCTCTTGCAGAGCATAGGCGCCATCGAAGAGGGCATCGTTCACGACGCGCTGACGAGCGAGCCCGCGACGCGGCATGCTCGCTACGACGACTACTTGCACGTGGTGATCGCTGGCTGCAAGGAGCACGGCTCCAAGTTCGAGCTCGAGCGCGTCGACGTCGTGATCGCTGGCAGCTTTCTGGCCACCATTCACCGAGGGCGCGTTTCTTTCTTGGACGCGGTGTTCCGTGACTACCGCTCCGACTTTCACCGCTTCGCCAAGAGTCCCAGCTTCTTGGTCTACGAAATCTGGGACCACCTGATCGAGAACTACCTGGAGGTCCAGAAGCGCATGGAAGAACAGGTGGAGCGGCTGCAGAACGAGCTGCGCGGACCCAAGGTGGACGCGGAGGTGTTCGGACGCATCTCCGATCTGGGCGCCGACTTGCTGCATTTCCGCAAAATCTTGCTGCCCGCGCGCGCCGTATTGACCGACCTTTCCACGCGCCGAACGCTGTTCATCAGCGAGACGACGCAGTCCTTCTTACACAACATGGTCGGCACCTTGGAGCACGTGCTGCAAGACTTGCTGGTGGACCGCGACATCCTGACCGAGTCGCTGAACCTGCACATGTCGCTGATTGGCCATCGCACCAACGAGGTGATGAAGCGCCTGACCGTGGTGAGCGTGGTTTTTCTACCGTTGACGTTCTTGTGCGGCGTTTACGGTATGAACTTTCAGAACTTTCCCGAGCTGCAGTGGGAGCACGGCTACGCCTACTTCTGGATGATCGTGGCGGCGATCGTGACGGGGCTTCTGCTGGCCATGCGACGCGCTAAGTTGCTCTGACGCGTCGACCGTACCCGGCTTCCCAAGCGGGCGCGCGTTCGTTCGAGCCGTAAGGAACGACGGGCACTACTTCCGCCTGAGAATCCGCCGCAGCGAAGCCAAGCGAGCTCGCTCGCCCTTGTCCAGGCTCTGGCCTTGTGGGCCAGGCGGGCCTTGGTCGAACATGCCGACGTAGTACTCGAGGCGAACGCGGTCGAGCGCGCCAATGTAGCGCTCGGACCGCTGCAACGCCGATACCGTCGCCGCCGACATCAAGCGCCGAGTCGCCACGTGCAGCTCGACCACGTAGTCGAGCCAGCCACGGTCGCTCGTCCAATGCGCCAAGTCCACCGCGTACTCGGAGGCGATCTCACACAGCGCGGGCGGCACCACCAGACCGGCGCTGGCGCCGCGCAAGATGCCTTGCAAGTGCGGCCCCAGCATGCGCGGCGCCTGCTCGGCCTTCACGTCATTGGCCAAACGACGCGCCAGGTTGCCCAGCAAATCCAGCGCGTCGGCGCGCGCGGTGATGGGAATGTCGACGGTACCCGGTGCGGCCATCGGACGCGTGCCAGGCTCACGCTGGTACGGCACCGAGCTGGGCGGCACCGACGGCGCTGGCGCCCGATCCGTCGGCACCTCGACCAGGACGATCTCGTGATTGCCCATGAACAGCCGGTCGCCGTGGTGAATCAGGCGCGCGTGCGTGATGCGCTCACCGTTCAGGTAGACGCCGTTCGTGCTGTATAGGTCTTCGATCCGGACACCGTCGGGCTCGACGTGAACACGCGCGTGCATGCGCGAAACGAGCGCGTCTTCGACGACCAGATCGCACTCACTACCGCGACCGAGCAGCAGCGACCCACGCCGCAGCTCTCCCTCCGCCGCCCCGCACGTGACCTTGACTGGGCCGACCATTGGGTCAGGCGCCGGCGCGAGCGGACTCGTCGAACGAATGGGGAGCTCCAGCATCACGGCTGGCATGCCTCGTGGCGTCGGTGTTCTCATGTTTTGCTTTGGCTCTTCACCCGTTACCCGGCCCCGCTACGGGTCAATGCAGGGATCCCCTCCCATGGCGTGCGGACAATGCTCGTCCGGCGTGTCTTGCTCCAGGGCCGCGGCGAGGTGGTACGTCCGACAGTATACGTTGTTGCCGATGAAGCTCGATGGTTCTGCTGTAGCTGACGACGAATACTGGACAGGTCCAGCGTCAGAAGTCGGGATGCCGCTGCAGTCTGCGATGCAGGCTTGCGAGGTTTGGAAGTAGCTCGCTTCCAGGTTGCCAGCCGTGGACTCGGCCGTGCACGTCACCTGCATTAAAGAGCAGTAGGAGACGCAGTTCGACCCGCAGCGCCCACCGCCCAGCGGCCCCGCCGACTTGCAGTAAACGAACGGCTCCGACTCGGCAAATTCGGCTTGTTTGATGCGGCAAGACACCGAGTTCACGTTGTCGTCGCCGGTTTCGCCGGGCGGTAGGCGTTTGCACACCTCCACGCATTGATCGAACGTCCGGTACTGCTCGTACTTACCTTTGCAGTTGGTGGTTACCTGCTCGCAGTAGCGCTCGCACAAGGTCGGCTCGGGAGGCGCGCCGCCCGTACCTGACGGGTCAGGCATCTCTCCACCCTTGCTGGAGTCGCCCGCGGTTGCAGGAGTGGAGTCGTTGCCGGTCCCACCATGGTTGTGCGCCTGCGTGGACGTAGCGCCCGCCCCGGCGGACGGAGACGCGTTGTTGCCTGCGGTCGCGCTGTTGCCGGCCACGCTGCCCTCAGTTGCCGCCAACGTGGCGTCGACGTGTGCGTCCTCGATGCCGATGAGCTGCGAGCAGCCGGGCACCAACCCTAAGCCAGCGAAGAGCGCCAACCAGGCGAAGGCCCTTTGGCTCACCAGACACCTCGCATCCCGAGCTGCCACGCGGCAACGTCCCGATTCGGCGATGGCGCGGTGAAAACGACGCCCAGCCCAGCCACCGCGAGCACGCCGCCGCTAACGGCCGCTATCGTCGCGATGCTCGCCGACATTTTGGCTTGTTCGCGCAGATCGACGCCGGCGCGGGTGCAGGCGTTCGGCTGGTCGCTCCGGCACTCGGCCTTGGAGTCGGTGTTCTGCGAGTACGCGCGGTAGCCAAAGTAACCGCCCGCCGCGAGCGCCACCAAACCGGCGCCGCTCATCACGAACCCGAGCGTGCGCTGGGTGGAGCTCTGCGGGGCAGGCGCGAGTCGCTCGGCTCCGCCTCGTTCGCTCGACTTGACGACAGGCGCGTCAGCCATCGCCGGGATCTCGATGACCTGGCTCGTCGCACCTGCAGTGACGTTGATCTGAAGCGTGAGCGGCCGTTTGCCGGGCGCGCGCGCTTCGATCTTGGTAAGCCCCGGATCGACCGGAAGCGCGACGTTCCAAGAGGCTTGCGGCAACACCGACCCGGCCACGCGCAACTCGAGGTCGCGCACCCGCTGCTTCGGCGCGACCCGCACCTCGAGCCTGGACAGCTTGGACTCGAGGGCCGTCGCGCGCTCGCCTGCGATGCGTTCGCGGTCCGGCTGGGCGGCGCGCCGAGAGCGATCTTCGACCTCGCGGAACAGCGCCCAGGCGCTGGCGCTGCGGCCGGCTCGGTCGTAGCAATCTGCCAGGTAGAGCATGGTGCCGAGGCCGGGATCCAGCTGCTGGCTCGCGGCGAACTTGTCGCAGGCCTCGGCGTACTTCTTGGCGTCCATCAACGCGGTGGCTTCCTGGAACATGGCCTCCGCGGCCGCGCGATCGCGGCCATTCGACTGCGCCCGGGCGCCAAACGCCACGAGCGATGAGGTCGCGACCAGCGCGACGGCGAATCCTCGGCAAAGTGTCTTCATGGGATAGCCGCGGTGAAGCCTTCGGTGGCGGTTCCAGTCATGTCGCCCGACTTGACGTCGGTCGCGGCGCGATAGAGCGGCAGTCCCTTGTAGGAGAGCTGCAGCCCGCCAGCGGCGTGGCGAACGAACGTGGTGAAGTCGAGCGGCTCGAGGATGGTCACCACCGAGAAGTTCTTTTCGTGGAACGGCTCGAAGGTGTCGAGGCAGGTGCCCGAGCAGTTGCTGATCGGGTCCGTCTCTTGTGTGCCAACCTGATCGGCCGCGGAGACGTAGAGCGTGTGGCCGTCGATGTCGGCTAGGTACTTCAAGGTACCGGCCTTCATGATGGTGATCGAAGGCAGCACCACCTCGGCCACGTGCCAAATCTTGCCTTTGCCCTGGCCCGCCATTTGGCCCAGCGTGAGATCCGTCTTGTAATAGTAGAGCGGCCAGCCCCTGTACGTGGTCTGCCACAGGCCGTCCTCGCGCTGAATCGAGCCGAAAGCCGCGTCGTCGAGCCCGGGTCCCAGCACGCGATCACCGGCTTCGAAGATCGGCCAAGACACCAAGCAGTCGGCGGTGCACGTCGACTTGGGCGGCGTATGACAATCACCCGGCAGGTCCGCGCCGTACGTGTACAACGTGCGCCCAGCGCTGTCCGTCAGGTAGTTGCCGACGAACGCGCTCGGTTGCACGACGACGTCGCTCGACGGTGCGCCACCCGCGCCGCCTTCGCCGGCGGGCGCTTCCGTGTGGAACGCGCAGGCATGCCCGATGTGCACGCCGTGCTCGGGATCTTCGGCGGAGCCACCTGCGCCCGGCGAGCCACCTTGCGGATCCGGCTCGTCGCCAGCGCCACCGCTCGGCGTCGAGCCGCCCGTACCGCCGCTGCCGGTGCCGGCCGTAGGCGTGCTGCCTCCGGTGCCGCCGCTCTCGCCTTCGTGCGGCTCGCCGCCGTTCGCGGCGTTGCCGGTACCGGCGCTCGCCTTGGTACCGCCGTGAGTGGACGCGGCACCGGCGCCGTCACCACCCGGGTTGCCGACCGCCCCCGTGGCGTCGGTGATGCCGCTGCTTTGATCCAAGCAGGCGGAGCCGAGCAGAGCGCCCAGCAGGCTGGTCGCGATCGCGACGGGAAACGGATTTTGGCGAAGGATTTTAACGTGCTTCATATGCGGTCCTCTTCTCGAGTTGCTTTCCGTCTT
This sequence comes from Polyangiaceae bacterium, assembly GCA_036261775.1. Lineage (GTDB taxonomy): Bacteria > Myxococcota_A > Polyangia > Polyangiales > Polyangiaceae > PMG-095. Next base: position 8,305 of record DATAKF010000416.1, on the reverse strand, counting down.
GGCGTCAGTGCCGCCCACCGAACGCGCCGCGATCCCAAGCGTTGACGGGCTCGGCTGGCGGCTTCTCCGGTTTGACGGCGGCAGGCGGGGGCACTGCCGAAGTGACAGGAGCCGGCGCGCTGGCAACCGGCTGAGCCTTGATGGGCGCTGCGATGCGGCTCGTGCGGCTCGCCTTCTTGCGCCCGCGCTCACTGGCTTCGTCGCCGTCGTCTTGCTCGGCGACGCTGGGCGACGCTGCGCTCGGGGTCACGGCGGCGCTCTGCAGCGCGCTCGGCGACGCGGCTGCTGCAGGTTGCTCCAGCGTCGCCATGTCACGCGGCACCGGGCTCGAGGCGGCAGCGCTCGCGGCCGGAGCGGGTCCGCGGCCCAGCTGTACGACAGCCGCCAGCGCCACCACCACCGAAGCCGCCACGATCGCCATCCCGATGCGCTTCGACGGCAGAGCATGAAAGTTGGGCTCGGCCTGCGGAGCGCTGGCGGAACCTGGCGTCGGCGTCAGCGAGATCTGCGAGCCGTCGTGGCTGATGGAGATCGCACGCAGGGTGCCGACGCTGGAGGCTGCACCGTCGTGCCGTTGGCGATCGACCTCGTGCTGCGCGTTGCGAATCGCCGCGCGCCGCTCCGACGCCTTGGTGCCGAACAGCTTGGCCATGTACTCGGCCACCTCGCTGTCGAAGCCTGGCGCCAGCGCTGCCGGAAACGCGGCGTCGAGCGCCATCAGCAGCTCGTGGGCGTTGGCGTAGCGATCTTCCGGCTGCTTCTGCAGCGACTTGAGCACTACCTCTTCGAGCTCGAGCGGGTAGTCCGGCAAGAAGGAGCTGGGCGGCGCCGCAGCCTTGGACGAGCAGATGTTCTGCAGCGTCTCGCCCGTGTGCGAGCCACGGAACGGATGCTTACCGGTCGTGATCGCGTAGAGCAGGATGCCGAGCGAGAACAGATCCGTGCGCGCGTCCACCGTGTGACCACGCACCTGCTCTGGCGCCATGTAGGCGAACTTGCCCTTGACCTCGCCGGCTTGCGTGAGGCCGCTGCTGCGCGCCGCGACCTTGGCGATGCCGAAATCGACGAGCTTGGCGGTGCCCGAGAAGCTGATCAGCAAATTCTGGGGCGAAACGTCACGATGCACGACGCCCAACAGCTCGCCGGCTTCGTCGCGCAAGTCGTGCGCGGCCTGCAGGCCCTTGCAAGCTTGGGCGATGAAATTGACCGCGATGGGCAGCGGCAGGCCGCCGTGCGCTTCGGCGCACTTCATCACGTTGCCAAGCGGCTCACCGTCGACCCACTCCATCGCCAAGTACAGCGTGCCGTCTTGCTCACCCAGCTCCTGGGTTTGAACGACGTTGGGGTGATGAATCTGGGACGCCAGCGTCGCCTCCTCCAGGAACATCTGCTCGAGCCGCGTGTTGTCCATCACGTCGGCCAAGATGGTCTTGATCGCCACGAGCTTCTGAAAGCCGCGTGTGCCGCGCAGGCGCGCTGCCCAGACCTGCGCCATGCCGCCCTTGGCGATGGGGAGCAGCAGCTCATAACGACCGAGAATCGAGCCGACCTGGAGTTGGGGAGATTTGACGTCCGACATAGCTACTTTCGTGAGGAAACTGACGATCGCGACCAAACGCGGCGGCGTCAGCCGTCGTGCAGAGCCACACACTCTCTCGACCGTGGTCTCGTCATCACCCACAGTGGCTGGGGATGAGCACACTCGTAATAACGGCTATCGTGACGCTGAGTGAAGAGCGAAACCAGCTGTTTTCGGCTGATTTATCGAGGGAAGCCACCCCCGAGCCCCTCGACAAAAGCAACACCATGGTGTTGCAACGTATGGACTCACGAATTCGGATCAACTGCCGTTTCAAGCTAAGTGACGAAAACGACGCACGCGCGTCTCAGCGCGCGACGCAAGATGTGCCATCTCGCCTCGGTTACCTGGTGTGCGACCTGGTGCGCGCTACTGCTCACGCTCGGCTGCGCAAACTCGACGCAAGATACCGAGCCGCAACGCGATGAACCGAGCGCCATGGCAGCGGCTGGGCGAGCGCCAGACGATTCATCGAACGCAGCCGAGCCAACCTGGTGTGAAGCGCGCGACGTGCTGCAGCGCAACTGCCAGCGCTGTCACGGCGCCGAGCCCAGCAACGGTGCGCCGTTCGCCCTCGTAACCTACGAGGACACACAGGCGTCGAACAAGAAAGGCAAAGCTCGCTTCCAAACCATCGCGCAGGTCGTGGCAAGCGAGCTCATGCCGCCCACGTACTTGGAGCTAGAGCCGCCCGTAGCTGCGCTGGGCGACACCGATCGCCAGCTACTGCTCGCGTGGTGTGAGCAAGGCGCCCCTGGCGACTCGAGCAACGATTGCGCTGCGGAGTCCGCGAAGTAGCGACTCGCCCGCGTGACCGCTGCGGCTGCGGCTGCAGCTGCCACTAGCGTCGCCGTGGCCATCGCGTTCATCACATAGCGAAGCCGCCCGAATCAGCAAGCCTCTGAGGCGCCTGGCGCCGCTCGGGCGATTTCTGCGCTCCGCGTGAGCCGAATCACTGCGCTAGCTGCATTGGCGGCCTAAGGCCCTTGATGCGTTCCCCTGATCTTCGCCCCCTTTTCAAATTTCTGCCGCTGGCTTCGCTGCTGGCAGGCTTTGCTGCCTGCGGCGGCTCCGAGACCCCGGACACCACCGCAGGGGGAGCGGGCGGCTCAGCGGGCCAGACGGCAAGCAGCGCGAGGACAACGACGCAGGCGGGAGCTTCGTCAGCGGCCGGTGCAGGCGGCAGCACGGTTGGCTCGGCGGGCGTTGGCGGAGCGTCGGTGTCCGCTGGTGCACCGAGCGGCGGCGCTGGCGCGGCGTCGACTGCGGGCACGTCTGCGGGCGGCACCGCTGGTACGGGCGGCACCGCTGGTACGGGCGGAGCGGGCGGAGCGGCGGGCAATGCGCCGCTCGCCACGTGTCCCGGTGGACCCACTCCGCCAGCTACCTGGCAAGAGCATTGGTTCGAGCACGACCAGAACGTCAAGCTCGTCGACTACGACGACTGCGCGGCCATCTACTTCGACGCCGACATGGACGAGACAAAGAAGGCTTGGATCATGCCGTTCGTCAGCAACGTGTGGAAGTACTCGCTGGCGACCTACGGCAGCATGGGGCCCGAGCGGGTCTACGCCATCTTCCACCAAGGCAAGTACTCCGGCGGGCACCCGAGCTACTACTACGACGCTTCGCACGACAATCGCAACGTCTCGGACGTGGGCGGCGGCAACTGGAACGACGGGAACTGGGACGTCACCAGCCACGAGCTCGGTCACATCGTCGAGAGCACCGCGTCGCACACCAAGTACGGCTCGCCCGCCTTTGGCTTGTGGAAGGACAGCAAGTGGATGGAGTTTTACCAGTACGACGTGTACGTCGGCCTGGGTATGACCGAGCACGCCAAGGTCGTGTTCGATCGCTTCACCGCTCAGACCGACGACTTTCCGCGAGCCGGCACGCGCTGGTTCCGCGACTGGTTTTACCCGCTGTGGCGTGACTACGGCCACGCGCAGGTCATGGTGCGCTTCTTCGGTCTGCTCGAGCAGCACTACGCTGCACAGAACAAGCGCATGGGCAACATGACCTGGGGCGAGTACATCCACTTCACCAGCGGCGCCGCCAAGCAAGACTTGAAGCCACTAGCCACGACCGCCTTCGGCTGGCCAGCAGACTGGGACACGCAGCTCGCGCAGGCCAAGCAGAAGTATCCGCAGATCACTTACTGAGCTTTTCGGAGCCCGACTGGGCATGCCTAGGCTGGCGGTGGCGCCCCAGCGCGACGAACTAACCATGGCGACACGCCGGGGTGCTGCGGCTATGCTGCCGCGATGCGCCGATACCTAGCGTGCTGGCTGGGGTTGGCCCTGCTCGCGCCGTTGTTGAGCAACTGCGGCGCCTTCCAAGGTGACGCGTGCGCCGACCTTGCCTGTGTCTGCGCCGATTCGGGATTTAGGTACCAGGGGCAATGCGTCAAGGGCGAGCGCGTGTGCGAATGCCCTGACCAACCTCCGCACGCGCTCGAATGCCCGTTCACCAGCTGCTCAGCGAGCAGCGGTACGGTCCGTGGCTCTTGGAAGCTGGTTGGAGCGTGTCCGCACGGCACCGCTGAAGACCCGGCATGCGGGAGCATCGCGGAGCTGCGCGACGCAAAGCTGAGTGGTCTGGCGAACCTGGACTCGACCGAAGCTTCTTTCAAGGCGACGGGAACGCTCGTCACGGAATACGCACCGCACTGCGCCGAGAGCTGCACGGCCATCGAAGCGTCGATTGACGCGCGTGACGTGCGCTGCGCCCCCGGCGGCGACGGCATCGCGTGCCGCTGTGACGTTTCCTACGCCCTTCGCGCCAACGCGGTCTTCGCCGTGTCCGACCAGCTGTTCGTCGCGACCGAAAGTCCCCAGCTGCATCTGGGGCGCTACTGCCAAAGCGGCGACAGCTTGACGCTGTCGACCGACGCGTTCGACCTAGCGTTCGAACGCGCCGGCTGCATACCCAATGAAGTCGCGTGTGGCGGCGACGGGCAGCCGCTGATCTGCGGGCCCGAAGGTGAGTTCGTGCCCGGCAAGCCCTGCCTCCGCGACCGCGCTTGCTCGGACGGCGTGTGCGTGCCCGTTTGTGAGCCGCAAAGCCTGTATTGCCACGCGGGCCACGAATACCGCTGCACCAGCTCTGGCCTCGCGCTGATGGACAGCGGCCGTCAGGATTGCGCGGACGGCGTGGCTTGTGTCAACGGCGCGGGTTGCCAAGGCGCACGGAAAGTCGAGCTGGGCTCGGATCTCCAGCAGGGTAGCTTGGATGGCGCCGTCTTCGTCGGCGAGGTGCTGAGGGTCACGCAAGACGCGACGCTGCTCTCGTATTCCGTGCGCGCCACCACCTATGGCACGAGCAGCAGATTCGATTGGCGAGTGTACGAGGCGACCACGCAGAAGGGGCTTTTTCAGCTCATCTTCGAGGCAAAGTCGACGTTGCAAGCCGGAGGGGGCGACCACGAAACGCCCCCGCTTTCCCTGCCCGTCATGGCCGGCCGGTACTACATGCTTGGCGTCAGCGTCGATCCCACCACCATCTTCCAGCTCGGTGGCGTGGGCGAAAGCGGCAGCTACGCGACTCCGCTTGGCATCACTTGGTCGCAGAGAGAACCAGTCGATGGCTTCGCGGTCAACGCGCTCTCCACCGAGCCCGGCGTATTGATCGGCCGCGCGCTGTTCGAGCCCTGACCGGATCTCGGTACAGGTTGTGTGGCGTGGCGAGCGGCCTGTCCGAATTTCCGGACACTTCTCGGCGTGGCGGCGCGTCGTGGGCGTTAGCAACGCGTCAGATCCAATTGGCCTGCTTCGTGCTTAGGCAGCGCTCGGCGACGACATGGTCGCGTGTCGTGGAGGACAACAATGAATCATCTGCTGCGTACTATTTCGGTTGGGTCGATTGCACTGCTCGTGAGTCTGCTGGGAGCCTGTTCGGCAACTGAAGCCGAGCCGCAGGAAAGCGTCGGCGAAGTGCAGGCCGAGCTCGGCGTCAGCGCTTGTCCACCCGGTGTTCCGGCGACGCTCGCGCCGCCGGTCACCGAGTCGTTGAAGCAAAAGCTCAGCGCCGTGGGCGTGCAGATCTACATCTGCAACGCAGTACCGGCGGGCGGCTACGCTTGGACCTTCTTGGCGCCGCAAGCCAACCTGTATAACGACGATGGCAAGCTGGTGGGCACGCACTTCATCGGGCCGACCTGGCAAGGCAACGACGGCAGCTCCGTGGTCGCGGCCAAGCTCGCACAAGCGTCGGGCGAAGCCGGCGCGATCCCTTGGCTCTTGCTGCAAGCCAAGTCGCACGCAGCAGAAGAAGGTCGCTTCAGTGACGTGACTTACGTGCAGCGGCTGTCCACGGTGGGCGGCGTTGCACCGACGGACGTCTGCGATGCGACGCACAACTTGGGGGCGGTCGTGCAGGTTCCATACACCACCGACTACTTCTTCTACGAGACGAAGACGCACGGCAAAACCAAGCAATGCGGCGGTAGCTGAGCGAACGACAGCTGCCATCGCGCTCAAAGCTTCCGTAGTGCGGCGCCTCGCGCTTCGGTTATAGTCGCGCCAACCTCGAAGGAAGAGTGAAGCGCGATGGCACAGACAAGCAAAGTTTCCGAGATTTTCGACGCTGACCAGTGGCAAGCGGTCGAGGGCTTCGACTTCGAGGACATCACGTACCACCGCGCGCGCAAAGTGGGCGCGGTGCGCATTGCGTTCAACCGTCCGGAAGTGCGCAACGCCTTCCGCCCCAAAACGGTAGACGAGCTGTACACTGCGCTCGAGCATGCCCGCACGTGGAGCGACGTCGGCGCCGTGCTCATCACCGGCAACGGCCCCTCGCCCAAAGACGGCGGCTGGGCCTTTTGCTCCGGTGGCGATCAACGCATCCGCGGCAAAGACGGCTACAAATACGAAGGCTCCGGCACGGGCGACGCAGCCAGCCTCGGCCGCCTGCACATTTTGGAGGTGCAGCGCCTCATCCGTTTTTCGCCCAAGGTCGTGATCGCGGTGGTGCCCGGCTGGGCCGTCGGCGGCGGTCACAGCCTGCACGTCGTCTGCGATCTCACCATCGCCAGCAAAGAGCACGCGATCTTCAAGCAGACGGATCCAGACGTCGCCAGCTTCGACAGCGGCTACGGCTCGGCGCTACTGGCGCGGCAAGTCGGGCAAAAGCGCGCCCGCGAAATCTTCTTTTTGGGCCTCAACTACAGCGCCGAAGAAGCCTTCCAAATGGGCATGGTCAACGCCGTGGTGCCGCACGCCGAGCTCGAAAAGCGCGCGCTTGAATGGTGCGAGCTCATCATGCAAAAGAGCCCCACCGCCATGCGCATGCTCAAATACGGCTTCAACCTGCCCGACGAAGGCCTAGTCGGCCAACAGCTGTTCGCCGGCGAAGCCACCCGCCTCGCCTACGGCAGCGAAGAAGCCGTCGAAGGCCGCGACGCTTTCCTCGAGAAGCGCCGCCCGGATTTCGCCAAGTTTCCTTGGCATTATTGATGCCCCAACTCGCCGGTGCTCGGCCCGCGTGAGCGGGCCTGCGCGCCGGCGGTCTTCCCCAAAGCCGTGCTCGCCTTCGGCTGCGCGCGGCAGGGGAAGACGCACGATTGGGCGGGTACGGGCGGAGACGTAAGGCTTTTGTTTCACGGACAATGACGTAGAGACGTATGGTGTCGTAGCAGCCGCGCATTTTCGTGGAGCCGGGCGCAGATGTTGAGCCGCCAGGGTGCTCGTGAGTCGTGCGGTGGTGTTCGGTGGTTGAGGGAGTGAACGGCGCCTCCTTCGCTGGCCTCGGGCCAGGCTCGCGAGAGGGCGCACGCCCCGCGCCACGCCTGGTGTTTCACGGAGCCATACGGTGGGGGCGCGGCATGGGGCCTGCGCCTGGGGCTGCTACGCCAGGCCCGATGCCAGCGAAGGAGGCTTCATGCGTTCATTCACGTCAATACACGGAAGCGCCACGGGACGACGGCACGCGGAACTCGAGCAACATGCTTGGCGGAATCGGCGGGCGCTGACCGATAGCGAGGCGGTGCTTTGGGAGGCGCTGCGGGCACGCAAGTTGGGCGTGCAGTTTCGGAGGCAAGTGCCGTTGTGCGAGCGGTTCATTGCTGATTTCTACGCCGCGGCGGCGCGGCTGGTCGTTGAGGTAGATGGTGGGTCTCACCGCGGCCGAGAGTCCGCCGATGCTCGGCGGGATCGTGTGTTGGCTCGCGCGGGGGTGAGGACGCTGCGACTGAGCGCGGAGCTGGTAGTGCGCGACGTCTCCGAAGCGGTGGCGCTGGTGGTGCGAGCGCTCGTGGACTGCAGCGCCCAACCACGTAGGTCAACGCGGTGTTCGGCAGGCCCCGCATCCAGAAAGATTGTAGGCTGACGCTGGAGAATGAGGTGATTGATCTGCGAGCCTACTGGTGGGGAGTCTGGGTGGCGCCATCAATAACCTTGGTGGTGGCGGCCCTCATCGCCAAGGCCGGCGGTATGCTCGTTCGGCGGAGGGGTGTTTCGAGCGGAGGTTCTGCAGGTGTGTCGATTCGTCGGCTCGCAGAAGCGGACGCGGTGGCGCGCACCTTCCAGGTTGCGTCCCTCACGCTCACGACGCTGATGGTTCTCTGCTTCACGTCCCGCGTGGGCGGATTGTCGGACTTCCTATTCAGCGCCTATTGCTGCGCGGCCGTGTTCCTGTTGGTAGTCGGTTTTCGGGAAGGTGCTGCTCGGGGAAAGCAGTGGCTCCAGAACACGTTTCTCCTGGCGGTGGCTTTTGGTCTCGCGCTCT
>DATAKF010000399.1:0-16254 GCA_036261775.1 Polyangiaceae bacterium | reverse complement strand
GTCGGGGTAGAGGTCGACGCTCAAGCTGCGAGCCTCGAAGCCTTCGACCAGCGAGGTGCCGGACGACTGCACGATCAGGCTGCCCTTGTCGTCGGGAATGGTGCGAACGTCGATCAGCTCGGACAAGCCGAGCAGCAGGTTGTTGCGCTGATCCTTGAGGTCAGCGGCGTCTTCGCCTTGGGTCTCGGCGGCGACGATGCGCTGGTTCAGCTGCGCGATACTGGCCGCGCGCTTGTTGATCTCGGCGGTCGTCTCTTGCGCCTGCTGCAGCAGCTCGTTCTTGGAGTCGGCGAGCGAGCCCGCCATGGCATTGGCGCGATCCGCCAAAGCGCCGGCGGCGCCCAGCACGGCCGTGCGAGTCGTCGGGTCGTTGGGGTTGGCGGCCAGCGCCGAGAAGGAGCTGAACAGTCCGTCCAGCGCAGAGCCCATGCCCGTAGCACCCAGGTCGTTGAACAGCGCCTCGACCGAGGCCAGCTGGCGGTCGTGCTCCGAAGCGGCCGAGGCCGAGCCGCGCGCGGAGAATTCGCGCCGCTCGATGTAGATGTCCGTGGCGCGCCGCAGGCCCGTCGCGGTGACCGACCCGGTGGTGGCCGTACCGAGCGCCCGAGTTTCGATCAGCGGGTCGCGCCTTACGTACCCCGGCGTATTGACGTTCGTGATGTTCTGACCAGTGACACCCAAGCCGTACGACTGGGCGGTCAGCGAATCACGAGCAGTGTAGAGGAGCTGATTGAGCGCGCCCATGTCAGCCTCGGAAATCGACGCGAATACCGTCTTGAATGGCGCCCGGGCGGCTGCTCGGGGTGTTGAGCGATTGGCCGCTGGCCGTCTGCAAGATGGTGCGCACGGCGTCGCGCGCGTGGTGCAGCAGAATCTGATTGGAGAGGGCAGCGCGGCGAATGCGCTCGAGCGAGGCCCGCTCTTCCGGCCCAGGCAGAACGCGAGCCGTCACGTCGCGTAGCCGCTCCCAGAGCAGCAGCTTACGGTCGGTCAGCTCGTCCAACCTGTCGCGAGACAGGCGGCGTAGGGCGAGGCTTTCCTCGTGATGGAGCGCCTCGAGCTCATCGAGCGTCGCTTTCAGTTCTTGGTTTTGCGCTTCTGCCTGCACTGTGAGTCTCACCTTCGTCCCGCGGCACGGGCAATGCGCAATGCTTGTGGGCGCTTAACGGTTAGCCCAAGGCATCAAGCATGCGACGTGCCACGTCTTGCGAGTCAATCTTGAATCTTCCTTCCGCGATGCTGCTCTTCAGCGCCTCGACTTTGTCCGCGTCGAAGCGACCGCCCGCTGCCATGTCTCGTGCGTTCGACGAGATCGACACCTCGGCTGCCGGGGTGCTGGCTGCCGAGACACTGCCAACCGCCTCGACCGCTTCGGCCGGGCGAGCTGCCCCAACGGGCTTGACCGCCATGCGTCCGTAAGCGTCGAGAACCGGGTTGCCGGTGATACCTTTCATTCATGCCTCCAGGTGCGCGTGGTGTCCGCGCATAGGTCGTCATCCGAGTGAACGGTCGAGACCGGAAGGGCTTGAGAGAAAAATGAAGGGTGGGGCAAAGTAGTCGGAAGGTTTGGCTATTTTGTGGGTTTAGGCTCCGCGGCAGCAGCCGGAAGGTGGGCCGAAAGGCTCTTGGCTACGATGTCGGCAAGTCCGATGCCGCCGCTGCCGGAGATGTTGTCGGCCATGGCGCCCACGATCATGGACCCGTAGGTGCTTTGGCCGGTGTTGAGCTTACCGCCCCCGCTGACCGAGGTGGTCTTCTCGAGGGAGCTGAGCAAGGTGCGCAAGAAGATGGCTTCGAAGTCCTTGGCGGCCTTGAGCGCCTTGGGATCGACGGCCGGCTTTTGCTGCGCGGCGCCTAGCTCGTGAAGTGGTGCCCCGAGGCCCGAGATAGGAAGCGTCATTGGACGATTACCTCTGCACGTAGCGCGCCAGCAGCCTTCAGTGCTTGAAGAATACTGCCCAGCTCACGCGGGGTGACGCCGAAGGTCGACAGCGCTTGGGCTACCTCGGCCAGTGACGCTGCACCGTTGACGTAGGTGAGGGCCGGCGGCTTCTGCTCCGCGGCCTCGATGTCGGTGCGCTTCACCTCGGCGGTCGTGCCGCGCGACATGATGCCGGGCTGCGAGACTTCCTTGCTCTCTTTGACCGAGATGGTGATGCCGCCCTGAGCGATCGCAACGGGCGAGAGGCGCACGTCGCCGCCGGCGACGATGGTGCCGGTGCGTTCGTTGAGCACGACACGCGCCAAGCTGCCCGGCTCGACGTCGATGTCGCCCAGCTTGGAGACGAGCTCGACAGGCTTGTTCTTGAGCTCGCTGGGAGCCTTGATCTCGATCGAGCCGCCGTCGAGCGGGCGCGCGGTGCCTTCCCCCATGGCCTTGTTCAGGCCGTCGCAGATGCGCTGCGCGGTGTCGAAGTTGGGCGCGCGCAGGGCCAGGGTCACCTTGCCGTCCGTGGCGAACACGGTCTTGATTTCGCGCTCGATGAGCGCCCCGTTCGGGATGCGTGCGGTGGTGGTGACGTTCTCTTGCACCGAGCTGCCGGAGCCGCCGGACGCCGAGAATCCGCCCAGAACCAGGGGGCCTTGGCCCACCGCGTAGGTGCGACGGTCGGCGCCGCGCAGAGGGGTCTGGATCAGCACGCCGCCGCGCAAGCTCTTGGCGTTGCCCATCGAAGAAACGACGATGTCGAGCTTGGAGCCGTTGCGGGCAAAGGCCGGAATGTTGGCGGTCACGATCACGGCAGCCACGTTTTTGAGGCGAATCTGCCGCGCGTCGACCTGTACGCCCAAGCGCCGGAGCAGCGCGCGCAACGACTGCGTCGCGAACGGCGACGAGACGTCGTCTCCAGTGCCGTTCAAGCCTGTGACCACCCCGTAGCCGACCAGCTGGTTTTCACGCGCGCCGACGATGTCGACCAGATCACGCACTTTGTCCGCACGCGCGTTGTTCGGCGTGAACGCGACCAGCGCCAGCGCTACGACCATGAGCGAGCGAAACAGCAGGAAGGCGGGAAGGCGGGAAGATTTGTTTTGGTTCAAAATCCGTTGAGCGCTCGGCGAAAGTGGCGACGTTGAGCCGCGGCGCCGTGCAGCTCGCGACCCCAAAAATCCTTCCCGCCTTCCCGCCTTCCTGCCAATTCCCAGCTTGGACAAGGCGCGGGCAACGCGCGAAAGAAGGGTGACGGTGGCCGGTAGCTTGCTCATCAGAAGGGGTTCACCGCGTCGAGGATTTTGGTGAGCCAGCCGCGCTCGACCTGGTCGTCGATGTCGCCGCGGCCGGTGAACTCGACGCGGGCGTCGGCAATCAGCGAAGAGTCGACCGAGTTGTCGGGCGCGATGTCAGGTGGACGAATCACACCCGAGATGTACAGGTGCTGCTCTTCGTAGTTGATCATCACGACCTTGGTGCCCTCGACGAACAGGTCGCCGTTCGGCAGCTCCTGCTTGACCTTGACCCCGATGGTCGCGTTCAGCGTACCCGCGCGCTGGGTCTTGCCCTGGCCGTTGAAGTCGAAGCTGGACGCCATTTCGAGCAGCGTCTTGGGGTCGATGTTGGGGTAGGCCTTCTGGATGGCGGGCACCAAGCCGAGCAGCGAGTCGACGCCGGCGGAGCGGTTCGTCTCTTTGGACAGGTTGGTGGTGGCTCCGCCCTGGGCGTCGGCCTTTTCGTTGATCTTGACGAGCACGACGTCGCCGACGCGCAACGCGCGGGTGTCTTCCAAGTAGCCGGACTGGGCTTCGCTGTAGATGGAGCCGGTGGCGGGCCTATTTTGCTGCTGGGTGGCTGCGTACTCGCCGGCCTTGTAGTTGCGCTCACGCGCTGTGAAGGGCGCAATGTGGTTCGGTCCGCAGGCGCCGAGCGTGCTGACGACCAAGACCAGGCCGACCGCGCGCTTCATTGGACGACCCTCGCCAGCGTCGGCTCTTCGACCTTGCCGTACAGAATCTTCTGCGTGGTAGCGACCCGGAACTGCAGCGTGTCGCCGAGCTCCCCGTCGCTGAGCGCGATGGCCGTGGCGGTGATGCGCGCCGGGCCGCTCTCGATCATCAGCTGCACGCGCGTGCCCTTGGTGATGGCGGGCTGCGCGGCAGCGCTCGAGATCTCGAGCGAGAGCTGAAATGGAATGCGCGCCACGATCTGGCCGTCGTTGGAGAGCTCGATGGTGGCGGTCGTCAGGTATTCGCCTTCGCGACGCGGCAATCGCGGCACGCGCACGCCGCTGATGCTGGCGTTGGGCGAGGTGACGGCCTTGGCCGTGGCGCGGGCGCGCTTGACCGTCACGCCGTTGGGCAGCGCGCGGGTCAAGGCAGGCAGCGCCGCGTTGGCCAAATCTTCCGTCGACCAACGCTTGGCGGCGCTGGTGACGCGCACGGCCGTGGGCAGCTTGAGCTGCTTCAGGCTGATGCCGTTCTTGTCGGCGGCTTCTTGAATCTCGCCCCTGGCGATGGTGCGCGAGCTGCCGGGCGGCGGCGCCGCGGTGATCTCGAGATCCGGCACGCCCGCCGGGAGCTCACTGACCAAGTCCGACAGGTGAACGTGCGCGCCCCGCACGACGCGAGCTTCGTCCGCCACGGCGGCCGAGCTGGCGCAAAGCAGCGCTGCGAGTAGCGGCGCCCAAGCGCGAACGGTGCGAGGATTGCGGGTGGTCATGCTCACTTCATCTGCGAGGCCGCGCGCAACATGTCGTCGGCGGTGGTGATGACCTTGGAGTTGATTTCGTACGAGCGCTGCGCGCTGATCATGCCGATCATTTCTTCGACGATGTCGACGTTGGATTGCTCGACGGCGCCTTGCAGCAGGGTGCCGCGGCCGTCGGCTGCGGGCTCACCCACTTGCGGCTCGCCGCTGGCGCGGGTCGCGGTCATCAAGTTGTGACCAATGGCCTGCAAACCTGCCGGATTGACGAAGTTTGCCAGCTGAATCTGGCCGATGTCGCTCGGCGTGCTCTGACCCGGCAGGGTCACCGACACCGTGCCGTTGGCGGAGATGGAAACGGAGCTCGCGTCGGGTGGCACGGTGATCGGCGGCTCGAGCGGAAAGCCTTCGGCGTTGACGATGCGGCCGTCCCCGTCGGTCTTGAGCGCGCCGTTGCGCGAATAGGCGGGCGTCCCGTCGTGCTGCTGAATCACGAAGAAGCCGTTGCCTTCGATCGCGACGTCCAGCTGGTTGCCGGTCTGCAGCACGGTGCCTTGCTGGAACATGCGCGACGTGCTGACGACGCGAACACCGGTGCCGATCTGCAGGCCAGTCGGCGACGTGGTGGTGGGACCCGTCGGAGTGCCGGCTTGCCGCACCGTTTGGTACAGCAAGTCTTGAAAGTCGATGCGCTCTTTCTTGTAACCGACGGTGTTGCCGTTGGCGATGTTGTGCGAGATGGCTTCCAGGTTGGTCTCCTGGGCAGCCATGCCGGTCGCCGCGATGTTCAAAGCTCGGAACATGTGACGCTTACTCAGCAGGAGTCGTGCCACCAGGCCGAGTCGGCAGTTGGCAGTTGGCAGTTGGCAGTTCGAGCGTGCGCCGTGCGGGAAGCCGCTACTCAGAACTAGGCTTGCCCAAATTGAGACGTTTTATGCGTCAAAAGCAGCGCGCGGCGAGCGTCAGTGCGTTGGCTCAGAGCGCGCCGCCGGCGCCGCTTTGGCCGCCTGCGTTGTCTCCGCTCTCGCCGCCTGCGCCTGCGCCACCCTCGCCGCCGCCAGCTTCGCCAGCGACGTTCATCGAGCCCGCGCTGCCGGCTTGGGTGCCGCCGCTGCCGCTCATGCCCGCGCTACCAGCGTTGCCACTACTACCAGCGCTACCTGCAACTCCGCCAGTGCCGGCAACCCCGCCGTTACCGGCGACTCCGCCGCTCCCGGCGACGCCAGCGGTCGCGCTGCCTGCGGTCGGCGTCGAATCTTCGCCGCCTTCGCCGCCGTTGCCGACAGGAGCCGGGGGATCGGTGAGCTCGCAGCGACCGGCGCGACAGGTCTGGTCGCTCGAGCAGTCGCTGTTGCGAAGGCAGCCGTCACCGCCGCAGCTCACGGGCGCGCTGAACGGAGTCGCCAGCGCAAGCAGTAGCCAAAACCAGCGTTTCATAGGCCAAACCTCACGCCGGCCGAGAGCAAACCCCAGATCAAAATGCCATCACCGGGCGTATCGCTACCGAGCGGCAAAGCATGAAACGAAGGCTCGATGAACAGGCCGACCTTCTTGCCGAAAGGAATGATGGCGGTGCAGCCGAAGCCACCGCCGAACAAGGTGTGAGGCGCGATGGTGCCAGTCAAATCGGCCCAAACGCCGAAGTTTCGAGCCATCCAGCGCTCGTAACGCACCTCGGCGCCAACGCTGGCCCGCTTCTCGACCTCGACGAACGCGCGAAGGCCCAGCGCATCCGCTGGTCCTTCGTCGCTGCGCAGATCGACGCCGCCGAGCACGCGAAAGCGCGCACGGCGCCACTGGATGCCGGTGCCTGGATCGCCGCCTTCGAGGCCCGTCCCGATCCCAAAGTTGCCGTCCATCAGCAACTCTTCAGCTTGCGCCTCGCGCGTCACAGCGAATGACGCAAGAGCCGTAGCAGCTAGGGCCAACCAAATCTTCACGCCCCCCGCACAGCAACTTGCGCGCCAACTTGAGAATCGAGAGTGGGCTCGCGTGAGGGTAGGGAGTGTTGCGATTGAGGGGGATACGAATGGTGGCGTAAACGTGCGGCTTCTTTGGGCGCAGCAGTGTTTTCAGGTGCTTGCGTCGCAATGTCGGCGCGCCGCCCAGCGCCGTCCGCGCGCACAAATCCGTCGAGTTTCGCGCTTCCGTAGGCCCGCGCGAATCCGTCGGCTCGCGCATCTCGTCCCTCTCGAGCCGCGCAACGTCGTTTCGAGGTTTGTTTTCAGGCAACGCCTGAGAACATGGAACCACTTCAACCGCACCTTGGCAGGATCAGATCACGATCGCGCGGGAAGACCTGAGTGAACAAACCCGGCGAGGCCGGGCGCACGACTGGGGTTCGGGTCAAGAGGAGATCGCGAGGGGCACCACGCGGAGTGCGGAGGTAAAGAAGAGACCCACGAACAAACCCGGCGAGGCCGGGCGCCAGCTGTGGTGAAGCAAGCGAAGGTCGAGGAGCGCTAACGGTCGTCAGCGGAAGCGAGAACAAGAATCAAGCGGCACGCGGATTGATACGTTTCCGCTTGAGCATCTCCACCAAGGTGGTCCTGTTCAGGCCCAGTAGCGACGCGGCCTGCTTCTTATTCCACTTCGTCCGCTCCAAAGCTTGACGGATGAGTTGATTTTCGAAGGACTCGACCGCATTCCGCAGGTCTAGGCCCGTGTCCGGGAGGCGAGGGGACATGCGCTTTTCGACGCCGAGGCCGCACAGGCGCTGCGGCAAGTCTTTAGGCTCGATCAGCGCGCCTTGGCAGAGCAGGACCGCGCGCTCGACGGTGTTCTCGAGCTCGCGCACGTTGCCGGGCCACTGATAGTCCGCGAGAATTTGGGCCGCCGCGCGCGAAACGCCGCCGATTGTCGTGCGACCGACGCGCTCTTTGGCCTTCTTCAAGAAGTGTTGGACGAGTAGCGGCACGTCTTCCGGACGCTCGCGCAGCGCGGGCACCGTGAGGTGAATCACGTTCAAGCGGTAGTACAGATCCTCGCGGAACGTGCCGGCTTGCACGGCGTTCTCGAGGTTCACGTTGGTGGCGGCGACGATTCGAACGTCGGCCTTCAAGGTACGGTTGTCACCGACAGGCGAGTACTCGCGCGCTTGCAGCACGCGCAGCAGCTTGACCTGCAGAGACATCGGCATCTCGCCGATTTCGTCGAGGAACAGCGTGCCGCCCTCGGCTAGCGCGATGCGCCCGACCTTGTTGGCGTGGGCGCCGGTAAAGGCCCCGCGGGCGTGGCCGAACAGCTCGCTCTCGAGCAGCGCTTCCGGGATGGCGCCGCAGTTCACGGCCACGAAAGCCTTGCTTTGGCGCGGGCTCTTGCGGTGCACGGCGCGGGCGACCAGCTCTTTACCGGTGCCGGACTCGCCCGTGATCAGGATGGTGCACGTGGTGTCGGCGACGCGGTCGATGACGCGGTAGACTTCGACGAGCGACTCGGACAAGCCGATGACGCCTTGCATGCTCTCGGGCAGCATCACCGGCTCCGGGGCCTCGGGCAGCGGCGCGGGCTCGAGCGCCAGGGCGCCTTCGACGTCCGCGTCAGCTTCGACGTCGGCGTCGCTGTCCTGATCCAGCAGCTCGGCTGCCTTCATCACCCCAGAGGGTGATTCCATGGCGCTGAAGTCGTCGAGCGCGCTGATCTCACTCACTGGGGAATAGGCTGCCGGGGCTTGGCTGTCGTACATGGTCGGGTTTCCTCCTCGAAGTCGGGAGGGTCCCTAAGCAATGGTTGGGCCAAGCGTCAGAACTTCGATCGTCCGAGCGTCGATCGCTTGGCGCACCCCGCTTTCTCCACTACGCGTCGCAAGGCCCCAGGAGCTTAACGAAGTCGCAGGGTTACATGCTCCTACCCACGCTCCGGGTCGCGCCTGCCCCAGGTCCAGAACGAGAATCGTGAAGGATCAGCGGAGAACGCAGGGTTTTCAGCGAAAAGTCGCTCACGACCCCCCTGGGTATCTTGCGCCCCAGGGCTTCTCACTGGCTTCGGTCTGAGTGAACGGAACCTCCAGCG
The DNA here is from genome assembly GCA_036261775.1 of Polyangiaceae bacterium. Lineage (GTDB taxonomy): Bacteria > Myxococcota_A > Polyangia > Polyangiales > Polyangiaceae > PMG-095. Next base: position 7,607 of record DATAKF010000399.1, on the reverse strand, counting down.
GACCCTTGAGCGAAAAAGATCGGCCCCTCGGCGTTGGCATGCGTCGTGCTGAGGGACACTCGCGATGTCCGACCTGTTTAGCGCCGTTGGCTCCCTGCACAGCGCGCTCGACTACCACCTCGAGCGCCACACGGTGTTGTCGTCGAACGTCGCACACGTGGATACCCCCGGGTACCACCCGCACGATCTACGCCGCGTCGACAGCGTAAGCTCGTTCGACTCGGCCTTGAGCGTAGCCATGGAGCGCACGAACGGTGCGCACTTTCAGACCCCGAACGGTGACTCGGCGGCCCTCGAAGGCCGCATCTTCGAGGACCTTTCGGCCGGAGCCGGCAACGACGGGAACTACGTCTCGCTCGACCGTGAAGCCGCCAAGGTCGCGGCCAACCAACTTCGCTACGACGTCGTGTCAGCAATCGCCACCGCCGAGCTTTCGCAGCTGCGCTACGCAGCCAGCGACGGCAAAGGATGATGCATAAATGTTGGGTGTTTTCAGCGCTTTAGAAGTCGCGGCCTCGGGCCTGAGTGCCGAGCGTATCCGCATGAACACCATCGCTTCGAACCTGGCCAACGCCCGCACGACGCAGGTCGAAGGTGGCGGCCCCTACAAGCGCCTCGACCCCGTCTTCCAGGCCATTCCGCTCGATCGCGAGCAGGGCGTGGTTGGCGCTGACGCCGGCGTTTCGCTGGTGAAAGTCGCTCAAATCAAGGCGGACGAGCGGCCCGGCATGCTGGTCTACGAGCCCGGCCACCCCGACGCCAACGCGACCGGCTACGTCGAGTACCCAAACGTCAACGCTGTCGAAGAGATGGTCAACATGATCACCGCTTCCCGCGCCTACGAGGCCGGCGTGACCTCGATTGAGAGCGTCAAAGCCATGGCCAAGAGCGCGATAGGTATTGGTCGCTGAGCATGGCCCCCGTCGGCGCTACCCCGACTTTGCCGCTGGTTTTACCCCAGCGCGAAGCCACACCCCTGCAAACCGAGAAGGTTGCGGGCGAGGGCGCGGATATCTTCGGGGAAATGCTGGCATCGGCGGCCGCTTCGGCCAATCAACGTATCAATCAGGGCCAGGCAGCGGGCGAAGCGTTCGCGGCCGGAGCCACCGACGACATTCACGGCACGATGCTTGCGCTTAGCCAAGCAGATATCGAGCTGAAGCTCGTGGGCAGCGTCAGGAACAAGGTCATCGACGCGTTCTACGAGCTCTGGCGCATGCAGATCTAAGGGTTTGGAAGTAAGCGAAAATGCCCGAAAAGGCGCGAGCATTCCTCAAGCAACTCACCGACTTCTGGGCGTCCCTGCCGACGCCCAAGCGCATTGCGCTGGTCCTGGTGATGACCACCGTGCTCGTCGGTGTGATGACCGTCAGTGTGCTGGGCAGCCGCGAGACCTACGGCACCCTGTACAGCGAGCTTGCAACCGAGGACGCCGCAGCCATCGTCGCGAAGCTGAAAACCGCGCAGGTTCCTTACCGACTCGAGAGTAATGGCACCGCGATTCAAGTGCCAGAAGAGCGCATTCCCGGCCTGCGCCTCGAGCTCGCTTCGGCCGGTTTGCCCCACGGCGGCAGCGTTGGCTTCGAGATCTTCGACCACTCCAAGATCGGCGCGACCGAGTTCGAACAGCAGGTGAACCTGCGGCGCGCGCTCGAAGGCGAGCTAGCGCGCAGCGTGATGAGCATCGACGGCGTCAAAAACGCGCGAGTTCACTTGGTTTTGCCCGAGCGGCGGCTGTTCGCAGCGCGCGAAGAGAGCGCCTCGGCCTCGGTCGTGGTGAAGCTCGAAAACTCCCACAATTTCAGCCGCAAGGAGGTCGCGGCGGTGGTTCACCTGGTGGCGGCGGCCGTGCCCACGCTGAGCAAGGATCGCGTGTCGGTGGTGAGCACCGAAGGTGTGACCCTGCACCGTCCAACTTCTGACACTCAGGCTGGCGGAGATTTGGCTGATCTCAACGCCGAGCAGGCGCGCGTGATGGCTGGCCAGCTCGAGGCCGACGCCCAGGCGCAGCTCGAGCGCGTGCTCGGCCCTGGCAACGCGGACGTGCGCGTGAACCTGTGGCTGGACAACGCGGCCCGCGAAAGGACCGAAGAGCTGTACGAGCCCACCAAGACGGCCCTGCGCAGCGAGCACAAAGTCGAAGAAGGCGTGGCCAACGGGGATGCTGGCGTCGCCGGCGTGCCGGGCGCCAAAACGAACCTGCCCGACGCGCAGGGCGAGGGCCCGGTGGCCGAGGAAAAGCCCGCCGGCGGCGCCGGTACGGGCGCTGTCCGCAGCCAGACCCGCAATTGGGAAGTGCAGAAAGTCGTTCAGAAAACCCTGACGCCGGCGGGCGATATCCGCCGCCTGAGCGTCGCCGTCTTGCTGAACGGTCGCTACAACAAGAAGGGCGTTTTTGCCCCGATTCCGCAGGACGAGGTCAAAGCGCTCGAAGAAACCGTCAAGCGCGCCGTCGGCTTCAACCAGGAGCGCGGCGACACCGTGATGGTTCAGGCGACCCGGTTCGCCAAGCTCGACAGCGACGACATGGCCGCGCCTGTGAGCTTCTTCACCAACAAGCCCTGGCTGCCCTACGCGATGGCGGCGGGCGCGCTGGTGCTCGTCCTAGGTACCCTGGTGATGGTGCTGCGCACCAAGAAGCCTCTGCCGGCCCCGGCGCCTCCGGCCATGGTGGACCCGCTGCGCGTGCTGGCCGAGCTCGAGTCCGGTCAGGAACGGGCAGAGGCGGCGGCGTCCTTGCCGGAGGCCGAGCGCCAACGGTTGCTGCAAGAGCCGGAGGTTGCCGGGGAAATCCGCGCCCACGCCTTGGAGTTGGCCGCTAAGGATCCTGCGACGGCGGCCGTCGTGCTCAAGGCCTGGCTCTCCGAGGAACCGGCCGCGCTGCCTGCCTCGTCGGCAGCCTAAGCACGGCACGCAAATCGCAAGAGCGCGGGAGGCGGAATGCAATCCTTGGCGCTCACGGGACCTCAAAAAGCGGTGTTGATGCTGCTGTCGCTGGACGAGGCGACGGCAGGACCGATCCTCGCCGAGATGGACGCCGAGGACGTGAAGAAGCTCCGCGACGCCGCGTCGGGTCTGCGCGCCGTCCCGACCAGCTCGCTCGACGGCTTGTACGCGGAGTTCATCGACAAAAGCCGTAGCGCCGTGGCCGTGCCCAAGGGCGGCATGCGCTACCTGCGCAAGCTGGCCGGCACCGCCCTGGGTGAGCCCGCAGCCCAGGAAATCTTCCTCGAAACCGAGGCGACCGCGCTCGAGCGCCTGGCGCAAGCCGAACCGTCGGCGCTGGCCTCGGTGATGGAAAACGAGCACCCGCAGCTCGTCGCCGCCATTCTTTCGCAGCTGGACAACGAGAAGGCGGCGCGCGTGCTCGAGGCGCTGCCCGAAGCAGCCCGCCCGGCCATTCTCGAGCGTTTGGGCACCATGAGCGAGGTGCCGGCCAGCCTGCTCGAAGACGTCGCTACGGCGCTTTCTGCCGAACTGCCGGTCACGCAGTCTGGCGGCGTGATGGAAGTGAACGGCATCGCCCGCTCTGCCGCGCTGGTGCGCCGCTTGGGCCGCGAGACCGGCGAGCAGCTCCTCGGCACCATCGAAGAAGGCAACTCGGAGCTGGCCGGCGAGATCCGCAAGGCCATGTACACGTTCGAGGATTTGAACGCCTTGGATGCCCGCGCGCTCCGCTCGCTGCTCGAGTCGGTGCCGGTGGAACGCCTCACGATGGCCCTGAAAACGGCCTCGGAAGTGCTCAAGACGCACATCTTCAACAGCATGTCCAAGCGCGCCGCCGAGCGCATCAAAGAAGACATGGAAATCATGGGCGGCGTGCGGCTTTCCGACGTCGAGGCTGCCCAACGCGAGATCGTGGAAGTAGCGCTCCGGCTCGACGCCGAGGGCACGATTTCACTCGAGAACAACGCCAATGCGATGGTTTGAAGCCGACCCCATGCCCGACGCCCCCCGCCGCGCCAAGTTTGCACAGGTTCCGGCGACAGCGCGTCGACAGCCCAGTTGGCTGCCGTCCTCGCAGCGCGCGTCCAGCAAGCGCGAATCGCCGTCGATGAAGCCGCCGCGCCTGCCGTCCGAGTTCGTGGACGCGGTGCGCCAGGAATTGGGGGAAATGCCGCAGCCCGAGCGGCGTTCGTTGCGCCCTTCGGAGGCCGCCTCGCCGCCCCGCGCCCCGACGATTCCACCGCCCGACGCCTTTGCGGCTGTAGAACCAGGGCCGCTGACGTCGATTCCCGCGGCGCCGGTGCCGACCGTCGATCCCGAGCTCACCCACGCCTTCGAAGAAGCCGTGGGCCTGCTGATTCACGAGCGTCAACGCGTGTTCGAGCAGACTGCCAGTCAATTGGCAGAGCTTGCTGCGGTGATCGCGCGGCGGGTGATCGCGCGCGAAATCAGCCTGCACCCGGCGCTGGTGTGCGACCTGGTGCGCGAAGGCTTGGATGCGCTCGGCAAGCACGACCGCGTCGTGGTTCGCCTGGGTCACGGCTTCGAGGGCCAGCGCGCTTCGTTGGAACAACGCCTGATGGATCGCGGCGGCCGCGCCGAAGTCCGCGTCGAACCACAGCTTCCGGAGCACGCTTGCTTGGTCGATACGGAGCTTGGCCAAGTCGACGAGTCCGTGGAAACGCGTCTGGCGACGCTGCTGCACGCGTTGCGGCCGGATTCGCAGCCTGCTGAGTGACTTTTAGGGGTTAGGAGTGAGGGGTTAGGGGTTAGTCGGCGGAGGGGGCCAGGGGAGAGGTAGGGCGGTGTCGAGCGACGCTGGTGGAACCACCGAGCGAGCGCCAGCTCGCATCCACCCCTAACCCCTAATTCCTAACCCCTTCTGACGGCCCAGTGCTTGCAAAGCATTCCGGCGTGCTTGACCGGCTCATCGAGCGTTGCAGGACGGCGGCTGTGCACAACCCCGAGGGGGTGGTGTCGGATGTAGTGGGATTGATCGTCGAGGTGGGCGGGCTCAACGCCGCGGTCGGCGACACCCTGAGCGTCCGCGATGCTTCGGGAGCGAAGCTCGAGGTGGAGGTGGTCGGGTTTCGTGGTGCGCGGCTCCTCACCACACCGCTCGGCCCGCTCGTCGGCATTCGGCCGGGGGCTCGCGCCGTGCGCCTGAATCGTGGCGCCACCGTGCCCGCTTCGTTCGAGCTGCTGGGCCGGGTCGTCGACTCCTTCGGGCGCCCACTCGACGGCGGTCCCGAAATCGAGCCCGACAAGATCTGCCCCGTCAACGCCGCGCCCCCGCCCGCGTTCGGGCGTCGGCCCATCGATCGGCAGCTGTCGACCGGCGTGCGCGTGATTGACGCCATGCTGCCGCTCGGCGTCGGCCAACGCATGGGCATCTTCGCCGGCGCCGGTGTGGGCAAGAGCACGCTGCTCGGCATGATCTGCCGCACGTCGCAGGCCGACGTGAACGTGGTCGGCCTGATCGGCGAGCGCGGTCGTGAGCTCAACGACTTCATCCGCGCTTCGCTCGGGCCGGAGGGCTTGGCCAAGAGCGTGGTCGTGGCCGCCACCAGCGACATGCCCCCGCTGGTGCGGGCGCGCGGCGCCGAGTCGGCCACCGCCATCGCCGAGTACTTCCGCAACCAGGGCAAGAGCGTGCTCTTGGTGATGGATTCGGTGACGCGCTACGCGATGGCGCTGCGCGAAGCCGCTTTGGCTGCGGGCGAGCCCCCGGCCACCAAAGGCTACCCGCCGAGCGTGTTCGCCGCCTTGCCGCGCTTGCTCGAGCGCGCCGGCACCGGCCCGGGCACGGGCGTCATCACTGCGCTCTACACCGTGCTCGTCGAAGGCGACGATCTGTCCGATCCAATCGCTGACTCGGTGCGCAGCATCTTGGACGGTCACATCGTGCTGTCCCGCGGCCTGGCCGAGAAGGGGCATTTCCCGGCCGTCGACGTGCTGGCCAGCATCTCGCGCTTGGCGCCCGAGATCGCGCCCGAAGCCGTGATGCGCAACGCCGCCGGCGTGCGCGACATGCTCTCGACCTACCGCGACGCGCAGGACCTGATTCAGGTCGGCGCTTACGTGGCCGGTAGCGACCCGCGCGTCGACTTGTCGGTCGCGGCGCAGCCGCACATCGATAACTTCTTGCGTCAAAAGGTCAGCGACGGCTCGCGCGTCGAGGACAGCTTGCGGCAGCTGGCACAGCTGGCCGCGCTCGCTCAACAACAACCTCAAGCTCGGGGGGTTCGTAAATGAGTCCGCGTCGTACCCGCATCGAGAAGGTCGTCACGCTGCGCGAAAAGGAGCTCGACAAGCGCGTGCAGCAGCTGGCCGGCACGCGCGCCGCCGAAGCCCGCGCGCTCTCCGCCGAAGAGCAGAAGAAGCAAGAGCTCGAGCAAGCGTCCGAGTCACGCTTGAAGCTGGCCGAAGAGGGCGAAGCGCTCAGCGCCATGAGCTGGATCGAAGCCAACGAGTGGATGGCCAATCGGCGTTTGCACCTGGAAAAGGCCCGCATCGAGGCCATGCGCGCGCAACAGAACACACAGAAGGCCCAAGGCGCCGTGATGACTGCGCGCACCGACCTCAAGAAAGTCGAGCTTTTGTCCGAGCGCATCCAGAAACAAGAAGAGAGCACCACGCAACGCACCGAGCGTCGGCTGGAAGACGAGCTGTCGAGCTTGCGCTTTCGTCGCAGCGAGGCCGACAAGTGAACAGCGGCGGCGCCTCCGCCGGAGGCTTGAACGGCGCTCCGCGCGTCGTCGAACGCGAAGAAGCTGCCCGCGAACGCGACGGCGAAGCCGCGGCTCAGCTGTGGATGGCGCTCGCGCAGCAGGTGTCGAGCGCGCAGGCTTTGCCGCAGGCCGAAAGCGAGACGCCGAGCGCTTGGCACCCCAGTGGCGGAGTTCTGACACCTGGCTGCACCGGCACCGAAAGCGCGGGCGGCGCGCCAGTCGACCTGAAGGCTCCGGAGCGCCTCGTGCTGCGCGTCGACGGCGGGGCGCTCGGCGAATTGGAGGTCACTTTGGACCGCCAAGACGGCGCCTTGCGCGTCGTGATCGGCATGGAAAACCAACACTTAGTGAGCTCCGTGCTGCCCGACGCGCGTGCCCTGCGAAGTGCCCTGGAGAGCGCTGGGATCACCGTCCAATCACTGAACGTGGTCCAGGCCTCCGAAGTCGGCACCGTCCTTGCACAACGCAGACTGACCCCATCGGGACCCAAGCCAGGCAATCGACAATCCGCCGAGCAGGACTCCGAAGAGGAACGCAAACGCAAGCACAAGAGACTGACACTGATCGGTTAATCCCATGGTCGCTCCCGTAAACAACACCACCACTAGCGCCGCAGAAGGCCTGACTAACGCGCTCGGCGGCAACAAAGCCATGGGGCGCGACGCCTTCCTGAAGCTGCTGGTGGCGCAGCTCAAGAATCAGGATCCGCTCAAGCCGCAGGACAACTCAGCCTTCGTGGCCGAGCTCGCTCAGTTCTCGTCCCTCGAGCAGTCGATGGGCGTCAACGACAAGCTCAACCAGATGATGCTGCAAAACCAGGGCATGGCGAACTCCAACGTCGTCAACATGGTTGGGCAGATCGCGACGGTCAAAGGCTCACTCGTCACGACGGACGGCTCTGGCGTAGGCGTGCAGCTGGCCTTCAAGCAG
>DATAKF010000389.1:0-10141 GCA_036261775.1 Polyangiaceae bacterium | reverse complement strand
GAGAGGTGAGCCGCCTGCGGCGGGGAGAGGTGAGCCGCCTGCGGCGGGGAGAGGTGAGCCGCCTGCGGCGGGGAGAGGTGAGCCGCCTGCGGCGGGGCGCTCCCCTCTCCCGCTACCGCCCAAAAACCAAGATCGAATTCGCCGGGATCGCGATCGTCGCCGTCGCTCGCGCCCCATCGCGCGGCGCGTCGTACGCCGTGATACCGCCGCCGTTTCCGGTGGCGGGGTAGTCGTCGTAGGCGTCGCTGTTGAAGATTTCGCGCCAGTGGCCGGGGGCGGGCCAGGGCAGGTCGTAGCGATCGAAGGTGTAGTAGTTGAGGCTGGCGACGACGACGATGTCTTGCCCGCTGCCTTCGAGCCAGCGGTGGAAGGCGAGGACGCGGCCATTGGCGTTTTGGTGGAGCACCTTGAGCGTTTCGCCGCGGAGCGCGGGCTGATTGCGGCGCAGCCAAACCAGCTGCTCCATGAAGGTGCGAAAACGACGCTGCACGGGGTCGCGTCCCCAGTCGATGCCGTCCCACCAGATGAGGTTGCCGGGGCGAAACTCGGCGTTGTCGTCCCACTGTTTGTCTTCGGCAAAGTCTTGACCCATGAACAGCATGGGAATGCCGGGCGCGGTGAGCAGCAGCCCGTTGGCGACGCGGGCGCGGCTGCGTGCCCACCAGGAGCGAGGCTCGTTGGGGTCGCCCAGCTTGGCGATGCGCTGACTGGCGTTGAACTTTACTTCGTCGTGGCTCTCCAGGTACTGCACGGAGCGCCAAGCGTTCAGAAAGCCCGCCGGCCAGAGCGCGCTGGCGATGCGGCCGATGTCGACGGGACCGGAGCCGCCCACGGTGGCCGAAACAGCGTCGCGCACGGCGGTGCGGAGCGCGTCGTGCAGCGTGGCGTCAAAGCCGGCGCCGCCATGCTCGGAGAAGCGCACGACGTACGGATCCACGTTCCAGTACTCCGCAATCTGCGCCGACTGCGGCTTTTCTGCGTGCAGGGTGCCGTTGATGTTCTGGCAGAAAGTCCAGCCCCACTCCGTGTTCTCCGAGACAATGGCCGAGACCTGATCGTAGCGAAAACCGTCCACGTGGTACTCGCGCAAAAAGAACTTGGCGTTGTCGATCAGAAACTGGCGCACCGGCGCCTTCCACAGCGCAAAACACGGCCCCGTGTGATCGCGGTCGGTGTTGTAGGAGCTATCATTGTCGCTGTTGATGACGGCTTGCTCGAAGTTCCAAAAGCTCTCGGCCTGGCCTTTGATTTGCCCGCCAACGTGGTTGTAAACGACGTCGAAGATCACGGCGATGCCCCAGCGGTGGAACAGGTCGACCATGACCTTCAGCTGGTTGCCGTGCGGGGTTAGGTCGCTAACGGTCAGAGACGACAAGCCGGTGCGGTTGCGGAGGCCGTTGACCAACGGCAGGTAATTGGGCAGCTCGGCCGCGGAGACGCAGTAGTCCATCTCCGGCGAAAAGATGTCCGAGCCTTCGTAGCCAAGGCTGCGCGGGCTCGCGAACTCGACGATGGGCAACAGTTGCACGGCGTTAACACCCAGATCGGCCAGAAAATCCAGCTTACCGAGCACGTCCAAGAACTTGGCGGGTCGCCGTTCACGATTCGGTCCGTTGAAGGTGCCAACGTGGAGCTGATAGATGATGAGGTCGTTCAACGGCGGCGTGCGAAAGCCCTGATCGCTCCAGCGAAAGCTGCGCGGATCGCGCACGACGCAGTTGCAGACGGGATACGCCGGATTCACGCCCAATTCGCGCGCGTACGGATCGCGCTTGTCGTGCCCACCAATCGCGCCCTCGACGTGAAACTTGTACTCGTCTCCGTCCCCCACCCCGGGCATGAAGCCGACGAAGTAGTCGCCCCGGCGATTGAGCTCGCAGTCGTCATCGAGCGCCCAGCCGTTGAACGACCCCGTCACCCACACCTGCGCCGCCCGCGGCGCCCAGCATCGAAAAATGACTCCCGAACCGTCCGCAACGACGTTCGCGCCCATCGGTTGATTGTCCGGATCGCTCGGCAACTGCGCAGTCATGGCCCCTGCTCCTTCGAGAGGAGTTTCGCACCCGGATGTTTCGCGAGAGAGAGGGCGCGCATAGTCAAAATGTCCGGGGAGCGGACGGGGAGAGCGTGAGCCGCCTGCGGCGGGTGAGAGCAGGGGTGGGCCGCCTGCGGCGGGGAGAGCGTGAGCGGGCTTCGCCCGGGTGCCGCCTGCGGCGGGGAGAGGGCAGAGGTGGGCCTTCGGGGTGAGGTGGGCGCCTACGGCGGGTGAGAGCAGGGGTGGGCCGCCTACGGCGGGGAGACGTGAGCGCCTGCGGCGGGTGACGTAAAGGGTGGACGCCTGCGGCGCGCCGGAGGCGCGTCTACGATCGCCTTTCACCCCGGAGGATTACCTCTCCCGAGCGAAGCTCGCCCACCTCTCCCCGAAGGCCCACCTCTCCCGCGCGAAACGCGCCCACCTCTCCCGCCTGCGCCGAAGGCGCGGCGCTCACCTCTCCCCGAAGGCTCACCTCTCCCCGAAGGCTCACCTCTCCCCGAAGGCTCACCTCTCCCGCGCGAAGCGCGCTTACCTCTCCCGCTCGCGCCAAAGGCGCGGCGCTCACCTCGCCCGATGGGCAAGCGCTTCCAAGGCTATAGCCGGCGGCGGATGTCGGCCCAGAGGTGACTGAGATCTAGCTCGATGGCGTCGAAGGGTACGGCTCGCACCTTGGCGTCGCCTTCCCAGGTGCCCACGGCGCGCCATTGGTACGCTTGCAGCTGGAAGATTTCGAGGGTGCGCTGGATTGGTTCGAGCAGCCAGGCGAACTGCACTCCTTCGCGCGCGTAGACTGGCAGCTTGCGAACGCGGTCCAGGGTACTCGTGGAGGGAGAGAGTACCTCGCAGATCCAATCCGGCGCGATCTCGAACGCGGTGAGCTCTTCGGGCACGTAAGGCATGCGCTCGCGTCGCCAGCCGGCCAAATCTGGTACCAAGACGGCGTCGCCGAGATGCAGCTCGGGCTCGTGCAGAATGATCCAGCCGCCGGGACCGCCGTCGCCACCGTCAAAGGGCCCGTCCAACTTGCCACCGAGCTTGGACGTGACGCGGGTGTGCGGCCCCGCGGGTCGGGGCGACGCGAAGAGCTCGCCGTCGACAATTTCGCCGACTTGGTTTGAGGGTAGGGCGCAGAGCTGCTCCCAAAGGGAACCGAGCCGTGGTGCTGCGCCAGCCATGATTCGGATTCTAGCCCAATCGGCGAGAAAGCTCACCCCGAAGGCCCCGTCTCCCCGAAGGCCCACCTCTCCCGAGCGAAGCTCGTCCACCTCCACCCCGAAGGCCCACCTCTCCCCGAAGGTCCACCTCTCCCGGGCGCAGCCCGCACCCGCTCGCGCCGCAGGCGCGGCGTCCACCCCACCCGAGCGAAGCTCGCTCACCTCTCCCGGCGCAGCCGCTCTCCTGCTCGCGCTTCACCCCAGCGCGGCCAGCACTTCTGCGGCGTGGCCTTCGGGCTTTACGTCCGTAAACACGCGCGTGACTTTGCCATCGGCGATCACGAACGTGGTGCGCAGGATGCCGACGCTGCCGCTTTTGCGCTCGCCCCAGACGCCGAATTGGTCGGCAACGCGGTGGCCCGGATCCGAGAGCAGCGGGAAATTGAGGCCGAATTTGTCGCGGAAGGCTTGGTGGCTGGCAACGTCGTCGGGGCTGATGCCGAACACGAACGCCTTTTCGGCGAACTGGGGCTGCGCGTCGCGAAACTCTTTGCACTCGATGGTGCAGCCCGGTGTGTCGTCCTTCGGATAGAAGAACAGCACGATGGGCTTGCCTAGCAGCGTGGCGGAAGAGACGCGCTCGCCTTTGTCGGTCTCGAGCTCAAAGCTGGGTGCGGGCTCGCCGCTCTTGAGAATTGCCATGGCTACTCCGTCTCAGTCTCGTGAACCGCCGTCAAGCGGGTGAGCAGGCGCGCCGAAATGACACACTGGCGAGTCGCCCACCGCGGTACTAAGAAGACTGGGCATGGCTGATTCCGTCGTCTCCAGCTCCGGAAAGGCGCGCCCTGAAAGTGGCGTCGTTCTCCGGCTGTTGTCGATGAGAACTGCCGCACGCGCGTAAGGAGCGGTGCGCCCTACTTGGTTAGGGCTGCCGCTCCGTAGCCAGCGCACACGGCGTGGTGCCGTGTCGCACGCGCTTTTTGACGCTCCGCCAGCCCTGCACGGCATGGCTGGGCACCGTCACGTCCGGGCTCTGCCCATTCGAAAGAACACCTCATGATGACCAGTAATCCCCGCACGATGACCGAGTTCGATGTACGCCGGCTAGACGCCTTGTTCGACCGCATGCGTAGCCAGCTGAGGCCACCTTCCACGTTGAGCGTGCTCGAGCGCGAGCTCGCGCAAGCGGTCGTGGTCAGCCCCGAGCAGGTTCCACCCACCGTCGTGACGATGAACTCGGAGGTCGAGGTCGTCGACCTCGAAACCGACGAGCGGCGCTCCGTCACCGTCGTGTTCCCTTCCATGTCCGGCATCGAAGCGGGGCGCATTTCGGTGCTGGCGCCCCTGGGCACCGCGCTCATCGGTTGCTGCGAGGGTGCCAAGGTGGACTGGCAAACGCCACGCGGAACCCGCCGCGTCCAAGTGCAGCGCGTGGTCTACCAGCCCGAGGCGTCGGGCCGGTTCGATCTTTAGCCAGGCGCCGCCAAGACTCGGCGGCACCAGCACCGCGGCGGCTGCGGTCACGGATTTCGAGCTGGCTGGACATGTCCAGCTCGATGCCTGGTGGTAGCAGTCGGCAAGCGTGGGGGCCCCAGGTTCTTGCGTGGGCCCTGGCGGTGGCGCTGGGAGCGGCCGCCGGCTGCTCGGGGAAAACGCCGCAGCATTCGGGCGACACGCCGGCTGTCCCGACATCCGGCAGCTCTGGTGCGTCCAACTCAGCGGGCTCGTCGAGCGCAACTGCCGGGAGTCAGACCGGCGGCTCACCGAACGACGGGGGTCGCGCGCCGACGACGTCAGGCACTGGTGGCACCGCTGGCGCTGGCGGCACAGCGACAGCAGGCACGGCCGGGGCAGGCACCGCCGGCGAACCTGCCGACGGCGAGCTGCTACCGAACGAGTTTCCACGACCTGCCATGTGTGCAGAGCCGCCCCCCGAGGCGCCGCCTCCGCTCCTGGGCACCCCGTCGGGTTGTGCTGCCAGCTGTCGCGAGGTCGTGGGCTTCGCGCTCGATGGGGCGCGTGGCTGCATCGACACCAACGCGGGACAGTTGGTGTCGTGCAGCTGCGGCAAGCTGACGTTCGGAACCAACAACTCAGAAGCGTGCTTGAAGACGAAGGACGGGCGCCGCTGGCTGGTCGTGCGCGGCACCGAGCTGGGCTTGAACGTGGAGTCGAGCTCTGCAGATCCACCAGCGAAGTTCGACGCGGCGGTGTGGAGCCCGTGTAGCGAGCAGGACCAAGAGGCGCTGCGAACGGCGCAGAGCTGTGACTTCGAAGCCTGCGAGTACCCGTCGCTGTCGCACTGCGGCCTAAAAGCCACCAACGCGGCCCTTTGGAGCACGACCTGCTCGGGCACGATGCAGACCATTCCAGGCTACGACTACCAGGGCTGCCTGAAACCAACCTGCGAAGCCGACGAGGATTGCGCGTCCGACGAGCGCTGCGTCGCCGGTGTGGGCGTCATGCCTGGTTGCAACTTCGATTCAGAAGCCAAGTGCGGTTGTGGCCCCGGCCAAATCAGCGAATCCGCCCCGGCCGTCTGTGTCGACGTGGCCACCGCGGGCCCACGCGGCAAGTGGGAGCGCTACCGAGCGCACGATCTCGACCGCAAGGTGGTCTGGGATCTCTACCCCGACGGCAAGCTCCTCATCACCGCGCGCGGCGAGGTGAAACAAACGCAGGTCAGCGCCGAGCACCTGGCGTACCTCGACAAAGAGCTCAACGGCTTCACCATCCGCGCCGGCATGCAGAACGGCTTCATTTGCCAAACCGACACCGGCTTTCCCGGCAACCTCACGCTGGTGGTCGCCGGCAAAACCTACGCCCGCGATCTCTCCGGCTGCTTCTACGATCTGCCGCTCACGCTCGTGCTGCGCCAGTACGGGCTCTAGCCACCTCCCGCCTCGGTCGGATCCTGGTCCCAACGCGCTGCCGGGGCCGCGTGCACAGCGCTGCTCGACGTCGGCAACGCTCCCGATCCTGCCGAGGCGGCGGGTAGTAGCCAGCTCTCAGCTCGCGACCAGCGTGGCGATGAACGCGTCCAGCTGCTCGAAGGTTTCGAGCGTGCCGGGCTCCGCGCCGGATTCGCGAGCGGCATCCAGCGCTTCTTTCGAGGGGTAGAGCTCGTGCAGCATGACCAGGGTTTTGCCGGCTTTTTCCTCGAAGGTCACGGTGGTGATTTGCCCTGCGTCTCCGCCTTCTTCGTTGGTCCAAGAAAGGCGCGAGTGCGGCGTCACCTCGCGGTAGGTGCCGTAAAACGCCATCGGCTCCGAGTCCCCGTGGGCAAAGACGAGCCGGTACTTGCCGCCGACGCGGACGTCCGCTTCGTAGGAAGCGAGCGTCAAACCGTAAGACCTTGGCACCCACCACTGCTTGAACAGCTCGGGCTTGGTCCAGGCTTCGAACACCAGGCGCGCCGGGCCGTTGATGGTGCGCGTGACCACGAGCTCGCGGTCGGACTTTCTTTCGATGGTCGTACGGTTTTTCATGGGGGTGGGCTGACTCTCACTGCTTGCTTGCATTGCTTTTCTCCCGACGTTTCAGGTCATCAACGACTCTTTCCAAGGCGTCGAAGCGCGCGTCCCAGAGCTGGCGGTAGCTTTCGATCCACGCCGTCTCGTCCTCCAGGCGCCGCGGCCCCAGCTTGCAGGTGCGCACGCGACCGACCTTCTCGGTGGTCACGAGGCCTGCTTCCTCCAAAACGCCGACGTGCTTCTTCATGCCCGTCAGCGTCATGTGGAACCTCTCGGCCAGCTCCGTGATCGACGCGTCTTCGCGGCCCAGCTGCTCCAAAACGCCGCGCCGCGTGGCGTCAGAAAGCGCTGAAAACGACGCATCCAGCCGGGCTGACGAATACTGAACCATGCGGTTCAGTATGTAGCTCAGCGGTTTGGAGTGCGCAAGCCCCCCGAGTAACTCTCGTCACGCCACCGCGACGAAGCTCAAGTGATCGTGATCACGGCCTTCCCGCGCGAGTGACCGGCCGCGAGCCCGCGGATCGCGGTCGGCACCTCGCTCAGCGGGTAGCGCCGGTCGACGACTGGCGTCAGCGTGCCGGCCTCGAGCATGTCTCTGAGGACGCGCAGATCCTGCTCGTTCACGAGCGCGATCGGCGAGCGGAATTTCTGTCGCGACGTAATCCCGACCAGCTGGGACCACACCTGGCGCCCCATACCGAGCCACTGGCCCCCACCCTCGCCGCCGAGGATCACCAGCGTGCCGGTCGGGGTGAGCGCGCGGCGCAAGCTGGACACGCTGCGGCGCCCCGCCAGATCGATGATGGCGTCATACTGGCGCTCCGCTTGTGTGACGTCTTCGCGCGTGTAGTCGATGACGTGCGCTGCGCCGAGCCCTCGCACGAAATCCAGCTTCGAGGTGCTGCACACCCCGGTCACCTCGGCGCCCAGCGCCCGCGCGAGCTGCACGGCGTAAGAGCCAACGCCGCCGCCAGCTCCGATGATGAGCACGCTTTGCCCCGCCTTCAGCTGGGCCGCGCGCAGCCCCACGAGCGCCGTGGTCGCGGACACCGGAACGACCGCGACCTCCTCGAAGCCGAGGTTCGACGGCTTGCGCACGAGCTTGGCGGCCGAGGCTCTCGCGTACTCGGCAAACGATCCCTCGCCGATCCCGAACACCTCGTCGCCCACGGCGAACGTGGTCACGTTGGCGCCCACTTCTTCGACGGTTCCGGCAAGCTCGAGGCCGCGCACCGGATTGCGCGGACGCCGAAGCCCGGTGGCCAAGCGGACGGCGTAGGGCACCCCCTCCATGAGGTGCCACACCCCGAAATCGACGCCCGCCGCGCGGACCCGGACGATCACCTCGTTGGCACGCGGCCGCGGGCGCTCGATTTCGCGCAGTTGCAGTACGTCGGCCGAACCGTAGCGGTCCTGCACGATGGCGGTCATGAGCGAGGCGGAAAGCTGAGCGTTCATTGAAATACGAATAGGCCTCGGCCCCCCCCAGACTTGAACGTAGGGGCTAAGAGATGCGCAGCGAGTCCGCCGCGATGCCGAACATACGCTTGAAGGTTCGGCTGAGGTGCGACGAATCGGAGAAGCCCGCAGCTTGCGCAGCATCCGTGAGGGGAGTGCCCACCGAGAAGAGCTCGACGGCTTTGGTAAGGCGCAGCCAGAGCAGGTAGGTCCGGAACGGAAGCCCCGTGTTTTCCACGAAAAGATGGCGCGCGCGACCGCTCGACAGCCCCACCTGGGCCGCGGCTTCCTCGAGGCTAACCGGCTTGTCGAGCCGCGCGGCCGCCCACGCCGACATCTTCCGCACGCGCGCCTCGGGACGCTCGTCCCGCTCGGTCTTGGGTACGAGCTGAGCTAGCAGGTCACGGCCCAGCGCCGTGAAGGCAGGCCCTGCAGCGTCGGTAGCCTCGAAATCTGCAAGCAGACGCGCCGGCAGGTCCCCCAGCTCGGCGGCGACCATCGGCACCAGGGGCGCGGTCGAAAACAGCCGGCTCGAAAGCGCCCGACCGGCTCTGCCATCCGGATCGACGAACAGGTGCGCGACGGCGCCCTCCGTTGCCTCGAAGGTGTGCTCCGTATCGGGTGCGACGGCCGCCACGCCTCCACTCACTGCCCCACCTCGAGCTTCGAGCGTGAAGCTACCCCGCAACGCCAGCGTCACCTGTACGGCGTGGTGCGAGTGCGGGGCAGTCTTTGGATACCGGCCGTCACCGGGCCGCGTGCCAAACACCCACAGGCTGGCTCCTTCCCAAGTAACGATGCGACCGTACGCCCTCGTTGGCATCGCCTGAGGAGCTTATAGCCCCGGAGGTTCCACGAATACCGCAATGCGCGAGAGCTCCGCCGGCTCCACTCGAATTCCGACGCCCCGGTGTAATGCCGGCGCCCGACGCGCGTCGGCCTGTTACGAGCGCGCCGAAATGGCCCGCTGCAAACCAGGAGTGACTCCGTGAACCAAAAGAGCCAGAACGACTGCGGTTGCAAGAAGACGTGCCAATGCCAGGCCGCCGCGAAGGACGGCTGCCCCTGCACCCCTACCTGCGAATGCGGCCCTAGCTGCGCCTGCACGGGCGGCTGCCGCTGCGGAGCAGCCAAGTAAGGACGAAACGGCTCGGGAGGCTCGACCGTTGGGGGGTCTCCCGAGCGCGCGAGCCCCCTTCGTTCGCGGGAGCCCCTCCGCGACGAACCTCGTAGTCGCAAACGCGACCAAAATTCCCGAAGAAATTCGCGGGGTCGACCGCGTGGCATGACGCTGTCGCATCCGCGACTATTCCACGCAGCGGCACGCGAGTAGTCGCAGCTTGGACAGCGTCAGTGCGCCCAATGCGGCCTTCCAAATGATTGAGGAAAAGGTGTCGCGAAAGCGACTTCGTCTGTCAGCGAGCAAGGCCTCCCAGCGTCTCGCTCACCCAGAAACGGCACGAATACAAGACCGCGCACAGCTGCGCGCTATTTACCCAGAAGCTTCGTCGCGCCGCGCAGGCCTGCTACCGCCACCTGCTCGGGGGTCAGTACGCCGTCGATGGTGAACGGTACGTCCACATTCAGGTGCTCGCCGCCAATCTTGGCAGTGCCTGTCAGGCGGTAGGGCAATGGCTTCATCGCCATGGCATAGGGCAAGAGCGCTGACCCACTGCTAAAGCGCACCGCTAGCTTGGCGGTAATAGGCGCCGTGCTGTCGCCCGGAATGCTGATCGGCTCCGTGCTGCTGCCATTGCCCAGCGGCGTCCCATCTTGAAGCGCAATGCTGGCCGTCACGCTGCTAGCCAGAATCGGAAACGCGTTCGGATTCCGAGCGTCCAAGAGCACCGACAGCTCCACACTCTCGGGAGTGATAGCGCTCACCTGCACCGAGCGCGGCGTCAGCTCGGGCGGCTTCGGCTTCGAGCAAGCGCTGACGAACAGAGAAGAAACCGCCAACGACAGCCAGGCGCGACGATCCATTACTGCCGGCCTCCGAACACGTCGTCGAGGCGGGC
>DATAKF010000386.1:0-10705 GCA_036261775.1 Polyangiaceae bacterium | reverse complement strand
TAATCTGGGAGCCGCTCACCGCGGCATAGCTGCTGCATTGGCGACGTGCATGCGCTCAATTCTTTCGAAGTCGTTAACCGCCGTTCTCGTTTTGCCGCTGCTGGTTCTCACTGGGTGTCCCAGGGACCGAGAAGATCCGCTCACGCTGGGTGAGGCTACAGCAGCGTTGGAGCAGGCCAGTGACGCCGGGCAGGCTGAGGGGCTCACGGCAGCAAGCGTCGATATTTCGACGAATTTCACGATTGGCCAAGCCGTGAAGGACGGCGCGGCGGAGCTCAAGACCTTCATTGGCACACAGCTGCCCTGCGCCGACGTCACGCTCGAAGACGCGACGTTGACGGTCGTTTACGGCGCCAAGGCCGGCAACTGCACCTACCGTGGTCACACGTTCTCGGGCACCCATGCCATCAGCGTCGAGCGCAACGACGACGCTCAGGTCGACGTGCATCACGAGTGGACGGACTTCAGTAACGGTGTCGTCGCGCTCGACGGCACCGCCGACGTGACCTGGAACCTTGCCGACAAGACGCGGCGCGTGAAGCACGAGTCTCACTGGACGCACCTGAAGAGCGGCCGCACCGGTACGGGCTCGGGTGATCGCTTGCAGTCGGTGCTCGCGGGCGGGCTCGCGGAAGGCATTCAAGTCGATGGCGCGCGGGCGTGGGACGGCGAGCGCGGCCACTGGGACTTGGCTATCGATGGCGTGCAAATGCGCTGGACCGATCCGGTGCCGCAAGCCGGCAGCTACACGCTCACCACTCCCTTCGAAAAGACGGTCAGCATGGCCTTCGACCGCGTGGACGACGACACCATCAAGGTCACCGTCACCGGCCCGAAGCGCGAGTTCTCGTTCAGCGTGAGCAAGCTGGGCGACATCGCCAACGACGGCTGAAGCCTCGCGTGCTGTTCAGTTCGCTGGAACGGCGTTGGGCCTAGCCGGCGCCGTGGCGAGCTCGGAGCCGCCCTTGCGCGCGGGCTCGGCGGGCTCGGCGTTGCCCAAGGCTTTGAGCGACGCTCCGAGCAACGCCAGATCATCGTCAGCCAGCGCGTCCGGATCGCTCTGGACGACGCTGCGCGCGTAGCCCAGCCAGCGAGCAGCGTGCGTGGTATCACCGAGCTTCAGAAAGGTGGCGCCGCGATAGAGGCCGAAGCGGGCTCGCTCGGTGCTCGATGAGC
The DNA here is from genome assembly GCA_036261775.1 of Polyangiaceae bacterium. Classification (GTDB taxonomy): domain Bacteria; phylum Myxococcota_A; class Polyangia; order Polyangiales; family Polyangiaceae; genus PMG-095. Next base: position 9,529 of record DATAKF010000386.1, on the reverse strand, counting down.
TGGCCAGACGATCCTCGGTCTGCTCGAAGACTTCTGCGGCTTCGACGTAGCGCGCCTCATCGTACAGGCTGGTGCCGCGCGAAACGTAGTGACCGCCGCACGCGGTGGCAGTGACAAGCAGCAGCGCGCCCGCAGTCCACCGGGCAAGGCGAACTCGTGAGGGCGAGCGAACGGCAACGCTGCACATTTATTCATAGGCTACACGCGGTTTGTCCGCTTGGCTCGTGACATCTCGGGGTGCGGAGCAGGCTGCTCCCACCTTTGCCCACGCCCGGCGGGCCGTTCGGGCAGGCGCTCGCGGATGCGGGGCTGATGGCTACAACTGGGCCAACCGTCTGCGCGTGGCTTGACACTGACACACCGTTTAGCGGGGAAATCAAAGGGGAATTGCTACTTGGCACAGTGCCATGGCACGATGCGCGCGCTTCGCGTGGGTCGGCAGGGCTCGGCCCCGTCTACAGACTTGAGTTGGATGCTTGTGAGGAGGACTGTGATGCATAAGGTTATCGCTTCATCGCTGGTGCTCGGGCTGCTGGGCGTGTGGTCGGGTGTGGCATTGGCGGCAGACCCTGTGCCCGCTGCTGGCGACGCGGCGGCTCCGGCCGGCGGCGCTGCGGCGCCTGCAACTGCTCCCGCAGACGCGCCTGCCGGGGAACCGACGGCGGAAGCGCCCGCGGCTACGACCGGCACCGCCACGGCTCCGGACAAAGACTCGGGCTTGGTCGCCGACGCAGAAGCTGGCGGCTCGCCGGTGGAGCTGCCGGGCAAGACGTACATGTTCGTGGGCGCGCGCTATCGCGCCATCATCGTGCCCAAGTTCATGGTCAACCTGTTCGGCGACGGCGGCAAGACCGTCGTCGTGCACGGCTTTGGTCCTGAGTTTGCGTTCCGCAAGAACGCCTTCGAGTACAACCTGTCGGTTTGGTACGCGGGCTACGGCATGAGCGACACGCCGTTCAAAGCCAAGGACGACGGCGCGCCGGCGTGGGAGCTGGTGAAGAGTGAGCTGAAGTCCATCTTCATCACGTCGGACTTCTTGTGGAGTCAGGATTTCAGCCCGGAATTTTCGCTCAACTACGGCATGGCGGGCGGCTTCGGCATCGTGTTCGGTGATCTGTATCGCGTGCAGGCCAAGCCAGGCAGCGCCAGCGCTAACGCCAACACCGGCGAAGGCTTCGTGCGCTGCATTAGCGGGACCGACATGATGGACTTCGATCCAGACACCAACTACTGCGACGAGTCGAACGACCACTACGGCGACTACACCGAGAAGAGTTGGACCGACGGCGGCTCCAAGCCGATTTTGTTCCCGTGGTTCGTGCTGCAAACGGGCCTGCGCTACAAGCCGCACCGCAACTTCGCCGCGCGCCTGGACGCCGGCTTTGGCACCAGCGGCTTCTTTCTCGGCATCGGCGCCGACTACGGCATCTGAAGAACGCCTGGGGGCACGCCCTTGTTGTCTGATCCGAACGACCCAGAGTTGCCGCAAAGATACGAGCCGGTGCGCCGGCTCGGCAGGGGTGGAGGGGGCGAGGTCTGGGCTGTCCGTGACCGCGCCACCGGCCGCACCTACGCGCTAAAGCTGCTCGCCGCAGAGGCCAGCGAGCGTGAGATGGCGGCGCTCGTGCGCGAAGCGGTGGCGCTCAGCGGCCTGGAAGGCCTGGGCGTGCCGCGCGTGATCCGCTTTGGGCGACTCCCGCATTCTGGGCGCGCGTACCTGGTGCGCGAGGTCGTAGAGGGCGACAGCCTGGAGGCCTTGCTGTCGCGCCGAGGCAACGCGCGCGCGGCGCTCGAAAGCCTGGCGCGCGCCGCGGACCAGCTCACGGTGCTGCACCGCGCTGGCCTTTTGCACGGTGACGTCAAGCCGGCGAACATCATCGTGGAGCCAGGCGGCTCCGTCGTGTTCGTCGACTTGGGGTTGGCGGCGCCGTGGCGTGAAGGCGGCGCGCTCGCTGAAGGCCTCACCCCGCGCTACGCGGCGCCCGAGCTGTTCGAGGGCAAGCCGATCACGGTGCGCGCCGAGGTGTTCGCGCTCGGGGTAATGCTGGCCGAAATCGTCGAGGCCGACGGCTTGGGGCTCGAGCCCGCCGTGCGGACGCAGCTGAACGCGGTCGCGGAGCGCGCCATGGCGCGGGCGCCCGAAGAACGCTTTCCGTCCGTAGACGAGCTCGCGAGCGAGGTGCGGCGCGCGCTCGGCCTTCCGGGGCACGACGCGCTGGCGGGCGCCAATAGCGTGCTCTGGCCAATCTCGGGCATTGACGCGGTTTCGAGCCAAATGCTCGAAGCCGCGCAGGCGCTGGAAGCGGGCAAGGTGCTGCGCATCGAAGGGCCGCCGGGGTCGGGCCGCAGCGCGCTGGTGCGGCGCCTGGCGTGGTGGCTCGGCACGCTGGGCAAAGCCGTGGCCTGGATTGACGACGCGACCAGCACCGCCACCGTGAAGGGCGAGCTGTCCGTCACCAGCAACTGGGGCGAGGCTTTCGTGCTGGTCGACGACGCCGACGGCCTCGACGACGAAGCGCTCGCCGCCGTGCAGGTCGCGCTCGAAAGGGGCGCCCGGCTGGTAACGGTGGGCGGCGCGCGCTTCGAAGGCGCGCGGGTGTTCCCGATCCCGGCGCTGTCGGAGCCGGTTTGCCTCGATTTGGTGCGGCGCGCGGTGCCGTCGCTGACGGCGGGGCTAAAGCGCCGCTTGGTGCAGCTCGCTGACGGGCGTCCGGGTTCCTTGCGCAGGCTGGTGCGCTTGATCGCGTCCGAGGCCGTCGCGTCGGCCGAAGACTTCGATCGCGTGGTCGGCAACGCGCCCACCGACCTGGCTGTGCCCGAAGCGCCGCTCGAGCGCGCTCGCTACTTCTTGGATCGCGGTCGCTTCATCGACGCTTCGGCGGCGCTTTCGGTCGTCTCGGCGCCCGAGCTGGAGAGCTCCGTTTCGCTCGGCATCGCCAAGGCTCGGCTCGAGCTGGGGCTCGGCGAAGAGCGCGGCGCGTTCGATCGCCTGGAAAAGCTGGCGCAAAAGCCCAATGCCACCGAGGCCGAGCGCCGCAGCATCGCGCTTTTCCGCGCGCGCGCCCGGTTGGGTCTGGCCGAGTACACCGAAGCGTTGGCGGAGCTGCTACCGCTGTCGAGCGGCACCGACGCGACCGCCATCGAGGCGCTGACTTACCTTGGCCTAGGTCAATCGCTGATCGGCAACCACGACGACGCGCGGCAAGCCATCTCGTCGGCCATCGAGCGAGCCCGCGCGCAGCACGAGCTGCGGCTGGAAGCCCTGGCGTACGCCTCGCTCGGCTTCGCGCTGCTACGCGCTGATCGCCTGGACGAAGCGCGTGACACCTACCGCGCGGCGCTCACGGCCTGCGAGCGAGCCGGCGACGCGGGCACGCTGGCAACAGTGCAGACCAGTCTGGCCGGGCTGCTCAAGGTTCGCGGTGACATCGCGGGCGCCATCGAGCTGTTCGAAGCCGCCGTGGACATGGGGCGGCGCAGCGGCCGGCGCTCCACGGCGCGCCAAGCGCTGCTCAACCTGGCCAACACCGACCTGTATTTGGGCCGTCTTTCTCGCGCTCAAAGCAGCCTCGCCACGCTGCGTGAGCAAAGCGAGCAGCTGTCGAAGGTGATGCTCGCGCAGCTGCTCGGTAACGAAGCCGATTTGCTGGCGCGCCAGGGGCAGCAAGCCGAGTCGGCCAAGCTGTTTCAAGCCAGCGCCGAAGCGTACATCGAGCTGGGTCGCAAATTGGACGCCGCCGAGGCGTGCCTCGAGTCGGTGATGGTGGCGTCGCGGGTGCAGCATCCGGACACCGGCGAGCTGAGCCTCGCGCTCGGGCGCGCCGAAGAGCTCCTGACGGGCTCGCCAGCGCACCGCCCGCTGCTGTTCCTGGCGCAGGGGCGCGTCGCTAGCCTACAGGGCGACGAGCTGGGCGCCCGCGAAAAGCTCGACGCCTCCATCGAAGCCGCGCGCGGCGCGCACCAGCGCGAGTTCCTGTGGCGTGCGCTGGAAGCCCGCGCCGAGCTGGAGGAGCGCGGAGGCCAGCCGCTGCTCGCGCGCCGCGATCGCGAAGAAGCTCTGGCCGTGCTCGAGGAGATTGGCGCGCGCTTGCCGCGTGATTTGCGCGAAGTCTATTGGAACGACCCGCGCCGCAAGTCGCTGCGCAGCAGCGTGGCCGGCACGGTGGCGCACGCCGCCACAGAGTTCTTGCCGTTCGCGCCGCTCAGCTCGCTGCCCGCCTCGCCGACTTTGACGGGGCGACGCACCTCCAGCACCACGTCTTCGATGTCTCAGCTCGGCGGTCTCACACCGCTCGAGCAGCGGCTGTCGCGCATCCTCGAGGTGAACGCCGACCTGGCCGGCGAGGTCGACGTCGAGCGCTTGACGGCCAAGATCATCGGGCACGCGGTCGAGCTCTTACGGGCCGAGCGCGGCTACGTCTTGCTGGCAGAGCCTGACGGGTCGCTCAGCGTGCACGCCACGCGCGGCGGCGCCGGCGACGCGGCGCGTACGGAGTTTTCGCGGTCCATCGCCGAAGAGGTGCTGGCGACGCGCGAGCCGGTCGTCACGCTCGACGCGCAGGGCGACGCGCGGCTCAAGTCGTACGCTTCGGTGCATCAGCTGCTGCTCGAATCGGTGGCCTGCGTACCGATTTTGGCGCCTTCGGGCGAGGCGATTGGCGCGCTGTACTTGGAGACGCGGGTGCGGCCAGGCAACCACTTCGAGCGCGAGCTGCCCACGCTGCGCGCCTTCGCCGATCAGGTCGCGATCGCGCTCGAGAACGCGCGCCTGGTGCGCGAAAATCGCCGCCGCGCCGACGAGCTGCTCAGCGCCAACGAAGAGTTGGCCGAGGCCCAAGAGCGGCTGCGAGAGCTGCTGGACGGTCGCACCGAGCAACTGAAGCGCACCCGCCAAAAGCTGCGCGACGCGCGCGAGACCCTGTACGGCCACTTTGGCTACCAGGGCCTGGTCGGCACCAGCGCCGCCATGCGCAAGGTCTACGCGTTGGTCGACCGCGTGAAGGACACCGACGTGCCGGTGCTGATCACGGGCGAATCCGGCACGGGCAAAGAGGTCGTGGCGCGCGCGGTGCATGGCGCGTCGGCGCGCAGCAAGGGCAAGATGCTCGGCGTCAACTGCGGCGCCATCCCCGAGAATCTGCTGGAGAGCGAGCTGTTCGGGCACGTGCGTGGCGCGTTCACGGGCGCCGAGCGCGATCGCAAAGGCCTGTTTCGTGAGGCCGAGGGTGGCAGCATCTTGCTCGACGAGATCGGCGAAATGCCGGTAAAGATGCAGGCTGGCCTCTTGCGCGTGCTGCAAGAAAAGCGCGTGCGTCCGGTTGGCGGCACGCAAGAAGAGCCCGTCGACGTGCGCATCTTGTTCGCCACCAATCGCGATCTGGAGCGGATGGTCAAGGAGGGCGAGTTCCGCGAGGACCTGTACTACCGCATCCACGTGGTCGAGATTCACCTGCCCGCCCTGCGCGAGCGCGGCGAAGACGTGCCCCAGCTGGTCGACTACTTTTTGGGCTTGTTCGCGGCGCGCTACAAGCGCGAGAAAAAGAGCGTGTCGCGCGACGCCTTGCGCCGCTTGCAAGCGTACGGCTGGCCCGGCAACGTGCGCCAGCTGGAGCACGTGCTCTTGAACGCCTGGGTCATGAGCGAAGACCAAGAGCTCTTGCCCGAAGACTTCGAGCTACCCGACGGCTTTCGCCCTGCCGCCGATCGCTCCCCCAGCGTGCTGCGCGCGCCCAAGAAAGGCACCGCCTCGCAGCACCGACGCGACGAGCGCGAACGCATCTTGGAAGCGCTGCGGTCGTGCAATTGGAACCGCGTGAAAGCCGCTGAGATTTCCGGGATTCCGCGCAGGACCTTTTATCGGCGTCTTCGCGAATACGGGATTCAGTAGCGCTCGGGATTGGCGGGAAGGCGGGAAGGGATTCACATTCCCAAGCCCTTGAGCTTCTTGTGGAGTCCCTCGCGGGTGATGCCCAGCGCCCTTGCGGCGCTGGTCTTGTTGTTTCCGTGCGCCAGAAGCGTGCGGGCCAAGATGCGCTTTTCGACGCGGTCCATCATTTCTCGCAACGTGCCGCTGCCGTCGTCTTCTTCGCTGTCGTCGGCGGGTGAAAGCTCGGCAGGTTGCTCGGTGGCTTGCACGTCGTTGGTGCGCACCCGCGCGCTGAGCAGCTCGGGCGTGATGAACTTCTCGCCCTCGGCTTGAATCACCGCGCGCTGCACCTCGTTCTCCAGCTCGCGCACGTTGCCGGGCCAGTCGTAGGCTTGCAGTAGCTCGAGCGCAGGCTGCGTGAAGCCGGCAATCTCGCGCCCGAACTCGCGCGTGTAGCGCTCCAAAAAATGCGCAGCGAGCAGCGGCACGTCTTCGCGCCGCTCGCGCAGCGCCGGCACCCGCAGCGGAAACACCTTCAGGCGGTAGTACAGGTCCTCACGGAAGCGCCCCTCGGCGACTTCTTTCTCGAGGTTGCGGTTGGTGGCGGCCACGATGCGCACGTTCACGCGCCGCGGCGCCGTGGCGCCAATCGCGCGAATCTCGCCCTCTTGCAGGACGCGCAGCAGCTTGGCCTGGAGCGCGAGCGGCATCTCGCCGACCTCGTCCAAGAACAGCGTGCCGCCGTCGGCGATCTCGAACAGCCCCTTCTTCTCTTCCGTGGCGCCCGTAAAGGCGCCGCGCTTGTGGCCAAATAGCTCGCTTTCCAGCAGGTTTTCCGGGAAAGCGGCGCAGTTTTGCGCCACGAACAGCTTGTCTTTGCGCTGCGAGCGGTAGTGAATCGCCGACGCGAACAGCTCCTTGCCGGTGCCGGTCTCGCCTTCGACCAGCACGGTCACGCGCGTATCCACGACCTTGCCCAGCTGCTGCAGCACCTGCTCCATGCGCCGGCTCTGCCCGACGATGCGCTGCTCGCTCGTGCGCGAGCGCTCACGGCCGCGCAAGAACTGGTTCTCGCGCCGTAGCTGCTCGTCCGCCAACGTCAGCTTCTGAATCAAGCGCGCGTTGGCGATGGCCAGCGACGCCCCGTGCGCCAAGAGGCCCAGCGCGTCGACGTCACGTCGGTCGAACATGGCTGGGGCGTCGCGGTTGTCGACCTGCAGCACGCCCAAAATGTCGTCGCCCTTCCACAGCGGCACACCGATGGTGCTGCGGATGTTGGCGCCGAGCAAAGACTCCGAGCCCAAGGCTTCACGCGGCGCGTCGGCCGCTAGCACCGCCGCCCGCCCTTCGACGACCCGGCGCGCCACGCTGCGCGTCAACGCTACGGGGCCCTCGGGCGCCATGGGCGCGCCGTCTGCGCCGCGCACCCGCGTCACCACCGGCAGCAGCTGGCCCTTGTCCGACTCTGCGCCGTCCATCAGCGCGACGGTGGCGTGCGTCGCGCGCGGCGAGAGCCGCAAGGCTGCTTCGGCCACTTCGGCTACCACCGTCTCGAGCGACTCTGCGGCGCCGAGCGCGCGCAACACCGCGCTCCACACCTTCGGATCGAGCGTCTGCGGCGCGCTCTGCAGCTCGCTCAGGCTGCGCGTGACCACGACTTCGGGCGGGCTGGGCTCGTCGCCCAGGCGCACCCGCAGCCGCGTCGGTTCACCGCTGTCGCCCCCGAGCTCCAGCTCGTCACCGTTCGCCAACGCGTGCTGGCCGCCGTTCAGCGTCAGCTCGAGCCGGCGCTCTCCGCGCAGCAGCGCGCTGCCGTTGGCGCTGCCTTCGTCTTCGATGACGAAGCCTTGGCTGGTCGAGCGAATACAGGCGTGCCGGCTCGAAAGGTGCTGACCCGAAAGCCGCAGCTCGCACTCCGGCGCGCGGCCTAGTCGCACCACGTCCGCATCCGACTCGAAGACCTTACCCGCGTCGGCGCCGGTCAGGACTTCGAGTTGAATGCGAGACATCGTCGGACGCTGCTCGCGCGCCTCAGTTGCGCGCGTCGATGCGGTACATCACCTGCTTGAGCGACGAGTCGTAGGCCGATTTTTCGCGGTCCGCCGACTTGGCGTTCTTGGTGATGATGGCGTTCAGCTTGTCGCTGACGGGCTTGCTGCCCTTGGGCGTCAGGTGGTCGATGGCTTGCGCGGCCACGAAGCGCACGGCTGCGTTGGTGATGCCGTCGATCACGCCGACCAGCTCGTCGCGCGCGGCGTCGTCGCCCAAGATGCCGATCATGTAGCCGGCCTTCACGCCCGCAAACTGCGTGGCTTGCTCCTGGTTTTCCGCCTTCTGGATGGCCGCCACGTAGCAAGCGGCGCGCTCGCCGCAGGCCTTCAGCTGAGCCTCGACCTGCTTGTAGAGCTTCTTTTCGATGTCTTCGCTGCCGTAGCGGTCGACGGCGGCTTTGACGGTCGCGAGTTGGTCGGCCTTGGCGAGCTTGAGCGCGACCTGGGTGATGCCCGCTTGGAACGCCTTCAAGTCGTCGCCGGTGCCCTTGGTCTTGGCGGCGCGCTCGAGCAACCAGTCGATCATGCCCGGATCGTAGAACTGCCCAGCCGCCTCGGTCAGCACTTCCAGGGCGCCGCCCCCAGGCGGAATCTCGGTCTCGAGCGTGAGCGACTCGTAGGCAGCCTTGAAAGCGGCCTTCGACTCTTCGGTGGCGGGCACCTTGGTTAGCTCGCGCGCGATCACGGCGCGGGTGGAGGCATCCTTCTCGCTGCTCAAGGCGGCAATCAGCGCGGGGGTCGCGTCCGCGCGCCCGCTCATACCGAGCACCAGCGCGGCCGTGGCCACGTAGGGCGTGCCCTGCACGTCCTTGCCGGTGATCTCCTTGATGCGACGCATGCCGAAGCCCACCAGCTTGTCTTCCTTGCCGGCAATGAGCTTGGAGGCAGAGTCCACGGTGGGCTTGCCCAGCTTGACCAACGCCAACAAGGCCGTCGGCTGAATGTCGGCCTTGTTCGGATCGAGCATGACCTTCATCAGCGGATCGACGGCTTGCGGATCGCCGATCACGCCCAGCAGCTGGGCCGCCGTGGCTTGCCAAAACTGCTGGTCGCGGAACGGATCGATCAGCGACTTGTCCTTGCCGGGCGGCGTGATCTCTTGCTCGAGCCGCGCGATCAGCGGTCCTACCCAAGCCTTGCTCGGCACGTCGAGCATGGAGGCGGCGTAGTCTTTGTAGGTGACGCCGCCGAGCATGGTGCTCGCGCGCAGTTTCACGAAGGCTTCGACCATCGGCACCGCCAGCGACTCGAGCTTGAGGTCGCCCGCCGCTTTGGCAGCCCACTTGATGTCGGTCTCGTCCTTGGCCGTCGACGGCTTCTTGGCGAACTCTTCGAAGGCCTTCTTGAGCGCCTTCTCGGTGCGCTTGTCGCGGAACGACGCGAGCAGCTTGATCAGCGAGACGCGCGTCTTGGTGTCCATCCCGTCGTAGTCGTTCACGTAGGCGTTGGTGAGCGGGTCGACCGTCTTGTTGATCAGCTCCTGCACCTCGGGAGCCTTCACGTCCTTGTTCGCCTTGGTCAGCGCGTCTTCGAAGAACTGCTCGAGACGATTGACGGCGCGCGCCTGCCACGAGGCGTCCGACAGCTTTTCCACCCAGTACTCGGGCTGGCT
>DATAKF010000374.1:0-19880 GCA_036261775.1 Polyangiaceae bacterium | reverse complement strand
GCCAAGCTGGTGGCTCATCGCTGGCCAGGCAACGTGCGCGAGCTCGAGAACGCGGTCGAACGAGCCGTGATCTTCACCGAAGGCGGCCTGGTCAAGGCTTCGTCACTGCCGTTCGATGCGGCGCCGGCCACCATCGAGGGTGGGCCTCGCATCCCCGGCGCAACCATGGCGGAGCTCGAAAAGCACGCAATCTTGGCGACTCTGGACGCCGTCAACGGCTCGACCAGCAAGGCCGCGGAGATGCTCGACATCAGCGCGCGGACCATCCAGTACCGCCTGCACGAGTACGGCGCGACGGCGGGCCGCGCCAAGCCCTGAGTAGCTGCGCACGCAAGCTTTGCGCGGCGCGCAGCCGCTGCGTTCTTCCGCGCCGAGATCGCAGTCGGAACGGCGGATTGGACGCGGCACGTAGCTTGCTGGTGCTGCGGCCATGACGATGGCTTCGGACCCGACGCAGCTGCCCGCTTTGCCGAATCAGCAGCAGCCGCTTGCCAAAATCATCGAACGAGTGAGCCGCAGCGAGCGAAGGCGCAGGCTGGTGCTCGCCCTGGCTGCCGTGGCGCTTCCGCTGTTGCTGGCTGGGGTCTGGCTGCTCACTCGTCCCAAGCCCGTCGCTCTCGCCGCGCGGTTTCGCAGCGCGGCGGTCACGCAAGGCGACGTCGTGCGCGAGGTCAATGCCACCGGGCACCTCGAAGCCATCACGACCGTGCAGGTCGGTGCCGAGGTCTCCGGGCGCATCGCGACCGTCGAGGTGGACTACAACGACTCCGTCAAAGCCGGGCAGGTCCTCGCCCGCTTCGATCGTTCCGCGCTGGAGGCCACCCGCGCTCAAGCCGTGGCAACGTTGGCTGCCGCCCGGGCCGCGCTCGAACAGGCTAGGACCGATCGCGATCGAGCTTCTCGGGACGAGCAGCGCGCCGGCAGGTTATTCGCCGCTACGGTGATGGACCAAGCTCAGCACGAAGCCGCGGTAGCGGCCGCGCGGCTCGCGCAGCAGCGCGTCGTGGCGGCCGAAGCGCAGTTGGCAGCACAGCAAGCAGCTAGCTCGCTAGCCAAGACCAACCTCGACCGCACGCTGATTCTGGCGCCCATCGACGGCGTCGTGATCACGCGCAACGTCGACCCAGGCCAAACGGTCGCATCCATGTTGCAAACGCCGGTCTTGTTCACCGTCGCCGCTGATCTCCGCAAGATGCGCGTCGTCGCGGCGGTGGACGAGGCCGACACCGGTGAGGTTGCAGTCGGGCAGGAAGCGACGTTCACGGTCAATGCCTATCCAAGCCGCTCGTTCCGGGGTGTGGTCACGGAGGTCCGCAATTCGCCGCAGATTGTGCAAGACGTCGTCACCTACGGCACGGTGGTCGAGGTCGAAAACACCGACCTGGCGCTCAAGCCGGGCATGACCGCCTCGGTTCACGTCGTCACCGCGCGAGCAAAGGACGCTGCCAGATTGCCCGCAGGAGCATTTCGATTCACGCCACCGGGTCAGAAGCCAGGCGGGCAACCCGAAGTTTGGCTGCTGAGCCAAGGGCAGTTGAAACGAGTCCGCGCGACGCCGGGCGTCTCGGATGGAGAGCTGACGGCCGCCGAGTCCGCAGACATTCGTTTGGGCGACCAGGTCGTCTACGAGCTGACCGCCGAAGGACGAGCAGCGTATGGCATCAGTCATTGACGAACCACCGCTGCTGGCTCTGCGCGCGGTCACCAAGCTGTACGGGCAAGGCGACGCCACGGTTCGGGCGCTTGTAGACGTCGACTTGGTGATTCACGCGGGCGAGTTCGTGGCTATCACCGGGCCGTCCGGCTCGGGTAAGTCGACGGCCATGAGCATCCTGGGATGCCTGGACTTGCCCACGACGGGCGCCTACGCCATCGAAGGAATTCCGGTGCAAAGCCTGGAACCTGACGTGCTGGCTGCGCTGCGCAACACGCGCTTCGGCTTCGTCTTCCAGCAGTTCAACCTGCTGGCGCGTACCTCCGCGCTAGAAAACGTGGCCATGCCGCTCGTCTATGCTGGTGTGTCGAAGCGGGAGCGCCACGAGCGAGCCCGGCGAGCGCTCGCGGCAGTGGGGCTGGCGGGTCGCGAAGACGCGCGGTCCAATCAACTTTCAGGTGGGCAGCAGCAGCGCGTCGCCATCGCGCGCGCCATCGTCAACGACCCGGGAGTCATTCTCGCCGACGAGCCGACCGGCAACCTCGATTCGGCCATGGGAGCCGAGATCATGCAGCTTCTGACTGGGCTCAATCGGGAACGAGGCATCACCGTTCTGATGATTACGCACGATTCAACCAGCGCGGCCCACGCTGCCCGCCAAGTTCGCTTCCGCGACGGGCGCATCGTCGCCGACGAGCGAAAGGCGGCCTGAAATGCTACCCGCTACGCTCTCGCTAGCCATTTCGGCGCTCCTGCGCAACAAAATGCGCTCATCGCTGACCATGCTCGGCATCGTCATCGGCGTGGCCGCCGTGGTGATGATGCAGTCCATGGGCCGGGGCGCTTCCGCGTACGTGGGCGACGCGATCAGCGGCCTGGGTAGCAACATGCTGGTGGTAATTCCGGGAACCGTGAAGGGCATGCAGCAGTCGTCGCTCGGCGTGCCGCTGTTCACGGCCGCCGATCTCGACGCCGTTCGACGCGGAGCGCACGACGTGGCGCTGGTTTCTGCCGCTGGCTCGCGCGTTTCACGTGCCGTGGTGGGTCCGTACAATCGCTCCGTATCCACGGCTGGCGTGACCCCCGAGTATTTCGAGATTCGCGCCTGGGGCGTCGCTAGCGGGCGGCTCCTCGCGCAAGCCGACGAACGCCGCGCGTCCAGCGTGTGCGTCATCGGTCAGACCGTCGCTGACGCGCTCTATCCAGGACAGAACCCGTTGGGGCGCGAGATGCGCGTGCATCAGATCGCCTGCCGGGTCGTCGGTGTCATGGAGCCGAAGGGCGCTTCGGCGTTCGGCATGGACCAGGACGACGTCATCTTCATGCCCTACTCGACCTTCGCTCGGCGCATCATGGGCAGCGACCGGGTCCAGGTGTTCATGGCGTCGGCCAAGGGCCCCGAGCTAATCGAAGACGCCAAGCGCCAGATCATCCACGTCTTACATCGTCGTCGTCACGTTCCCGAGGGAGAGGAAGACAACTTCTCGATCCGCGATCCGAGGGAGCTCCAAACCTTGCTTCAATCCGTCACTGGAATGCTCACGACGTTGCTAGCCGGCGTCGCGGCCATCTCGCTCGTGGTAGGCGGCATCGGCATCATGAACATCATGCTCGTCTCGGTAACGGAGCGGACCCGAGAAATTGGCGTGCGCCTCGCCATCGGTGCGCGCGGGAGCGACGTGCTGACGCAGTTCCTGGTCGAAGCCACGGCGCTCTCCGCGGTGGGCGGCCTCGTCGGAATCGCTCTGGGGTTGCTCGGGGCAATGGCAGCCGCCAAAGCGATCCACGTTCCGTTCGTGTTTCCTGGCGTGGCCATGCCGATAGCCTTCGGAGTGTCGGTCTTGGTGGGCGTAACGTTCGGTGTCTTTCCCGCACGTAAGGCAGCGCGCCTGAACCCGCTAGCCGCGCTGCGCTACGAGTGAGGCGCCGCCTCGGGCTCACGCTTCGTTGGCGTCAGGCGGGTCGAGCCCATCGCTAGAGCTCGCTTCGCGCTGTAGCGTCAATGCCTCGAGCCACAACCGTACGATGAGCGGGCCGAGAATCGCGCCCCAGGCTCCGAAGGCAATCAATCCACCGAACAGCGTGACGAACAGCAAGTAGGTCGGCATCCTGAGCGAGCCCAATCGAGCAAAGAAGGGCTGCAGCAGATTGTCGGCCGTGCTGATTACGGCCGTTCCCACGACCAACAACACGACGGCCTTGATGGTGTGGCCGCTCAAGAACAGACCTGCTGCGATGGGCGCCCAGATTAGCGCCGAGCCGAAGACGGGGATGATGGACGCGAGCCCGGTGAGCGGGCCGAGCACCCACCAACGGGGCACGCCCAATGCCAAAAAGACCAGGGTTGCCACCGCTCCCTGGGTAGCGCTCGTCAGGCCTACGCCCACGAGCAAACCGTGGCCGGTCTCGTGAAACGCCGCTGCCAGCCGCGCGAGCTGGAGCGACTCGAGCGGTGAATTGCGTTGCATCCAAGCCCACAGCTCCCGACCATGCAGCAAGAAGACGTACGTTCCTCCGAAGTAGGTGCACAACGCCAACAGGCCCGTCGCGGCAGCTCCCGCTACGTCCCCAAGCACGTGCATCACCTGGAGACCGTGGCGCTCCACGAGCTCGAGCGCTCCGCCCAGATCTGCGGGCAAGCGCGGCCCTGGCGCGTCTGGCCCGCTCGCGAGCGACTCGAGCGCCACCTTCACCGACGGCTGTCGTGACAGCAGCTGCGCGAGCTCATTTACGCCCGACGTTACGCCGAGCATGACGCCAGCCAGCGGCAGCGCCAAACCGATGAAGAGTACCAACGAGAAGGCCGCCGCCACGCGTCGTCGGTTCTTGAGCGTCTGTCCGAGCGGAGACAGCTTCGTGCTCGCGAGCCCCGCCGTCCAGCTCGCCATCACGAGCGCCGGCCACAGCGGCCAGCAGACATACAGAGTTGCCGCCGTCAGCGCGATCAGGATCCAGCGCAGCGTCGTCGAACGATGGGGCGGTTCGCTCATGCGCGTTTCTCTTTCGCATGAGCAAGGCCCGTGCCCAATCGCCCTCGCCAGTCCAGCTACGACGCTGCGCGCCTTCGCCTAGGGATCGCCTTGGCGAAGATGCCGCTCCCGAGCTCTGCCGCCGGCTGCGGTTGGACGCCGAAGACGAGCCGGACGGGTAGAGGTCGCTCCTTCGAGGCCAGGACCTCCTCGATGAGCCCGAGCAGCTCGACGCGCCTTTCCGGCGCAAGCCACGGCGACGCGCTGAGGAGTAGCTCGGCCGGGACAGCGCCTGCGCGGCCATGCGCCGCCATGCCGAGCAAGATTAGACGCCGGACCGCGCGCGAGGCGCTGTCGTCTCGATCTCCCGTTTGCAGAACCAGCGACTCGAATCGCCGGTGGCCCCGCTCCGCGCTGGCGATTCGAGCCAGCACGCGCTGCGCGAAGATCGCCGGCAGCTCGTCGGCCGTCTGCGTAACGACGATCGTTTCGTCGAAACCCGCCGAAGGCGAGGTCAGCCCCGCCGCCCCCGACTCGACGACGATGCAGCGCAAGCGGTCCGCCCCGAGCCGCGGCCGTAGCGGTGAAACGTTGTTGTGCAGGGCCATGTCCGCCCCAGAGCAAGCGGCGTTCCAGCAAATGGCCCGCCGCTTGGCGCCGAAATAAGCTGGCAGTCGGCGCGATTTCGGCAAGGAATGCACTTCGACCGAGCTACTGCGCAGGTTTTGCGCGCGCCCCCGCGAAAGCTGGAGGCGGCGCGCGCCAGCAGCCTGCTCGCGCAATTCATGCGCGGGGCGCAGATACTGCGGGAGCCGCGGAAGACTTCGAATTGCGCCCGTGCCACGGCTAGAGTTCGTCCGTATATTCATATGTGGACGCGCCTGCGCCCACTCACGGACGGGTTGAGACGTGACTGGCCCTGACTTCGAACGAATTTTTGCCGCGGCACCGGGTTGCTATCTGCTCCTTTCCCCGGAGCTGCGGATCATCGGGGCCAGCGACGCCTACTTGCGAGCCACCTTGACCGAGCGAAACGCGGTCATGGGTCGTCTGCTATTCGACGTCTTTCCCGACAATCCCGACGACCCAAACGCGGACGGCGTCACCAACCTGCGCAGCTCGTTGGCGCGAGTAGTGGCCGAGCGCCGCGCCGACCGCATGCCCATCCAGAAGTACGATATCCGGACCTCGGGCGAGGAGGGCGCGCCGTTCGAGGTTCGTTATTGGAGTCCCCTCAACCAGCCGGTCTTCGACGACGCGGGAGCGTTGATGTGTATTCTGCACAGCGCGGAGGACGTCACCGCCTCGGTGCTGGGCCAGCGAGCCGAGGGCGCCGTCAAGGTCGGCGCCGATCGCCTGCAGAGCGCCGTGGAGGGCATGCTGGACGCGTTCGCGCTCTTCGACGCCCAGGGCGAGCTGCTGCTGAGCAACGCCGGCTACCGTTCACTCTTCGACGAACCACTGCACCGAGACCGACACGCTGACTTGCATCGGCGGTTGTTCGACAGAGCCGTCGAGGTCCCGGCCGCCGCGGAGCTAGAACGGCTCAAGAATCCTTTCACGAGCACCGGACCGGACCAATGGGTGTTCGATCTGCGACTCACCGATGGCCGCAGCCTTCGCGTCAACGGCCGCCGAACCCCGGAGGGCGGAGCGGTGGAGGTGATTTGGGACCTGACCGAGGACGAACGCCGCAACGCCGAGCTCCGCGCAGCGCGCGTCGAGGCCGAAGCCTCTAGCCAAGCCAAAACGGAGTTCCTGTCGTCGATGAGCCACGAGCTGCGCACGCCCATGAACGCCATCCTGGGGTTCGCGCAGCTCTTGCTGCGCGACAAGCGCGAGCCGCTCTCGCCGCGCCACCGGGAGCGAGTGGAGTACGTCTTGCTCGGCGGAGAGCACCTGCTGCGCCTGATCGACGAAATCCTGGATCTGTCCCGCATAGAGAGCGGCAAGATCCCGATCTCGACCGAGGCCGTCGCGCTCTCCGATCTGCTTCCCGTGGTAGCTGCCACGCTGGGGCCCTTGGCCAACACGCGCAGCATCTCCCTCGAGGTCGTGGGGCTGACCGACGAGCTTACGCCGGTGGCGGCTGACCGAGTGCGGCTCAAGCAGATTCTCATCAACTTGGGCTCCAATGCCATCAAGTACAACCGCGACGGCGGCCGCGTCGTATTCCGAGTCACGCCTACCGAGCGTGCAGCGCTGCGGATTGCGGTGGAAGATTCGGGCCACGGGATTCCGGCTGACAAGCAGAGCAAATTGTTCCAACCGTTCCAGCGGGCAGGGCAAGAGGCTGGTCCAATCCAGGGTACGGGGATCGGACTCGCCATCAGTCGTCAGCTGGCCGAGCTGATGCAGGGCCGAATGGGGTTCGAAAGCGAGCACGGTGTGGGGTCGACGTTCTGGGTCGAGGTCCCCATTCACACGGCGCCGTCACCGGCGCCTCGCGCGACGCCCGAGGCGCGGAGCGAGAACGCAAGGTTCGACGCGCTCTCGGGCAAGCTCGTCGTCTACGTCGAGGACAATCCAGCCAACGTTGCGTTCATGCAAGAGCTCTGCGACATGCTCGAAGGCGTTCGGCTGCTGGTGGCTGGTACGGCCGAAGCGGGCCTGTCGCTCGTAGCGCGTGAGCGGCCCGACCTGATCGTGATGGACATCAATTTGCCTGGCATGAGCGGGCGTGAGGCGCTCGTCGAGCTGAAGCGCCAGCCGTGGACCGGCACGATACCCATCATAGCGCTCTCGGCTGCAGCATCGGCGCGCGATCGCCGCGAAGGGACGCATGCAGGGTTCGACGCCTACCTGACCAAGCCGGTGAACGTCGATGAATTCCTGAGCACCGTCCAGCTCCTGCTTGGCAGCCCTCGCTAGCGCCCGAGCAGTATCGCGCTCGCTCCCGGGCCGAGTCGGTAGGCGCTCGGGGAAATTTCTGGCGAGCGACCCGCCGAGTCCAGCGACGTGTCGATGGCCAGCTGCCACGAGCCGTTGCGTCGCAAGCCGGGGAGCTTGAACTCGACGGCCTGGAGCTCGGCGTTGAACATCAGGAAGAGCGCGCCTCCGTCTTCCTCGTCGATCTTACAGGCCAGCTGCCGCAGCTTCGGATTGCTCCAATCAGGCAAGGCGCCACCGGGCTCGAACCAATGAATCTCGCTGTCCGTGTAGAACGCCTCGCGGCACAAGACAGGGTGAGCCCGGCGAAAGGCGATCATCGCCCGAGTAAATTCGAAGATTTCGGCGTGTCGTTCGAGGTAGCTCCAGTCGCAGTGGCTGGTCGCATTGTCCTGACAGTACGCGTTGTTGTTCCCGCGCTGCGTGCGGCGAAACTCGTCGCCCCCCAGCAGCATGGGGACGCCCCGGGACACCAGTAGGGTCAGGATGAAGTTCTTGATCTGCCGAACCCGCGCGGCTTCGATGTTCGGGTCGTCGGTCTCGCCCTCGCAACCGAAATTTTGGCTGTAGTTCGTGTCGGTCCCGTCGTGGTTGTTCTCGGCGTTCGCCTCGTTGTGCTTGTGGTCATAGCTGACGAGGTCATTCAGCGTGAAGCCGTCGTGGCAGGTCACGAAATTGATGCTGCCCTCGGGCCCCTTGCCGGAGCTGCCGAACAGGTCGAAGCTGCCACACAAGCGCGTCGCCAAAGCGCCGACCATTCCGTCGTCGCCGCGCCAGAAGCGACGCACGTCGTCGCGATAACGGCCGTTCCACTCCGCCCAGCGGCGCTCTGAAAAGCTGCCCAGCTCGTACGCGCCCGCGGCGTCCCACGCCTCGGCGATGATCTTGACGTCACGAAGGATGGGATCTTCGGCGATACCCTCGAGGAGCGGCGCGTTGACCAAGAGCCGCCCCTGTCCGTCTCTGCCTAAGACCGACGCCAGGTCGAAGCGAAAGCCGTCCACCCGCATCTCGAGGGTCCAGTACCGGAGCGCGGCCAAGATGTGCTCGCGTACGACCGGATGGTTGGCGTTGACCGTGTTGCCGGTGCCGGTGAAGTCCCGGTAGTGGCGGCCGTCCTCCGCGAGCATGTAGAAAATGCTGTTGTCGAGCCCACGGAAGCACAGCGTTGGTCCAAGCTCGTCTGCTTCGGCCGTGTGATTGAAGACGACGTCCAAGATCACCTCCAAGCCCGCGCCATGGAAGGCCTGCACCATCTCTTTGAACTCGAGCTTCTGTTGACCCAAGTCGCCCGCGTTGCTGTAGGACCCCTTCGGGGCGCCGAAGACCACCGGGTCATAGCCCCAATAGTTACGGAGCTCTTCCCCTGTCAGCGGGTTCCTGCCGATGGCAGAGCTCGAGTCGAATTCTTGGACGGGCATCAGCTCCACCGCCGTCACGCCGAGCCGCTTCAGATACGGAATCTTCTCGATCAGGCCGCGATATGTGCCGGGGTGGGCGACGTTGGAGGTCGGATGAATGGTGAAGCCCCGCACGTGCAGCTCGTAGATGACGGTCGAAGCCCAGGGCAGACGCGGAGGCTGCGCGTCTGCCCAATCGAAATGCTCGTCGACGAACACGGCCTTTGGCATCGTCGCGGCGTTGTCGAGCGTGGAGGGCACCGTGTCTCCACCGGCGGCGTCGTATCCCCGAGCGGCCGTGTGGTTCCAGCGCGGGACACCGGAGATGGCGGTCGCGAACGGGTCGAGCAAGACCCGGTGTGAATTGAAGCGATGCCCCTGAGCGGGAGCGTAAGGGCCATCGACGCGGTACGCATACAGCTGCCCCTGCGGAATCCCGCGCACCCAGACGTGCCAGACGTCCCCGGTGCGGTGGTACGCAGGATCCAACGTGATCGTGCGCGCCGGTAGCGCGTCCTCCGCGTGGTCGTAGAGCAGCAGCTGAACGCTGCGGGCATTGCGGCTGAAGAGCGAGAAATTGACCCCATTCGCGTGTTCGCGACAGCCAAGGGGCAACGCAGAGCCGGCCCGTACTTCGGTCGCGTCCGTGGTGTCGGCGAGGTGGTCGAGCAGGTCGCGAGGCGGCGTTACCAATGCTGCGAGATTAGTGCAGCGCCAGCTAGATAGCAGCAATTTTGCGAGGCTTGCACCAGGAGCGGTTGTCAGTCTCCGTGGTGATTGGCGGAGCGTAGCTTGGCGTCGAACCAGGCTACGGCCCCGTCGCGCACCAAGTGATTGGCGTCGGCGGGCATGGAATCGTGAGTGCCGCCGTGCAGCACCAACAACTCGGCTCGACCGGCAGCAGCTCGAGCCAGAGCTTGGCTGTGTCGGAGCGGCACTTGAGTATCGGCGTCACCATGAATGAGCAGTGTGGGGGCCGACGACGCGCGAATTCTTTGCGCCGGCGCCGACTCATCGGGGTCGAACCCGACGAACCACGCCGTATTGCTGACGGCTTGCTGGAACCAATCGTCTGGCAGCACGTGAGCGGCGGCCGGCAAGTATTTTCGGCGATAGTCGCGAACCACCTCGCGCAGCGAGGCGAAAGGCGAAACCGCCACGACACCGCGCACGCGCGGCTCAATCGCGGCCAGATCGATGGCGACGGCCGCGCCGTACGAGAAGCCGAAGACTCCTACCGGCCCAAGAGCTACGCCGCTGGCATCGAGCGCGTCCAACAAGCCAGAGACGTCGTGGGCCTCGTGGTCGCCGTAGGTGAGGTAGCGCCCGCCGGACTCACCGTGCCCCGGGAGATCCACCAGCACGGCACGATAGCCGGCGTCGCACAGCGAGAGCGCCATTGGAATCGAAGCCTGCTTGTCCATGCGAACCCCGTGCAGAAGTACGATGGTACCTACCACCAGCGGTTCAGGCGGCTCGAGCACCCACGCCGAAAGCGAACCGGCTCCGTCGGCTAGGGGAGAGTGAAAGGCCCGCGCGCCTCGTTCGAGCAGCTGCACTGGCGGACTCGCCGCCGCGCCCTGCGACCAACGTGCGACATTGGGAGCCGCCGCAATGGCCACCGACAGGCCCAGCTGCAGCAACACGCCCAGCGCGACGGCGCCGCCGATGAGCCACAGAGCGACCCGCGCCCGAGCGTTGCTCAGGCGAAGTCCTGACTGAAGGCGCCGGAGCAGGCTCACGCTTCGACCAGCTTAGCACCCCGGCGCCGACGAGCCTTCCGCCACGACCACAGGCCGCCCAAGCTAGTCGCCAAGATGGCCACCTCCCAGGCCAAGACGGCCGCCTGCGTCGAAGGGCGGATGCCCGCCACGGTGTTGGCAACCACCACCGTGAAGGGCACCTGCTCTCTCCAACCACCCGAAGCTAGCCAGAGCCACCGCGCCAGGGTGGTGAAGAAACATTCGCCGAGCCAGAAGTGTGAGCCAACCGAAAGCACCACGAAAAGCGCCGCGAACACCGTGTAGACGTGGCTCAAGCGTTCGAAGCGGTGCCAGACCAAGAGCGGAAGCCCCAGCCCCCAAGCCAGCATGACGAGCGCATGACTGACGTCCACGACCATGGCGAGCAAACGATACAGCTCCGACATGCGGCTCGGAGATGCAGGTGGCGCGCCAACTTGCGTTCTGGGTAGCGCAAATTATTCGCGGCTCCTCCACCCCACCGCAAGAACTTCGCGTAGCCGTGCCGCGCGCGCGGTCAATACGCCGCCTAGCGGGTCGGAGTGTGGGTCCGTATGTTGCACCTGAATACTCGATGCACTCGTTCCCCGACTCGGGCGAGCTCGCGCAAGCGCTCCTCGAGGCCCTACCCGACGCCCTCGTCGTCGTCGACTCGGCCGGACTGATCGTGGGTGTCAATGCGCACGGCTTGGAGCTGCTCGGCTACGACGAAATGGAGTTGTTGGGGCAATCGGTGGAGCTACTCGTGCCCGAGCAGCTGCGCCCCGCGCACCGGCTGGCACGGAGGGCTTTCGCCCAGCACCCGAGCCGGCGCGCCATGGCTCAGGGTCGCGAGCTCAAAGCTCGCAAGCGCGACGGTAGCGAGCTCTCGGTACAAATCGCGCTGAACCGCGTCGACACCAGCTCCGGAGCACGCGTGCTCGCGGTCATGCGTGAGACGCCCGACCACGTGCGGGCCGTCGCGCGCGCGCTGTACGAGCTGGAAATGGTACTGGAACGCCTGCCCGATCCGGTCGCGATTCACATCGAGGGCGCTTACGCCTACGTCAACTCCGCGTGGCAACGAGTCTTGCTCTACGGCTCCGCAAACGAGCTATTGGGGCGCAACTTGCTCGATGGCGTGCATCCAGATGACCGAGAGCTGGTCCAGCGACGGCAAAGCGCGCACCAAGCTGGCTGCGCCGACGCTACGGAGGTGCGCTGGTTGGCCAAGGACGGCTCGGTCGTCGCGCTGGACGTTCCTCAGTCGATTGACCTGCTGTACCGCGGGCAACAGGCGACGCTGGTCGTCGCGCACGACGTCCGCGAACGAAGGCGACTCGAAGCCGCGCTCGCCTTGGGCGAACGGTTGGTGACCGTCGGCACGCTGGCCGCCGGGGCCGGGCACGAAATCAACAATCCCCTCCAGTGCGTGAGCATGAATCTCGAGCTGCTGCGGAACGAGCTGCAAGCAATCGCGAAAGGCTCTGCCCCGGTTCGAGCTCACGACTTACTGGAAATGACGGCAGATGCCCTGCACGGCGCGGAGCGAATCGGCAAGATCGTGCTCGGCCTCCAGACTTTTGCACGCGGCGAACGCGAACGGCTCGTCGAGCTGGACCTCGCCTCGGTCCTCGAGCTCTCGTTCAACCTGACACGCAACGAGCTGCGCCATCGTTTGCGGCTAGACACGGACTTGCAGACCACGCCGCGCCTCTTGGCTGATGAATCTCGCCTGGCCCAGGTGTTCATCAACCTGCTGCTCAACGCTGCGCAAGCCATGGCTCACCGCCCCGCCGATCAAAACGTGCTGCGCGTCAGCACTTGGACGAATGAACGTGGACAGGCGGTGGTCGAGCTACGCGACAACGGACCCGGCATGACCGACGCGGTGCGCTCTCGCGTCTTCGAGCCCTTCTTTACCACCAAGCCTATCGGGCAAGGCACGGGCCTAGGTTTGTCGATCGCCTACAACATCGTAACGTCACTGGGCGGCCTGCTCGAGTGCGAGTCGGAGCCCGGCAAGGGCGCGAGCTTTCGGGTGGTGCTGCCTACGCTGGTAGCCACGGCCCATACGGCCGGCGCTCGGCGGCTCGACCCAGCGGCGCGTCGTGCCCGGATTCTCGTGGCCGAAGACGAAACCATCGTCGCGTCGCTGCTCGAGCGCGCCCTGAAGAGCGACTACGACGTCGAGATCGCGACCGACGGGGCTCAGGCGTTGGCCCTGTTGCTATCGGAAAGGGTCTACGACGTCGTCTTGTGCGACCTGATGATGCCGAACCTGACGGGTCAAGAGGTCTACGCGCGGGCAACGCGCGAACGCCCGCAGCTGGCTGGCCGTTTCGTATTCATGACCGGAGGGACGACCAGCGTCGCTGCAGAGGCATTTCTGGCCCAGATCCCGAACGCGGAGCTGGACAAGCCGTTCAGCGTTCCCGGTCTGCGTGGCGTCATCGACCGCGCCCTGCTCCGCCCCCCGCGTTCGGCAGCAGGCTCTGAGTGAAACGCCGCAACTCGGCAGCAGCCCTAGGCTAGAGTCGGCACGGTGACGTCGACACTATTGCCCGTGGAAGCGTTTGCGATCGCCAGCACCGTTTCGATCAAGCAGATTGCTTCCTACTTCTCAGCCGCGGCCGAGCGCGTCAAAGTTTCCAAGACTTTGCTGGTCATGCGCTATGGCCCCGCTAGCTGGGCAGTGGCGCACGACTTTGGAGTGTTGGTGTTCGTCGGCGAGGTCCCCCAGGCCGAGCGCGAAGCCGTGTTACGCCACCTACTGGCCAGCGTAGAAGGTGAGACTCGTTCCCCGCTGGCCGAGAATTTCACCGTCGAGCTCCGAGCCGGCAGCATGCCCTCCGCCGAGTTCGATCGCGTGGTGCTACCCGAGCTGGACGCCCGCAACGTCGAGCTGCTGGCCCTGGCCATCGGCCAATCCGTCGGCATGGAATACTACGAGGAAAGCGTCGACGGCTTGGTGAGTCAGCTCGCGCGCAGTACTCGAGAGCTGGCCGACAGCGGCCGTTTTCGCGGCAGAAACCGCGAGATTCTGCGCTTCGTCGGCAGCGCCATGACGACCCGGACGCAGGTCATTCACACCCTCTCACTGCTCGACGCCCCCGCCTTGGCTTGGGACAACGAGGCGCTCGATCGGCTCTACCGCGACCTGCGCGCGTCGTTTGCGTTCGAAGACCGCTACCGAGCCCTGGACCTGAAGCTCAAGATGATTCAGGACAACCTCGAGCTGCTCGTCGATTTGGCTCAGCACCGGCGCTCCGTGCTGCTCGAGGTGGCAGTGATCGGGCTGATCGCTCTGGAGGTGGTCATGGCACTGGTCAGGCACTGATCTCGGCCGTCCGCACCCGGCGTAGGCTCAAGCCTGCGGCGAGCCGGGCGCAGCAGCGCCATGCGCCAGCTCGTTAGCGGGCGTTGGCTCGGGAAAGCTGCGAGCGATCTCGCGCAGGCGAGGGCGAGTATCGAGCAACGCTTCGACGATCTTGCCTTCGAAGAGGCGCCCTGCATTCTCCGCGAAGTATCGCTCGATCTCCGACTCCGACCAGCCAGGCTTGTAGCAGCGCACCTGTCCGAGCGCGTCGTACACGTCGGCCACCGCGACGATGCGCGCATCGTAAGAGCAGGCGTCTCCGCGCAAGCCACCCGGGTAGCCGCTTCCATCCCAGCGCTCGTGATGTCGCAAGGCAACGTCGGCGGCGCGCTCGAGGAATGGGTGCTTGGCTCCCGACAGCATGTCTGCCCCCGCCTTGGGGTGCAGCTTCATGATCGCGAACTCTTCGGGACTCAGACGGCCCGGTTTACCCAAAATCGCGTCTGGGATGGCGATCTTGCCGATGTCGTGGAGCATGGCCACCTGCCCCAGCCCCTGGGCGTCTTCTTTGGTCAAGCCCAAGGTCAAGCCCAAAGCCTCGCTGTACGCCCCAATGCGTCGCACATGAGCCCCGGTTTCGACGTGCCGCAGGTCCCAGGCGCCGGCCAGCTGCCGAGCCAGCTGCCGCGGGACATGGTCGAGCATGGCTTTGGTGTCGCGCAGGCAAGCTTCCAACGCGGCCGACTGCTCGCGTGCGCGACACTTGGCCTCGTGGGAGTACTGCGCCGCAGCGACTTGCCCCTCGAGCACGAACGGGTCCAACGGCTTACGCAAGTAGCTCGTGGCGCCCAGCCTGAGCGCCTCGCTCATGTCCCACCTAGCCGGGCAGCCCGTCAACATGATGACGTTGACGTCCGTATGCTCGCGCTGCAGCTGGCGCAAAAGCTCGATGCCGCTCTCGTCCGGCAAAAAGACGTCCAGCACGATGACGCCAACGCCGCCGTCTACCAGCGCGCGGCGCGCCTCCGACACCGACGCCGCTTGTCGGACTTCGTAGCCTGCCTGTGTCAAGACGCGACACGCCGCACGTCGTGCCGAGGGATCGTCATCGACGACTAGGACCGGTGATGTGAAGTGTGATGCACTAGCCAAAGGATCGACCTTCTTCGGACTCGACGCGCGAGCCCTGTTGCCGCTTTGCAATCGACGAGCCAGCCACGAAGGGCGCCCGCCCCCCCCGATTCGCGGCATTTTTCGAAGGCGCTCACGTCGGTGTGGGGCGCACGATTTTCGCGACGTGCAGAAGGTGCACCTAGCGCGCGGCAGGTCCGGGATGGCCTGGGATGGCCCGCAACTTCGCTAGCGTGGTACCGTTTAGAGCGAGGACGGCGTGACGCAACTTGGCACGAGCAAACTGACGCAAGAGGACTGGGTACCCATCCTCTCGCAATCACTGCAGGCGTTCTTGGCCGAGGCCGACGACCAGGCAGCCCTCGTCAGAAGGATCGCGCTACAGGTCACGCAAGTTGGCGACGTAGAATGCGAGATTGGCTTGTGGGGCGCCAACCCGCCAGGGGGCGGGCTGACCAGCGCCAGCGACGTCACTGGACCGCGACACCTGCTCGATCAGCCTCTGCTACGAGAAGCACCTGCCATCCTGACGGCGCTGTCCGCTGGCCGCGCGCTGCTGTTTCCATCGCCCTGGTTCTGCCAGTGCAGCCGTTGCGGGTGAGGAGCTCGTCGCGCGCGGGGGCGGAGCCGAAGGTGTCTTCGGCGGTGTTGATCTTGTCGAGTGGACCCACCGGATTGGCCTGGTCTGGCTTGGAAACGATCATGAACGCGGCGCTCGGGCCGTTGCAGGCCCAGCGGTTCTCGCGCAGCCCGCCGGCAACGGAGAACGTCCCCCGCACCGTGTCCGCCGAAGCGCAGCCAGCCAGCAGCGCTTCCCACGGCGCAGCAGCGCTACCGCAGCTCAATGGCCGCTGGAGGCGGGCTCAGCGCTGTCGAGCAGGTACTCGACTTCGGCTTCGGGCGGAGCACTGCTCGAAGCGGGTGGCCTTGCAGCTCCTCCGGCCGCAGCTCCGCTTGGCGCGCGACGGCCTGGGCGACCGTAGCCATCCAGCGCGAGCGCCGCCGCGAGCAAGAGCGCCGCGATGCCGCCGATTACGAAGGCGACGGCCGTCGCAATGCTGAATTTGCCGCTGAAGGTGTCGCGCATGACCGAGCACAGACTTGCATACCGCGGGCACGACTTCTAAGTAAAAGCCGCGCCATGACCCCCGAGTACTTTCAAGCTTTGGCTCGCTACAACCGCTGGATCAACGCCAAGGTGTACGCGGCTTCGGCCGCCTTGAGCGACGCAGACCGAAAGCTCGATCGCGGGGCGTTCTTCAAATCGATTCACGCTACCTTGAATCACATTTTGCTGGCTGATCGCGTGTGGATGGGCCGCTTCGACGGCGTCGAGCTGGAGCCTGGTGACATGGGCCCGGGCGGCATCCGTTCGCTGGACCAAGAGTTGTACTCGGACTTTGCGGAGCTGACGGCAGCTCGTGAACGGTTGGATGCCGAGATTGCCGAATGGGTAGGCAGAGTGTCGCCCGAACGACTGGCAGCGACGTTTCAATACGGTCGCAACGAAAGCGTGATGTGGACCGCGCTGGCGCATTTCTTCAATCACCAGACGCACCATCGCGGCCAAGTCACCACGCTGCTCACGCAGGCCGGACAAGACGTGGGCAAGACCGACATGATCGCGATGTTCCGCGAAGAAGCCGCCCGCTGAGCGGTTGCCTAGAGCGCGTGCCGAATCAGCCAATCACCGATGGCGCTGGCAACGGGCTCGGGCAAGTCTTCCGGTGCGTGGTGAGCAGCGGTGCCCACGTGCGTGATTTCGAGGGACGAGACGTGCGTACGGGCCCAGTCGATCATGGGAGCTGAGCCCGTGGGCGAAGGTTGGAGCCCCTCGGGCGCATCGAAGCTGAGCAGCAGCTTGGGCACGCCGGGCGAAGCCGCGAGCCAAGCGTCGTAGCGTGCGAAGATGGCGTGCACATCGGCGGGCTCGCCTTCGATGGGGATCTCGCGCGTCCACTGCAAAATGGGGCGACGCGAGGCGGGCCCTTCGTAGGGAGCGTAGTACGCCGCGCGCTCGGCTTCGGTGAGCGGGCGCTTGATACCATTGGCAAGCGAACGGTCGAGGAACAGATTCGATTCGAGCACCATCTTTTCGCCTACTCCCGGAGTGCGCAGACCCCGGAACAGCTCGGCGCCGCGCGGAGACCACTCACTCCAGGTCATGGGGCGCAGGAACGTCTCGAAGACGACCAAACCACGCACACGCTCTGGATGGCGCGCAGCCCAATCCATGGCGAGCACGCCGCCCCAGTCGTAGCCAACCAACACCGCGTCTTGGAGCCCCATGGCTTCGAACCAGGCGTCGAGGTAGCGCGCGTGATCCTCGAGGCGATAGGCGAGGTTGGGTTTGCCGGAGTCGCCCATGCCGATCAGATCCGGCGCCACACAGCGCCCCCGCACGCTCAGGCGCGGCAGCACGTCGTGCCATACCTGCGACGACAGCGGATTGCCGTGCAAAAACACGATGGGCGGCCCGCTGCCGACCTCACGCACGGCCATGAAGGATTCGAGCACCGGCACCTGGCGGGAGCTCGAGCTGGCGGAGGAAGAAGTAACCGTCGAGGCTGGGGCGGAGGGGTTCAGCATGGGTTTACTCGCGGAGTCGTGGGAGCTGGGCTGGCAGGCGCAACATGCGCAGGAAGTGCCGAGCGCGGCGCTGACGCGCAGGATTCGTAGGCATCGCGTGAGTCGCATGCCCAGACTGTGCGCCTCCACACATCACCCTGGTAGTGATGATTCGTGATGTGTACCATCACCGTTAGTGATCCTTTCGTCTCTCGACCTCAATCTACTGCTCGTGCTCGACACCGTGCTTTCGGAGCGCAGCGTGGCGCGGGCGGCAAAGCGACTCCACGTTACGCCCTCCGCCATCAGCAACAGCTTGGCCAAGCTGCGTGTCGCGCTTGGTGACCCATTGGTCACACGCGAAGGCCGCGGCATCGTGCCCACGCCACGCGCGACCGAGCTACAGCCAGCTCTGGCGCGCGCCATCGCGGAGCTGGAGCGCGTGGTAACGCAAGGCGCGTTCGACCCGCTCGCGTGTAACCGCACCTTCACTCTGGCCATGGCCGATGGCGGGCAAGTTGCTTGGCTACCCAAGATCGCGGCTGGGCTCGTCAAAGCCATGCCGAACGCGCAGCTGCGCGTGGTTGGCATCGAGTCGCTGATGGCGCTCGGCGACTTGGGCTCGGGAGAGATCGACCTGCACTTGGGCGTGCCCGCGAAAGGCCCCGGCATCCACGCCGAGGCGCTCTTCGAGGAGCGCACCGTTTTGGTGGCACGGAGCGGCAGCGCCGCGACCAAGGGCAAGCTCACCCGCGCTCGTTTCGCTGCTCTGAGACACGTCGCGGTCGAGATGGCGCCGGGTCGGGGCTTCCGCGATCCCGTGGCGGCCGCTTATGGGCGTGTGAGCATGGAGCGCCGCGTCGCCGTCACGGTCGCGACCTTTGGCGCTGCTGCCGCCGTCGCTGCGGCGACCGATCTGGTGGCGACCTTGCCCGTATCGTTCTTCGAGGCGCAGCGTGGCCGTGGCGGCCTAGCCAGAGTAGCTGGACCAGTGCCGCGCCACGCCGTGCCCATCGCTCTCTGCTGGCACGAGCGCACTCATACGAACCCAGCCATGCTCGCGCTCCGGGAGCTGGTGCGAGGCGCGCTCGGCGGGTGATGCGCTCGTTGCGTGTGACGCTACGGTGACGACGGCAAGCGTGGAGCGCTCCGGATTACGCTGACCCGTCGTCGGCATCCGAGCAACCAAGGGTGTGGCGGCGGAAGGCTCGGGATGGCGAATGAGTCTGGGCCTCGCGCTTCGGCCGGTAGCGTGCGGCGAGAGCGCTCGGCATGCACGCACGTCAGGGCGCTAGACGCCTCAGCATGACTTCGTGCGACAGGGCCGGGTTCATACTGCACCAGCCACTCACCGATCAGCTCGCACGCTGCCTCCACACTGAGCTGCCGCTTCCGGGCCAAAAATTCCGCGAAATCGCAGGGCAGATCTTCTGAGGAGCAGGAGGTGTTCGACTTGGCCACGCTCGTCGATGAAGCAAGCAGTGTGCCTGCGTCTAGATCCGCCGGATCGCGCGATGCTGGCAATTTCAAACGGTGATGGTGCTCTGCGGCGGCGTGGTGAAAAACCCGTGACGTCGGATTGCCACGTTGAGGCCCCCGCCCCGATCATTGGGCGCAAGGTATCCGCAGCTTTGCTCGCTCGATACTTGGCGCTGACAAGTACTCGAGTAGGGCGCTGGCAAGCTCGTGCGGCCGTTCCCAATGCAGAAAGTGTCCGGCCCCAGGGAAGCGGCGAAGCGTGCAATTTTCGATATTGGCGGCCAGCTCTTCACCATGCCGGATGGGAATGATGCGGTCGTTCTCACCCCAAAAGAGGGCGACCGCCGGCAGCGCTCGCACGTCGCTCGCCCGGTCGAGAAAGTGCCGGGTTTGACCGCGCCAGCGGATGACGTCTCGGACCGTTCGTGCGAACGCTCGCGCCGTTCCGGGTGCCGCGTTGAGGTGGCAAAGCTGCGCGCGGTCTTCCGCGGCCAGC
Organism: Polyangiaceae bacterium; assembly: GCA_036261775.1. Taxonomy (GTDB): domain Bacteria; phylum Myxococcota_A; class Polyangia; order Polyangiales; family Polyangiaceae; genus PMG-095. The sequence continues at coordinate 254 of DATAKF010000374.1, read as the reverse complement.
GAATGGCCGTTGAGCGACAACAACAGCCGAGTGATCGCTCCCATCCACGGCTGCCCGCAGCGTTCCGTAAAGAACGGTAGCGACGCCAAACGGAGCTCTAACGCTACCTCACGGCCCAAACCACCGGGAGCCACGAGGGCGAGCCGACGAACTACGGAGGCTCGCTTCAGAAGGAGCCACATGGCCAGTCCTCCGCCGTAGGAATGCCCCACCACGTCGCACGAATCGATGCCGACGTGGTCGAGCCAGGAAGC
>DATAKF010000369.1:0-7332 GCA_036261775.1 Polyangiaceae bacterium | reverse complement strand
CAACGCAGAGAACCGGATAACGAGTGTGTGGGGCACCCGTTGAAATTTGACGATCTCAGTCCAAATCTTGTGCGCGCTTGTGAGTGCAGCGCTTATGCGCTCGACGCCGCCGATTCATCAAGGCGGAGTGTCGATGTAGACCTGCAGCAAGGCTTCCTTGTCGTGGTCTTTCGCAAAGGCTTCGATACCCTTGTCCCAGCCGTCGTTTGCGTGGCCAGGCATGAGCACCTTGGCGCCCATCAACCCGTCCAAGCTGAGCTGGCCGGGCTCGTCGAGCTCGTCGCGCACGTCGGTGCGCATGGGGGTCGCGCCTTTGTAGCCATTGAACGCGACCTGGCCCGCGGCTGACGCGACGACCGCCAAGAAGTCTTTACCCAGCTGCTGGTGCGGCGCGGTCGAGGGCAGGAAGAACATGTCAGCGCCGTACACGAACAGATCGGACGCTCCGGGCGGGCCCAGCACGCCGAAGTCCACGCCGGGCGTCCAGCCCAAGTGGACCAGGTAGCCTTTGGCCCAGTCACCGTGGAAAAGCATGGCGGCGTTGCCGTCGTACAGGTCCTGAGCAGCGCTGGTCCACTCGTAATCCATGGCCGTCGATTTCTTCACGTCCACGTAGTCGGTGATGATCGTATCGAAGGTGTCGATCGCAGACGCGAGGGCCGCCTGCACGTCGGGGTCGCTGGCCAGCGACTTGCCCTTGATGAAGTCGTCGAAGCCCTCTGCGGTCATGGTGCCGGCGAGGATTTCGTCGAACAGGATGCGCAGCACCCAGGTGTCGAAGTCGGTGGCGACGGGCGTGATGCCCGCGTCTTTCAGCGCGGCCGAGACTTGCAAGAGCTCGGCGATGGTCGTGGGCGGCTCCAGGCCATTGTCGTCGAAGATTTGCTTGTTGTAGAGGAAGGCGTTGTTGCGGTGAACGCCCGTCACGACGCCGTACGGGTGGCCGTCGCGCGTGACGACGTCTTTGATCTCCGGAATCATTGCGTCGTCGAGGCCGGCTTCGGCGTACAGGTCGTCGAGCGGCTCGACCGCGTTCGGGTGATCGCCGCGGAATTTGTCCAGATCCGACGCCGAGAGCTGACAGACGTCCCACGGCGAAGCGTCCACCTGTTCGCCCAACACCTGCTGCCACGTCGCGGCGGAGGTGTTGCTGTACTGCGAAACGCGCGCACCCTCGTGCTCCTCTTGATAGGTGTCCTCCAGAGCGCGTAGCGCTTCGGCCTCACCGGGCGCGACCCACCAGGAAAAGATCTGCAGAATCTGCTCACCGCCGCCCGAATCCCCGCCCGCGCCGGTCTCCCCTCCAGCCCCCGTATCGGTGGGCTCCTCGGTAGAGGCGTTGCTCGAACAGCCGAGCGTGCCGAGCAAGATCGCGGATGCAACGGTGAGGTTTCGAAGCTTCATGTTCGGGTCGATCTCCTGGGTGATTAGCGCACGGCTGCGCGAGGGGGGGGCTGTTGAGCAAGGGCCGGCAGCGCGGGCCAGCGGAAGCGCACGAACCAACTCGTGCCGACGTCTTTGGCGGAGCGAACCTCGAGGCGCCCATGCATGGCGCGCACTCGCTCGCGGAAGGAAGACATGCCGACACCGCGACCGGATACCTGGTCTGCGCTGTCGCGTGTCGTCACGCCCTCTGCACACAGTGCGTCCAGCAGCTCGGCTTGGGTCGTATGTGGTAGGCCCAGCGCTTTGGCCTTGCTGGCGACAGCGGACCAATCGATGCCGCGCCCATCGTCGGTGACTTCGAAGCTCAGCTGCTCGCCTTCGATCTTGGCGCGTAGGCTCAGGCTGCCGAGCGCGGGTTTGCCGAGCGAGAGCCGCTCGTTGGCTGGTTCCAGCCCGTGGTCCACCGCGTTGCGAACGACGTGCACGAGCTCACCGAAGAACGGCGCCCACTGCTGGGGATCGAGCCGCACTTCCTGGCCTCCGACGTCGAGCTCGATGTCGCCCTTGCCCAGACGCCGCGCCAACGCTCGGCCCTGCTCGCCCAGACGGAGCAGCGCCTTTTGGGCGGGTTCGAGCTGCCAGCTCAAGAGCTGCCGGAGCACATCCGACTTTTGATCGCTGCTGGACAGCCGCGAGATCAGCTCCGCGAACTCGATCTCGGGCACCTCGATCATGCGCTCGCCGGACGGACCAACGAAGGTTGCCACGTGCGTGGTGATGGCCGTCCAGCGCGAGCGCAGCTCGGCCAAGGTGCGCTGCGTCATGCTGGCTTCCTCGGCCAGCTGCGTCTCGAGCGAGTGACACAGCTGGGCTACGACGGTTAGCCCCATCACCCCCGCGTTGCCCTTGAGAGTGTGCAGCGTGCGCTTGAGCGCGGACATGTCGGCGGTGGCCGAGGGCGAGACGATTTGTGCCACCATCGTGCTGGCTTCCTGCAGGAAGTTCGTGAAGCCGCTGCGGTCGAGCATCAGCTTCTTGAAGCCCTGCATCAGCTCGCTGTGCTCGGCTTCCTCGCGCTCGCGCGCCAAGCGATCGGTCACGTCTGCCACGACCATCAACAGGCCCTCGAACTCGCCGTCGCGATAGAATGGCAGGTAGCGGAAGCTCCACGTGCGGTTGCCCTGGGTCAGCTGCTCGGGCATCTGACTCAGGCACACCTCGAGCGGCATGAAGCCGTCCTCTACTTGGGACCAGGCTAGCCGGAACGCGATCGCGAACGAGCGCGAAAAATGCGTGATGTAGTCCCAAAACGGCTGCGCGCGGTCGGACGGCCCGAACCATTGGCTCACGATGGCCGAGCGTTCGGTCGCCATCACGCCCTTGGGCGAAAGGTTGATGAAGCCCTGGTCGACGTTGTCGAGCACCAGCCGCATGTCGCGGTTCTTGAGCGCGAGCTCCGCCGTGCGCTCCTCGACTTTTTGCTCCAACGTGCGGTTCATCTGCTCGAGCGCGCGGTACGAGCTGTCCAGCTCGTCGACCATGCGATTGAACGACGAGCCCAGCACCGACAGCTCGTCGCCCGAGTTGATGTCGACCCGCACCGCGCGGTCGCCGCCGGCTAGGGCTTCCGCGGCCTTGGTCAGCGCGCCCACGGGCTCGGTGATAAGCACGGCTTGGGCTCGGCTCAGCACGATGCCAAGGCCAGTGACCAAGACGACCAGGCTCACTAGCAAAAATACGGAGCGCCACAGGCGTGAGTTGGAGTCGCGCTCGGCGCGAGCGAGCGCCTCGTGCATGCGCGCGGTCGAGAGGCCGTAGCGGATGGTCCCGAGCACCTCGCCCTCCTCGCTGACCACCGGCACCGCGACCTCGAGCAGATCGCGCCCGAGCCGCGTGACGCTCTTGACGGTGGGTTCCTTGACCAAGAGCTCGCCTTCGGTCAGGCCGAGCTGGCGCCAGGCCGCTTTGTCGGGGGGCTCGGCTTTGTCGACCGCGTCGCCCCGCCGGCTCTCGGCCAGCACATCGCGCTCGCCGTTGATGAAGACGCCGTACACCAGGTCCTGGTCGTCCTTCACGGCGCGCTCGACCAGACGCTGCATGTCCAAAAAGGCGTTGTCGAGCGCCAGGCTGCGCAGGGCCAGCGCGTGGTTTTGCGTCAGCACCTTGCCCTTGCTGATGATGCCGTCGCGAATGTGCCCTTGGACGGCCGAGACGTGCTCTGACGACGCTTGCGCGCTCATCAGCACGACGATGGCTGTCGTGGACAAGGCCATCAGGCTCGACACGATCAGCAGCAGGCGTACGAACTTGCCCCGCAGGCTCTTGCCTTGCAGGGGTGCCGGGCTCCTCATCGCTCCAGCACCTTGTCCACCTGGGCCAGTGCGCTGGGACGCAGCAAGAAGCGCTCTTTGGCTTGAGTCAGGTCCACCGTGGTGGTGGTAGACAGCGGCAGCTGCGCGTTCGAGCTCGGCAATTGCCAATCGTTGTCGGCGATGTCGAGCAGCAGGTTGGCTGCCTGGGTGCCCAGCGCAGTGTGATCAGGCAACACCGCGAATGTGCCGAAGGACTGCGTCGGCGACACGAGCGAAGCCGCGCCCACGATGGTGGGTACGAAGGGCGGCTCGTTCAGGCCATGCAGCCAGCCGTCAGCCAGCAGGCGCGGCGTGAGCAGTCGGTCGTCGTTCAGCACCCACACCGCGTCGCAGCGCTGCTTGAGTCGCCGAAGGGCGCGCTTGATCTCGGAGGCGTTGGGGTTTTGGCTCACCTCTTCGCGCACCACGGCGGTTTGCTCGCGGTGAGCCAGCGCGGCCTGACGACGCACGAAGCCGGACAGCGACGCTCGGTGCACGACGCCGATGCGATCGATGGGCGTCGCGATCAGCTTGCGCAAGTTGGTGACGACCGTAATCAGCGGAACTTCGTAGCTGATGCCGGTGGCGGCGCGCAGGCGGGCAGGGCTGCCCTCCAAGAACGAGCTCATCACGATCACGGCCGGGGGAAATGCGGTCTTTTGCGCGCTGGCTTGCACGCGGCGATAGCCGTCGACCGTGGGGTTGTTCATCAGCACCAGCCCGGCGGGTTGATACCGCTCGATGCCGCGGGCGATGGTGGCGCTAGCGTCGTCCCCGCCGATGCGCAGCGCGATCAGCTCGAAGTCGCGCGTCAGCTCATCGGACAAGCCACGCCACACCTCGCTCGTCTGGCGAGTTTCGGGCATACACACCAGGATCGAGCGCGAGCCTGGAGTACTGGCGTGCGTGGAGAACAGCACGGCGTCGCGGCTCGCGCCTGCGCGCTGCTCCTGCCCAGTCGAGCAACCGAGAGCAGCGCCCGCGAAGGCGGGCACACCCACGAGGAACGATCTTCGGGTCAGCGCCATTCTTCGACTCCCAGGAGCTTGGAAACGTCTTTCGGCATCTTGCTGATGGCGGTGAGCAAGCTCGCGCCGCCCGGTCCGGTGCTCGCCACCGCCGGCAGCGCCACGGTCACCTCCAGCTCGCGCTCGACCAACGTCAAGCGGCTGGCCGCGCGCAGCTCGCTGACCAGCCGTGCCGGCAAGAGCACTGCGTCCACGCGCTGAATCTGTAGCAGCGGCAGCAGATCTTCGATTTTGGTCACGCGCTCCACGCGTGCTTGCGGGTTGACCAGGCGCCGCACGAAGCGATTCGTGCCGTCGCGGCCCAGCAGGTCCAGCGCGCCAACCGAGGCAACTTTGCCCACGTCTGGGGCGGAGCCAGCCCCGACGAGGGCGTAGCGCTCTTCGGAGGAGCCGCGCGAAAAGCCGCGCAAAGCCGGCGAAAGCTTGTTGGCGCCGAGTACGACCGGCAGGCTGAGCACGGCGTCGGGTCCGTCCTGCAGCGCGCGCTCGAAGTCGCCTGCGCGTCCCACGGCGGTGGTGTCCACGCCGGGCAGACCCGCGCCCAGCAGGCTCTGAAAAGCGCGCTGCTTCACGGCCACGTGTAGGTAAACGAGCAGCCTAGCCATGGCCGGGCACTGAAATCTGAAGCTTCATCAACGATGGACGAGTGATCCACGCGTTCGCTGCATGGACGCCGGACCCTTCGTTGTACGACGTCTCAGTTTTTATGTTAAGCGATAAAGACTCAGGTACGCTTTGCCGTAGTCTGTCTCGAGCGCTTCGCTGCGACGTGTGTCTCGTAGCGCTCCGCTCCGCTTCGCTGCGCCGTGTGTCTCGTAGCGCTTCGCTGCGCTGTGTGTCTCGTAGCGCTCCGCTTCGCTGCGCGCTTTTCGTGTCTAAGCCGTGTGTGTGTGCGTAGTGTGTGTGTGTGGAGTGCGTGTGTGTGTGGAGTGCGTGTGTAGCGTTACCTGGCCTACTTGGGCCCACCAAAATGCGGCTACTTTCGAAAGACGCTCAGAATGCGCGCGCATTTGAGCCCGCTATCCCGTAACCCAATCATGACCGTGGCCTCGCTCATTGCTCCCGCATGAAGCTCAAGCTCGCGACGCTTTCACTCTCTCTGTCCGGGCTAGCGGTGCTGTGGCCGATTGGCGCTTTGGCCGCGGACGACGGGCCTGCCGAGGCCGCCGAGGGCGAGGCAGCCAGTGACCTGGACCTAGTGAAGCTGCTGAACGTCGAGGTCTCGACTGCCAGTAAGACCGCTGAAAGCGTCGAGGACGCGCCCGCGGTCATCACCGTGGTGACGCGCGAGGAAATCCGGCGTTGGGGCTACCAAAGCGTCGCTGAGGTGCTGTCGCACACGGTCGGCTTCTACCTCATTGACGATCACATTCTGCCCAATGCGTCGGTGCGCGGCGTGAGTGGCGGCCTCGGGGCCGAGAGCGGTGGCATCAAGGTGATGATTGACGGGCGCTCGGTCGCCTATCGCAGCACGTCGGGCAATTGGCTAGGCGTGGAGCTGGTGCCGCTCGAGTCAGTCGAGCAGATCGAGATCATCCGCGGTCCTGCTTCCGCTCTCTACGGCGCCGACGCTTTCCTGGGCGTGGTCAACGTGATCACCACAGCGCCCGACGCCGCGCGGCCGGTGCGCGCGCGCGTTGCGGTTGGCTTGACCGAGACGAATCCGGCCGGGCGCTTCGATGTCGCGGGCGGTACGCAATTCGGCAACTTCGATTTCTCCCTGGGCGCGGCTGGCGAGTACGACGATCGCACTGGCCTTTCACTGCCAGCAGAATCCCCGGCGCCGACGCTGCCCGTCTCGGTAGGCCGCCGACGCACGACACTCGACCTGCAGCGACGCTCGCTCGTGCTTACCAGCAAGCTCGGTTACGCCACGGACCGCGGCCACGTGCGCCTCAGCGCGTTCGCGTCGGGCCTGACGCGGGGCGGCGACCTAGCTCATTGGGCTCAGCTCACGAGCGACGGTAGCAGCAGCCGTGGCACGCGTGTCGCGCTGGGGCAGCTGCGCCTGAACGTCGATTCGCTACTCAAGGCCTCGCGGACCTTCGAGCTGGCGCTACAGGGCACGTATTTCCAAGGCGGCATCTTGCCGCAAGATCGCGTCGAGATCGGCAGCGACCTGTTCTACGTGGAAAGGCACCAGGCCTACCGCGGCGTCGACACGACGCTCGAGGCTCGCTTCACTCCGTCGTCCCGCCTCAGCCTGATCACGGGCGCCGAGGTGCTGTACGACCACGAAACGCTGGGAGCCCCCGAGCGCATCGACCGCGCGACTGGCAGGGCCGTGCTTTCCAGCGGCTCCGATCGCACGGTCGACCTGCGCAACCTGGGCGCCTACGCCAGCGTGAACTACAAGCTGTTCGACCCGGGGCTCAAGCTAACCGGAGGGCTACGCTACGATCAGCACAGCGCGTACGGCTCGCAGATCACGGGCCGCATCGGCGCCACTTCTCGCTTGTCTTCGTCGGTCGTGGCCAAGCTGCTGTATGGCAGCGCCTTCAAGGCTCCTTCGCCGTACTTGCTGTACGCGACTCCGCTGCGCCCCGGCGACGTGGTCGGCAACTCTG
>DATAKF010000355.1:0-8830 GCA_036261775.1 Polyangiaceae bacterium | reverse complement strand
TGCCACGGGCTGGAGCCCTCGAATTCCTTCGGAATTTCCAGTCGCAAACGCGACTAAGAGGCGCGGCGCGAAGAGGGCTTCTCCGACGATCGGGGTTGGCATGCGAAGGAGGGCTCCCGCGCAGAGTTGCGGTGTCGAGCTCCGAGGCGACTCGCAGGTGCGCTCATGGGAAAATATTGCCTTGGAAGCAAGCAGGACAAGCAAACCAATCCGTTGTTGCTCGGGTCCGTGGCGCGAAGCGCGCGAACCCCCAAAAATCTCGCTTCCCGCCTTCCCGCCTTCCTGTTGATTCCTGCTCGATCGTTAGGATGCGATGAATCGTCAGGCGAAAGGCGCGAAGGTCTGAGCTTTTCTTGTTTGCGCGGCGCCCGGCGCCGAACGGAAACTGCGCAGGCGTAGAGCTTAGCCGAGTGGCTCGAACCCCAAATTCTCGGCTTCGCGCCTTCGTGTCTTCCTGTTGCATTCCTGCTCGATCGGCTGGAAGCGATGAAGCGTCAGGCGGAGGCGAGGAGGCTGAGTCACGGGCGGGCGCCGCGGCCTTTGCGGGTGGTGATGGGTAGCTCGGTGTAGGGGCTGACTTCCAAGCTGAGGCCGTGGTTTTCGCCGGCTAGCAGCCGGCGCGCGCCGCTGAAGGCGATCATGGCGGCGTTGTCGGTGCAGGCGCGCGGGATTGGCACGACCAGGCGCACGCCCAGCTGCTCGGCCGCCGCCGCTGCGGCCGTGCGTAGGCCCTTGTTGGCGGCGACGCCGCCGCCGATCACCCAGGTCGAGAGCCGCTCTTGGGTCAGCGCCGTCACCGACTTTTTCACCAGCGTGAGCACGACGCGCTCTTGAAAAGCGGCGCACAAGTCACACAGCATTTGACGGTCTTGCGGGCGCCCGTGCTGCTCCACGTAGCGGGCCACGTTGGTCTTCAGACCCGAAAAGCTGAACTCGAGCGATGCCTTGCGGCTCATGGGGCGCGCCAGCTCGAAGCGCGAAGCGTCGCCTTCGTGAGCCAGGCGGTCGATCACGGGGCCGCCCGGATAGCCCAAGCCGAGCAGCTTGCCGACCTTGTCGTAGGCCTCGCCTGCGGCGTCGTCGCGCGTCGCGCCCAGCTCGCGAATGCCGCCCGCGCTGAGCTCGTCGACGCGATAGAGCGCGGTGTGGCCGCCGGAGACGAGCAGGGCCAAGAACGGCAGCTTCGGCGGTTCGAGCGAGTGCCCCGGATACTGCAGGTAAGCCGCGCACAAGTGACCGATCAGGTGATCGACGCCGACGATGGGCAGGTTGCGCGCGAAGGCCAAGCCGAGCGCGGTCTGCGCGCCGACGTGGAGCGCACCCGCGAGACCTGGCCGCGCCGTCACCGCGATGCCGTCCAGCTGCTCGAGCGTGACCCCGGCGGCCGTCAACGCGGCTTCGATGACGGGTCGCACGTTGCGCAGGTGATCGCGCGAAGCAAGCTCGGGCACGATGCCGCCGTACGGCGCGTGGGCGGCGACTTGGCTCTCGATCACGTCGCTGAGCACGTCACCGTTCGAGCGCACGACCGCCGCGGCAGTTTCGTCGCACGACGTTTCGATGCCGAGCACCGTGATGTCGCCGCTAGAAGCCACAGCCCTTTTCGTCACGCTTCAGGTAAAACAACGCAAAACCCGGCCGCTCCTCGGGGCCAGCGCCGGGCGGAGGCAGCGCCGCGGGCTTGAACAGGCGCAGCTCGACGTCGCCTTTGCGCAAGAGCGAGACCAGCGCCAGCGTGGTGCCCTGGCAGGTGGAGTCGACCCAAGCGAAGAAGTCTTCGTCGTGACCTTCCCCGAAAGCCAACGTCGAGAGCGTGTCGTGGTCCAGCTGTGGAATGCCGCGCACGGGCGAGCTCTCGAACAGCGGCTGGTCGCCGCCCGAGCACAAACCACGCTCGGAATCGTTGCTGGTCAAGGCACCAATCTGCGTCGGCTTGTCGTTGGAGAAGCTGCTGAGCTGGCTGGTGTCGAGCGTCAGCTTCATCGACAAGATGAAGTCGGGGAGGCCGTCGGGCACGAAGCCGTCGTGAAAGGCCGGCGCCTTCACTAGCTGCCCGCAGAACGCCGCCTTGCCTTTGGTGTCGAAGCGGTCGAGGTTGCGGCACCCCAGCGTCAGCGGCAGCAGGCCCAGCAAGGCGAATGAGAAGCGAGCGAAGGGCCCGCGGCTGTAGGCGCGAGGAGTCATTGCGACCGAAAAAGCCTGGCTACTCTAGCTCTTTCGCCAGGCTCTCGGCGAGCCCGCGCAGCCGCGGCTCCGGATCGCGCTCTTTCAGCTGCCGCAGCGTGGGTAGCGCGGCCGCTCCGGCAACCGCCGCCAAGGCTCGAGCTGCGGCTTCGCGCACGAGGGCGTAGGGATCCGACAGGACGGCGCGCGTCAGCGGTTCTACGACGGCGGGGTCGGCTTGGCCTTTGGCCACTCGGCCCAGCGCTTCGGCGGCGCTGGCGCGCAGCGGCCACTCGGCTTCTTGGTTCAAGCGCGCTGCGACGGACTTGGCCAGCTCGCGCTGCTCCGGTCCCAGCGCAGAAAGCGCCGCGCGGCGCACCGCCGGCTCCGGGTCCCGCGTCAGCGCTTCGAGGGCGCGCTTGGCGACCTCTTCGCTGCGCCCGATCAAAAACGGCAGCGGCACCAAACGCAGATCGGGATCCGGATGCGCCGTGAGGCGCGCCAGCGGCGCCACGACGCTCTTGCCCACGTCGGCCAGCAGCCGTTGCGCCGCCGCTTGCTCCTCGGGCTTGGGCTTACGGCTGGCGGTCTCGAAGCTACCGAGCATGAGCCCACCACCGCGCGACAGCGCCTCGGACAGCGCGCGCGCGCGAGCGGGCGAAGATTCAGCCGCAGCCGCAGCTGCGCGCGACAACGCCGGCGAAAGCTTGGCCAGCGCCGCGACCTCCGCCGTGGGCTCGTGCGGCGCCGGGTGGATCGCGTCGAGCACCTGCCGCACGTCGAGCGCGCCGTCCGGAACCGGAAAGACCTCCTCGGGCACAGCGGGCGCGCCCGACACGAGCGCCACCGCTGCGCGCGCCGCGGCTCGGCCCAGCTCCGGAGAGGGCTCGGTCAGCGTCTCGGCGATCGCCGAGGCGGCGGGCTCGAGCTTGAGCCGCGCCAGCGCCAAGATGGCTTGCGCGCGCACGGTCGGGTCCGCGTCGCGCGACAGCTCGATCAGCGTGTTGGCGTCGCCGCGCAGGCCCAAAGCGCCGGCCGCGAACGCCGCTGCCGCCCGAGGCAAGGCGCCCGCGTCCGGATTCCGCAAGAGCCACTGCACCTGCGACGTAGCGCGCGGATCCGCCAGGCGACCAAGGCCCAAAACCGCCAAGGCGCGCAGATTTCCGGTATCACCAGCTGCCAGCTTTTCGAGCGGCCCGAGCGAGCTCTTGGTGCCGAGCCGCGCCAGCGCCCAAGCAGCCGCGACGCTGACCGGATCGCTGTCGCTCAGGCGCCCGCGGTCTTTGGCGAGCAAGAGATCGGCCAGCTTTTGCTCGAGCCGCGGATCACGCAAGGTGCCGACCGCGACCATGGCGCGCGCGCGCAGCTCCGGGTCGGCGGTGCCCGAAGCGTAGGCGAACAGCGACGATGCGGCGTCTTTGTTGCCCACGTGAGTGAGCAGGGTGATCGCCACCTGCTGCTGCGCCTCGCGCGGATCGGACAGCGCGTCGAGCAGCGGCTTGACGGCGCGCTCACCCAGCTTGCGCAGCTGCGCGCGCGCGTCTTCTGCCTCGTTCGGCAATTGACTCTTCACGCGATGGAGCAGCGGGTACGCCAGAGCGCCGTAGACCTCGACCAAGAGCCGGCGAAAGATCGGGCGCTCCGGGTTGCCGAGCGCGATGGGCAGCAGATCTTTCTCGAGCGACTCGAGCGTGCCGCGCCCCAAGTTGAGCTGCATCGACAGGCGCGCGGCCTTGTAAACGAGCTCTTCGTCGGGCGACGAGCGCACGACGCGCCGAAACAGCTGATCGGCTTCGTCGAGCTGCCCCTGACCGACCAGCAGCTCGGCCAGCTCCAAATACACCGCAAAGAGCCGCTCGTTCTTGGCGATGGCGCTGCGGAACTCGGCCACGGCGCGCACGGTATCCTGGCGCTTCTCGTACATTTCGCCGAGCTTGCGGTGCCCCTCGGCGTCGTCGGGCCCTAGCTCGACAGCGCGCGCGGCGTAGCCCAACGCGCGATCGTCCTGGTATAGCTCGGCGGCGTAGCCGGCCATGCGCTGGTAGTATTCGCGCGCGCGCTTCGGATCGAGCTTGACCAGCTTTTCGAGCGTGACGAGCGCGGCCTCCAGTTTGCGACCGAGCACTAGCACGCGCTCGAGCCGCGTCAAATCTTCCACGTTGCCGGGCGAAAGCTGCGTGAGCCGGCGCAGCACGCGCTCCGCGTCATCGTAACGGCGCAGCCGCACGTGCGCTTCGCCCAGCAGCCTGCCAGCTTCCATGTCGGCCGGCTCCGCCGCGAACTTGCGCTCGAGCAGCGCCAAGCGCGGCGCCAGCTGCCCGGTCAAGCTCAGCAACGTGACGACGTGCTGGCGCGCTTCACGCGCGACGTTGCCGTCAGCCGGCGAGTCCCGCAGGATTTGCTCCCAGATCTTGCGCGCTTCTTCGTAGGCCAAGCGCTGGCCATCGCGCCCGCCCGCCGCAGCGCCCACTCGCTCGAGCCCCACTGCATAGGCGCGCCGCACCTTGGGTTGTTTGGGCTCGCGCTTGACGGCTTCGGCCAAGGTCTCGAGCGCTTCCTGGGACATGTCGTGCTCCAGGTACACTTCGCCCAGGCGCAAAAGGCCCTCGGCGCGCTCGGGCAAGAGCGTGCGCAAGCGCTGCCAGGTCGCTACGGCGCGCTTTTTGTCGCCCTGTTCCCAGTAGCGCGCGCCCAGCTCGACCACGTGCTCGGGATCTTGCGTGCCGCTGCCGGCCAGCCGCGTCAGCAAGGCGAGCGCGCGGTCTCGTTCTTCCATGCGCTCGTAGAAATCCACCAGCGCGGTGAGGGTCTCTTCGTCGTTGCCCGAGCGCGCTTCCAGCGCGCCGAGCTCGGTCAATGCGCGTTTTCGATCTCCGCGTTGCAGCAGCGCTTCGGTCAGACGAAACACGTAGTCGGGGTTGCGCGGCGCGCTTTTGATCAGCGCTTCGTACTCCGCGATCGCCAGATCAAGCTCGCCCCGTACCTCCAGGAGGTGCACGACGCGTAGCCGCGTACCGACCTCCTTGGGATCGCGCGACAACACCTTGCGGTGAGCGGCGAGGGCCTTTTCGACCTGGCCCGTCTCCTCGTACAGCTGGGCGAGCAGCTTCAGCTCCTCGGAGCCCGCGGCCTGCTTGGCCAAGCGCTCGACCAGCGCGGGCAAGCGCTCCGAGCGTCGGTAGATCTCGGCCAGCGCCTCGAGGATTTGTCGACGCGCGCCCGACTCACCTGCGGCGATGCCCAGCGCGCGATCCAGCGCGGCTTGCGCCTCTTGATCACGCCCCGCCTGCGACAACGTGCGCCCCAGGTCGACCAGGGCCGGCGCCAGCACGCGATTGTCTCCTGCGGCCGCCCGGACCACTGCCTCGTACTCGGTGATCGCGCGCGGCAGGTCACCACGCGCCGCCAGCTCGCGCGGTAGCTCGGCGCGGACGAAGAACGAGCCGTGCGTCGCTGCCAGCAGCAGCTCGTGCACCTGCTTGGCGCGAGTAAAGTCTTTCTCGTCCAAACACAGACCCATCAAAGTGCGCAGCAGCTGCTCGCGCGTGGGCGCGTCCTTCACGAACGGCAGAGCTTGCTCGAGCCGTGCGCGCGATGCAGCTTTGTCGCCCCGGTCACCGTACAGGTGCGCCAGCGACAAAAGGCCGATCGGGTTGTTCGGCTCCTTGGCGATCGCTTGCTCGAGAGTCGCGATGGCACGCTCGGGTTGCGCGTCCTTCTTGTAGACACCACCCAGCGCAACCAGCGCGCTATACGGCGATGCGTCCTTTGCGACGCGCGCGGTCAGCTCGGCGATCAGCTTCTCGAGATTGCCGTCGCGCTCGCGGTACAGCTGAGCCAGCCGTTCGAGCGGAAACTCCGCGCCCGGTTGGGAAAGCACGATGCCGAGGTAGCGGGCGATCAACGCTTCGCGGTTCGGCCCCTCGCCCTTGGGTGCCTCGCCCTTGGACGCGGCTTCGCCGTCGGGCGCCGCCGGCTTGGGGGAGGGCGCCTTGCTCGCGCCCCCCGGCTTGGCAACGCCGCCGGGCTTCGGCCCCTTTTGTTCCGGCTTGGGCTTCTTCGAGCGCCCGGCTGGATTGAAGGCGACCGCGGGTGCCGTAAGCCCCATCACCACGAGGGTGAGGGCCGCGGTGAGCCGCAGTCGTCGGAGCATGCTCATCCAAGCGTACGCGGTCACCCGCCACCCTGCCAGCGTCGGAAAGGCCCTCAATCTCGACAGGCACCCTCGCGCCTGGGGCGGGCCTGCCTAAAGCCAAACGACAGCCGTCTCTCGTCTATTCCGGCAGCGCTCGTGGTAGACCCGGCGGCGAGATGGCTGGGTCCCAGGACGATAAAGTGGCGGGCGAATCCAAGGAAACGACTTTGGGGTCGTCTAATGAAGCCGCGCCTGCGGCCGTAAGCGCCCCCTCCGCCGAAGCCGAAGCCCAGCCCGCGTCCGCCGACGCCAGTGACAGCAGCGCCAACGCGACTGCCCCCACGGGTACGACCGCAGGCGAAAGCGGCGACCCAGAGACCGAAGGCGACGAGACCGAAGGCGACGAGACCGAAGACGACGAGACCGAAGACGACGAGACCGAAGACGAGGGAGGAGACGCTCCGCCTCCGCCGCGCACCGACGAACCCGCTCCGCTCTTCGACCAGCACCCCTGGTCCGTGACAGTGCGCGTGCTCGCGATCAGCGCGCTGCTCGGGCTCGCTCTCTCGGCTTGGGCTCAGCTCTCCATCAAGTCTTCTTGGGTGCCGGAGTTTCTATCCGCGAACGTGCGCGGCGTGGCCGAGCGCAAGCTGATGCTCGCGCTGCTGATCGGCGGCCTGGTGGTCGGCGGTGGCGTAGGCGTAGGCCTGCTGGGTTGGCTGCGAAAGCGCGGCCGCGAAGCCGAGCTGGAGCGTTGGCTGTGGTTCTTGGTGCCAGGCATCTTGCTGCCTTGCCTGCCGGCGCTGTTTCGCGCCAAACCCTGGCAGAACCGCTACGACGCGCTGCTCCCGATCGTGATCCTGATGAGCCTCTTGTTCGAGGCGCTGATGGTGCTGTCGCTGCGCTCGGTTCCGGCCGCTGCGCGCGACTTCTGGCAGCAAACTGTATCCCAGATCCCCGCGCTCATCCGCAAGCGCGGCCCACTCACGGTCGTGATCTTGGGCTCGCTCGGCTACGCGGTGTTCTTCTCGTTCTTCCTCTTGCGCTGGCACTACAAGCTGCGCACCGGCAACTTCGACCTGTCCATCAACAACAACTTGATGTTCGGCGGCTTGCACGGCGACTTTTTGAAGAGCCCGGTGGCCTTCCCGGACGACCCGGGCAAGTACCTGGCGGCGCATGCCAAGTTCGGCCACTACTTGTTTTTGCCGGTTTACGCGCTGGTGCCGCGGCCGGAGACGCTGCTCATCATCCAGTCCGTACTGATCGGCGGCAGCGCGATTCCGTTGTTTCTGTTTGCGCGCCGGCACCTGACCGAGGTGGCGGCGGCGGCTGTGGCGTTGGCCTACCTGGCCTACTACCCGATGCACGGCGCCACGTTCTCCGAGTTTCAGAACCTGCCGATCGCCGCGCTGTTCGTGTTCGGCGTGGTCTGGGCCGCAGACGCCAAGCGCTGGGTTTGGA
This sequence comes from Polyangiaceae bacterium, assembly GCA_036261775.1. Taxonomy (GTDB): domain Bacteria; phylum Myxococcota_A; class Polyangia; order Polyangiales; family Polyangiaceae; genus PMG-095. The sequence goes on along the minus strand of DATAKF010000355.1, from coordinate 1,068 downwards.
TGGGCGTACTCACTGCCATCGCCCTGCTGATGCGCGAGGACATCCCGATCGGTCTGTCGATCATCGGCTTGTTTTTGCTGGCCAGCGGCTACCGCCCGACCGCCGGGCTGGTACTCGCAGCGATCTCCACGTCCTACTTCTTGATCGTGCGCTTTTACGTGATGGACGAAGCGGGCGACTGGTGGTTTCCCACCATGTACAAGGAGCTGTGGGCCGACGGCGAGCGCGGCTTCCGCAGCGTGATCAAGACGCTGCTGACGAACCCGCTGTTCGTGATCTCCAAGCTCGCGATCGAGAAGAAGGTCATCTACCTGGCGCACCTGCTGACGCCGCTGGCGTTCTTGCCACTGCGCCGCTGGTACCTGTGGCTCGCCCTGATTCCAGGCGCGCTGCTCACGTTGCTCGTCACCAACTACGACCCGCCAATTCAGTTCTCGTTTCACTACACGATGCACTGGGCGCCGTATTTGTTCATGGCAGCCGTGCTAGCGCTGGTCGCGATCGGCAAGAGCCCGGATCTGGGGCCGCAGCGCCAGCGCGCAGCGCTGTTCGCCTTCTGCGGCGCCTCGGCCGTCTTGAGCTTCAACTACGGCGCGTTTGCCATGCGTGAGAACTCGTTCAAGGGCGGGTTCCACAAGGTCGAGTTCACGTACACCGAGACCGAAGACAAGCGCTACGAGCTGCTGCGCGAGCTGATCAAAGACATTCCCAAGGACGCAACCGTGGCCGCCACCGAGAAGGTCGGCCCACACCTGTCGTCGCGCCGTATCTTGCACACCATGCGCACGGGGCCTCACGGGGCGGAGTGGATCGTCGCTTCCAGCCGTGAATTGAAGCTGTCCAAGACGAAGGTGTCGCTGCGCGCCGTGCTCGACAAGAACCAGTACGGCGTCATCAAGCGCTCCGGTGACTTTGCGATCTTCAAGAAGGGCGCGCCGACCGACGGCAACGCCAAGCTGATCAAAGACTGGGGATTGTAGTCTTTTTCTTCTCCGCGCTCCGCTTGGTGCCTCCTGCGGCACCGGCGACCGGAGAGGCAGCGGGCGCTCGGCCTCGCCGAGTTTTCCC
>DATAKF010000323.1:0-29128 GCA_036261775.1 Polyangiaceae bacterium | reverse complement strand
TGCTGCGAGAAGATCGCGAAATTGACGCCTTCGCCGTCCCAAGTGGCACCGAGCGGATAGGGAGAGCCTGGCCTTGTGCGCATGCCGATTCCGTCGCGGTCAGATGTGGCGCGTCACGCGGAACAAGTGCGCGACGCGCTCGTTGGGATCGAGCTTCACGTAGTTGCGAGCGCCGCGCCACGTGTAGCGCGCGCCGGTGAGCAGATCGTTCACTTCGTAGGCCTCGTTCGCGTCGAGGCCCATGGCCGCGATGGGCACGTCGACCATGGTTTCGTGCGCGGCGTGCGGATCCAAATTCACGATCACGAGCAGCTCGTTCCCGGGTGCGTGCTTGCGGTAGGCAAAGATGCCGTCGAAATCGGTGTTCACCATTTCGAGGTTACCCAGCTCGTGTAGCGCGGCGTTTTCGGCGCGAATTCGGTTCAGCTTGCTGATGTCTTCCTTGATGTTGCCGGGCGCGTTCCAGTCACGCACCCGAATCTCGTATTTTTCCGAGTCCAGGTACTCTTCGCTGCCGGGCTTGACGGCGACGTTCTCACACAGCTCGTAGCCGCTGTAGATGCCGTAAATGGGCGACAAAGTCGCGGCCAGCACCAGCCGAATTCGAAACGCCGAGCGCCCGCCGTGCTGCAGGTACTCGTGCAAAATGTCCGGCGTATTCGCGAAGAAATTCGGCCGGTAGTACTCCACCATGTCCGTCTTGGTCAGCTCGGTCAGGTAGTCGCGCAGCTCCCAGGACGAGTTCTTCCAGGTAAAGTACGTGTAGCTCTGGCTGAAGCCGAGCTTGCCCAGCGACTTCATGCGGTTGGGCCGCGTGAACGACTCCGACAAGAAGATGGTGTCGGGGTGAACGCGCTGCACGTCCTCGATCATCCACTCCCAAAACGCGAGCGGCTTGGTGTGCGGGTTGTCGACGCGGAAGATCTTCACGCCGTGCTGCACCCAGTACAAAACGACGTCGCGGCAAGCCTTCCACAGGTTTTCGCGATCGTCCGACCAGAAGTTGATCGGGTAAATGTCTTCGTACTTCTTGGGCGGGTTCTCGGCGTAGCGCAGCGTGCCGTCGGGGCGCACGAAGAACCAGTTCGGGTGCTGCTTGACCCACGGGTGATCGGGCGAGCACTGCAGGGCAAAGTCGAGCGCGATCTCGATGCCGAGCTCGGCCGCCTCTTTGACCAGCTTGTCGAAGTCGGCAATCGTTCCCAGCTCGGGGTGAATGGCGTCGTGGCCGCCTTCTTTGCCGCCGATGGCCCAAGGGCTGCCCACGTCGTGCGGCTCGCAGGTGACCGAGTTGTTGCGGCCTTTGCGGTGCGCGACGCCGATCGGGTGGATCGGCGGCAGGTAAATCACGTCGAAGCCCAGCGCCGCAATTTCGGGCAGGCGCGCGGCGGTGTCGGCGAAGGTGCCGTGCTTGCCAGGCACCTTGCCCTGAGAGCGCGGGAATAGCTCGTACCAGGCGCTGAAGCCGGCTTCGATGCGATCGACGATCAGCGGCAACGTCTCGAGGCGCGTGGCGTCGCCCGGCAAGAGCGGTACCCGCACGGTCTCGAGCACGTCGTCGGCGAAAGCGACGCGCAGCCGCTCTTCCAAGCTGAGCTTGTCGTCAGCCAGCTTTTGCGCGGCCTCTTTGATGCGCTTTGCGGCGTCGCCCTTCAAAAAGCGCGACAGCTTGAGCAAGATGTCCGCGCCTTCGAGCAGCTCCGAGCGCACGTCTTGGCCGGCGTTCAGGCGCTTGCCCAGGTCGCTGCGAAAGGTACCGTAGCGGTCGGGCCAGGCCTCGACCGTGTACTCCCAGCGACCCAGCCGATCGGGCTTGAACGAGCCGAACCAGCGGTCGACGTCGAAGTGGTAGGCCAGCGGGGCCGTGCGGTACTCGGTGGCGCCCACTTGCCGATACAGGATGTGCGCCGCGATCAGGTCGTGACCATCTTTGAAGATGTTCACGCCGACATCGACCACTTTGCCCAAAAGGCGTTTGATCGGATAGCGGCCCCCATCCAGCTGGGGCGTGAGGTTCTCGATGACGAGGCGGGGGAGCTCTTCTGCGGCCGTGTCCATGCGGATTTTCGAGGGAGCTCAGCCACTTACCACCTTCGGCGGCGGACTTCACCGGCGACCTTGGCAGGGCCTTGGTTTCCGAAAAGTTGCGGCAAAAACCGGATGTGGTCGGGTGTAGTGGGTGGGCGGCGAGAGTGCGGCGCGAAGCGCAAGCAGGTATAGAATGGATGCATGCGGGCGCTGGAGGCTGAAAGGGCTCGCTCGGGGTGGAGGACTCGCTCCTTGTCTGCGCTCGGCCTGCTCGTGCTCGCCGTCTCCAGCGGCTGCGGCGGTCGGGTTGGCTCGCAGTCCGAAAGCGCACCGCAGGCCGGTGGCGCACAAGGAGTAGCGGGCAAAGGGAGCGGCGGTGGCGTGGACGTCCCAGACCCTCCGATTTATCCGCCGCTCTGCTTTGCGGCAGGCACCTCGATCGCCACGCCCACGGGGCCGCGACCCATCGAGCAAATCGAGGTCGGGCAGGAGGTCTTCGGCTACGACGAGGCGCTTCAGCAGGTGGTCGTGCGCCCGGTCACGGCCCGAATGCGTCACGCCGACGCGATCGTCGGTCAACTGGTGCTCGGCGATGGGCGCACCATCGTCAGCACGCCCGACCACCCTGTCTATGTCTCGAGCGAGGGCCGCTACCGCCCCGCTTCGGAGCTCGCGACGGGAGCCGAGCTGCTCTCGCTGTTCGACACCGGGCGCCTGTCGAGCGCGACGGCGAGTGGCTATTTCGTCCCCGCGGCTGCGGTTCAGTTGCCCGTGTTCAACATCAGCGTGGCCGGCGTGCACAACTACTTTGCCGAAGGGATCTTGGTGCACAACAAGTCACCACTCGATCCGTGCGCGGGCCTGCAGGCAGACGACGCAGCGCAAGCTCTGATCCCGCTGACAGGCTGGGAGCACGCGCGCAGCGTGCAGGCGCTCAGCGGAGTCGCGATTGAGCAGGTGCCGAGCGGCAACTCCTACCGTCACCGTGGGATGCTGTTGCCTACGCCCGGAGCCTACTACGGCACGCCACAGCTGCAGCTCGTGGCTGCAGCTGCCAAGGCCGCCTCGGTCGGCGCTGTCACCCGCTCGGCATGCTCGCTCGACACCGCCGAGCCTGAGGTGTGCGCCGCTGACTTCCTCGAGAATTTCGTCGCGCGCGCGTATCGGAGGCCACTCTCCGAGTCCGAACGCTCGCGGTACCTGCAGCTCTTTCGTGCCGCGCTATCCGGCAGCGACACGGCCACCGCGCTCGGCACGGTTGCCGAGGCTGCGCTGCAGTCGCCGCATTTTCTCTACAAGGTGGAGCTGCTGGAAAATGGCCTCTCCGAGCACGAGCTGGCCACTCGGTTGTCGTACTTCTTGACTGGCCTGCCGCCAGACGCCGCGCTGGCAGAGCACGCCGACAGCGGGACGCTGCGGCAGTCGCTCCAAACCGAGGTCGAGCGGCTCAGCGCATCGCCGCAGCTCACGGAAAGCCTGGGTGCGCTCTACGGCGCGTGGCTCGCTCTGGATCGCTTGGTGCCCAGCGAGGCCGCTCCGGCCGACTTGGTCGAGGCCATGCGCGGTGAAACCGAGGCATTCTTCGGCTGGCACGCTGCGATGGAAGAGCCCGTGGCCTCGCTGCTCACGGCGCCCTTTACTTTCTTGGATGAGCGGATGACCACGCACTATGGTCTGCCCGCCCCGTCGGGCGGGCGAGCGAGGGTCGAGCTCGACATGAAGCGCCACGCGGGGGCGTTGACACAGGCAAGCTTCATGACGGCGTATCCCTCGATCACCCGGCGCGGGAGGTGGCTCCGTGAAGCCCTGTTGTGCCAGGACGTACCCGACCCGCCCCCAAACATCGTCTTTCCGCCTCCACCAGAGCCGGGCGCCGATCACCGCGTGTGGCTGGAAGAGGCAACCGCCAACGGGCCATGTCAGGGGTGTCACGGGCAAATGGATCCGCTCGGCTTCGCCTTCGAATCGTTCGACAGGCTCGGCAAGTGGCGCAACGGCAATGACTCCACGGTGTTCGAGGTGGACGGTCGTGACAGGACCATCCAGGGCGCAGCCGAGCTCATGGCGGCCGTCGTGTCGCGGCCCGAGCTGTCGCGATGCCTGATGAGCCAATGGCTGGCTTGGGCCCTAAAGCGCGTCCCGAGCGAAAGACAGCTATGCGAGGCGGAGCAGCTGGCTCAGAACGCGGCGAGCCAGAGCAGCAAAGCACTTGTACAAGCCATCGCCGTGTCGCAGCTGACAGTCGTGAGCCCGAGCCCAGCCGTCAGCGTCGAGGATCCGCTCGTACCCGAAGGTCCCGTCGTGCCGCTCAGCAGCGACTCGGAGCGGAGCCGCGCGGCCCGAGCGCTCGTCGTGCAAGAGCTCGACGCCTTGCGCCAAAGGCTCCCCCAAGACGCGAGCCTGACGTTCCACAGGGATACGCTCCAAGCCCTTCCGGCGCCGTGACGAGCGGATCGCTCGGGGTCGCGCTCGTCACTTGCGGCAGCCGATGCGTTGGGTAGCCACGACGATGTCGTCGTACAAGATCGTCTGCTCGTTGCTGACTGTTAGGCCGCGCCCTTCGAGCTCCGCGCGCTTGTCAGCCGAGGTACTGCGCTCGTAGTAGGCGTCCAGAAAGATGCCCTTGAAGCGCACCTCGTCGTCCGTGCGAAATTCGAAGCACTCGAAGGGACTGGGATCGGTGCAAGCACTGAACTCACAGCCGCCTTGATGAAATTGGTCGCGTAGCCAAGTCCCTTCGGGGTACCCGGCGCCATATTCGCCTACCAAGGCGTCGTTGACCCACAGCGCCAGGCGCCCGTCGCTCTTGCCGACTTGATTGACCTGCGCCTCCACCTCGACACAAAACCAGGCATCGCGCGCGAAGCCGCGCTGAGCAAGAGGTCGGAAGGTGTTGCCGTAGTGGTAGTCCGCGCCCTGGTCGCCCGGGCAGCCGGGCGTGGTCGTGCCGTCGTTGCAATTGCCCGAGCGCATCTCGTGCCAGTAGACGTAGAAGTTGAACACGTCGTCGAGATTCGCGTCGAGGTCGAACCAGAAGCCCTGGTCACCCGCCGGGACCGTGTTGGCCAGCCCGCTCGACCCATAGCTGGCGTTGCCCGCCGCCAGCCGCACCCAGTGATGCGGATTGGGCGCCAGCACCGGAAAGCGCACGTGGAAGCGCCAGAACACGTGGTCCACTCGCTCCGGAAACTCGAAGCGAGGCGAGGACGAGATGTATTGATTCTCTTCGAGCTGCGCGCTCGTTACCGTGGAGCGCAGGTAGTGCTCGCCCGCGTTGGCCAGCGCTCCCTCCTCCAAGAACAGATACTCGGTGTCCGCCTTCGGTGCGTCCCACTTGCCCCAGCCCTCCTCGAAGTTCTCGTGGAAGAGCACGGCAGGATTTTCGCCTAGGCCCTGATCGCCCGGGTGCTTCTCACTCAGCGTGTTGGCGGACCCCGCGGAACCTTCGGCAGGCATGCCGGCGCTGCCCGCTACCGGTGAGCCTGATGCGCCTGACGTCGAGGCCCCGGCGGTTTGCTGACTTCCGCCCCCGCTCGGCGCCGACCCCGTGCCGGCCGCACCCGCCGTCTCGCCCCCGCCAGGCGTCGAGCCACCCTCGGAGCACGCAGAAAGACCTGCAAACAGGCATGCAAGGACGGCCTGGCATTGCTTCATCCGGCCTCCAGCTTACGCCAAGCGCCTCGACGCCAAGATGCACAATCGCTTGTTCCCGTCGTGTCACCACGGGACGGGCCCGCTTGGCGCGCCACTGGGTTTGGGTGCAAGCTTGGGTTCGGAGGTGGGTCATCGCTCTTGCCACGATTCGAGCAGGTATCCTGGCGACGCTGGCGGCGGGCCTCTTCACGGGGTGCTGGGAGCCCGAGTTGAGCGCCGACGAGCTCAACGCCCAAGGGCCGGTCCCGGCTCCGCCCATGTCGTCGCTGCCGGCGGATGGCTGCATCCAGTATTGGCGGTACCCCGCGGAGGTCGAATTGATGGTCGATTTCGAAACGATGGCGTCTCCGACCGACACCTTCGAGCTGCGCCAAATCGCGGGGTACCTCCGCTCGGGTTCAGGAACCGCTGGTCTGTTCATCCGGTCGGGTCATGACGAGCTCAGCACGCGGTCGTTGCTCTTCCTCGGTAGCCAAGGTGGATCCGTCGGTCTGCATTGGTGGGGCTGTCTGAACGTGTCGACACGCCGTGGAGTTCGCTTCTGGGCGAAAGGCGTCGGCTCCTCCAGCGTTCAGCCACGCTTGCCCAAGGCGCCCGCCGAGAGCGAATGCGTGCCGCGGCTCACGTTCGGCCTCACGGAGGACTGGCAAATGTACGAGTACACGTGGGAGAGCTTCTGTCCCGCTGAGCAGGCACCGATCTTCGCGCAAAGGCTCGCGGGGATCGGGTTCTTCATCCAGCCTGCCGGGGCCGAGCCGTGGCTCGCCATCGACGATGTCTCGTTCTTCAACTGAGGCGCCGCTTAGGGTACGCGCAGCGTGATGTCGAAGTTGCCGCCGGAGGCGGCCGTTGACGCGAAGCCCATCTTGTAAAAAACGGCGAGCAAGCAGGTGCCGAGCGGCGTGCCGTTGAGGTCGCCGCCGGTGCCGCGGCTGTAGCCAACGCTGCCGGAAGGATCGACTCCGATGCGCAACGACAGCGTGCCCTTCTGCGCGTTCTTCGGATCGGCCAGGCACGCCTGCAAGCGATCCATGCGACGCGCCACGCCACCGCGTGCGTCGGCCTCGAGCATGCCGCGCGCCGTGAGTGCGTCAATCTGAATGGCGCCGGGCTCGCCGCCAGGAGCGGCAGCGCTAGGAGCGGCCGGAGCAGCGCTGGCTGAAGCCGCAGCGGAGTCGACCGCGGGCACTTCAGGGGCTGGGGCTGGCGCAGCTTCTGTCGGAGCTGCGGCGCTCATCGCGATTTCTGGGGCGCGCGCTTCTGCGCTGGCGGTCGAAGCTGGAGCTGCTGGCGCAAGCGCGGGGCGCGCCGCAGGTGCAGCGGCCGCCGTGAACCGCGCGCCCGCGAGCAGCGCCACCGCCACCAGCACCGGTCCCAAAGCACGCTTGCCGAGCGCGAAGACACCCACGCCCGCGTAGCGAGCGCGATCAGCGAACACGATCACGGTCGCGGCCACGAGCGCGAACATCAAAGCCCAGCCCAAGCGAGCTTGCGCGAGCGAGCCCGAGCTCAGATCGAAGCTGGCCGCGCCGATGGCGCCCATGCCGAAGAACGTGCCCGCGACGATGCCGGCCGAGCGCCGCACTACGCGCGGGCCGTCTTTCTCGGACAGCGCGGCTTCGATCTTGGCTGCCCCGACGGCCAGCGCGAAGACGCTGGTGCAACCGAACAGCAGCGGCAGCGAGAGCTCTCCGCGCAGCTCGGCCGGCGAACGCCCGTAGACGATGGCCGCGCCCAAGAGGCCGAGCGACGTCGCGGCGACGACGCGCGGCGTGCTCTTCATGGGGGAGCTCTCAGACAAGCCGGCGAGCGTCCAAACCCCAGCCAGGCTCGCAGCGGCGCCCGCGCACAGAAGCAGGGTCGAAGGTGTGCTCATGATTTTGGGGGACCGACCTCACCCTGGCCGCTCCCTAGCCGACCAAAGGCTCGGGGACGCTAACACGCCTCGCGGAGCGAATCAGCTGAAGCGCTTTCGCGCGTATTCCGTCATCGGGCCGGGCGGTACGCTGCTCTTCCGTGGCTCGAAACGTCCGCGCCAACTGCCGCCGCGCAGCCGGCGTTTGCCGCGAACCTTGTCGTCGTCCATGACGTACGTTTCCGCTCGCGTGCCGTCAGCGAGGTTTACGCTGGCGCGCCGGAACAGCGCCGGGCATTGGTGGTGGACGTCCAGCTTGAAGCGCAGCTCGCGGCTGACGCTGTACAGCTCGCCCAGCACCGCCACGTTTCCGCCCATCAGGAGCGCCGGGTAGAAGCTCAGGTCCACCAGCGTATGCTCGGGAACGGTCTGGGCTTCCCCCAGGAGCTGGGCGCCTTCCAGCAAGCCATGCTCTCTCTCACCTTGGAGGAGCAGGCCATACACGAAGAGGCGGACGGTTCCTTCGGGCTCCATGGGCACCAAAAATCTACGAGGCCGGGGAACTTCGCAAGCCCGGCATTGTCTAGGCTGATTCTTGCGCAATAATCGGAGGCTGGATGCGGCTGGGTAAAGACGTCCTCGAGGCTGATCTGTACGGCGAGCTGGGGGTCCTGCCGGACGCCACCGAGTCGGAGATCCGCGTCGCCTACCGTCACAAGGTGCGCGCCAGCCACCCCGACCTCAACCAAGAAGACCCCGAGGCCGTGCCGCGCATGGCCCGGCTCAACGTCGCCGCCAAGGTGCTGCTCGACCCAGCCATGCGTCGCGCCTACGACCGCGTGCCGCGCGGCGTGCGCACCGGCGCGACCACGCAAGCTCAGACGGCGGCTCCGCGTCGCACGGCTTGGTTCGATCACCAAGAGCACGGCGACGACAACGACTGGGCTCCGCCACCCGTGGCGCCGCGCGAGCAGCGCCAAAGCTTTGGCAACTTCTTCGGCGAGCTGCGCAGCCGCGACGGCCAGCTCGGTTTGCAGGTGCAAGAGTTCATCGAGTCGATGAGCGCGCGGCAGCAAATTGGAGTCGCTGCGTTGCTCTTCGCGATCGCGCTCGGCTTGGTCGCCATGTCGCGCCCGACGACGCTCGCCGACGGCACCACGCAGCCGATCGACTTGGGCGTGTATCCGTAACGGCTCCGCGCCGCCCGAGGAGTCTGCACGCAGTCTCCATGGACTCTCCTCGCGCAGTTTTACCGCGCGCGAGCATGCTGTGACGCATGGCAACCAGAACCTACGGCTGGCTTTTACGCTTGGGAGCGCTCGCGCTGTGCGCCGCCTTGGTACCTCGTGCACTGCTGAGCACTCCGCCGTCGGTCGTCGAGCTCGGACGCAGCGTCGCCCGTGACGTCTCGAGCGGAGTCGGCGCCGACAGCTTTCACACCGGCAGCCAGCGCTTCGATGGCGAGTGGGCGTTCGGCACCTACCTGATGGCCACGCTCGGCTTGGGCCAGGTCGCGTTGCTCCACCCCGAAGAGCGGGCGCGCTTCCTGCCCGCGATGGAGCAGAGCGCGGCGCGGCTCATCGCGAAAGAGACGAACGCCTTCGGGACCGAAGCCTGGGGCAACGTCGGCCTCGAGCATTTGGCAGACGGCCAGGGTCACGGCTACCTCGGCTACGCCAACCTGGCGTTGTCGATGCTGCGCCTGGTGCACACCGAAACCCACTACGCCAAGCTGAACGACGAGCTGACCGAAGCCTTGGCGCGTCGGCTGGCGGCGGCGCCACACGCGCTGTTCGAGACATACCCCGGCGAGTCCTACGCGCCCGACATAGCCATGGTAGCCGGCTCCATCGCGCTCCACGACTGCGCCGTCGGCGCACCGCCACGCGCTTTCATGCCCGCCTGGCGCACGGCGTTCTCGCGCTACATCGACGCCGATTCGGGGCTGCTGCACCAAGCAGCCAGCGCTGAAACGGGCGTGACGTTCGACAAGCCTCGCGGCTCCGGCACCGCCATCTCGGCCTACGCGCTGTCCTTCGCCGATCCGGAGCTTTCGCGCAAGCTCTTCAACGGACTGCGCCGGCAAACATTGAACGTGCTCGGCTTCGGGATGATGCGCGAATACGCCGCTGGCCAGGCGGGCGCGGGCGACATCGACTCCGGTCCTGTTTTTCTCGGCGTTGGCGTGTCCGCCACGGGCTTCTCTGCCGCCGCAGCGCGCGTGCACCGCGACGACCAGCTCTTCACGGCGCTCTACCGCACCGTCGACTTATTCGGGGTGCCTCTCGACAACGGGAACGAAAGTCACTTCATGAGCGGCGGACCGCTAGGCAACGCCATCCTGCTGGCCATGCTCAGCGCGGGTCCGGACTTTTCGCGGCATTGCCGGCGGGTGGCCTCGTGAAGCTGCGTACTGCGGCGTACTTGCTCACCGGCGGCGCGCTCGTGAACGTGCTCGGCGCCCGGCTGCTCGACGAGCTCGGCTTGATCGAAGGCTTGCTGTCGCCAAGCGGCGCGCAGCTTGCCCTGCTCGTACCGGTCGCGGTCGTGTTCTACGCGGCGCGCTTCTTCGCCTTCTTCGTCGCGCCCGGACTGCTGCTAGGTGCGGGGGCTGCCGCGTTGCAGCCTCATTTGCAGAAGCTGCTGGGGCGGAGCCAGGCCAAGCCGTCGGACTAGCGTCCGCGCTCGAGCGCGAGGCGCAAGACGGCAACGACTGGTCACCCGGTTTTTTCGAAATGCTCGAGGCCGTCACGCCAGAGCTCGAAAGCGACGTCGACGAGCTATTGGGCCATATTGCGTGCCGAGCTCCCGCGCTGCCAATGGACCGACACCATCAGCGAGCATCTTGGCGAACTCAAAGCCGCACTCGAACGCAGAGACGGCGCGGTAAAGCGCGTTCCAACGCTCACTCCGTCTGAACTTCGAAGTGCTTGACCCAGGTGGTGCCGGTGCCGCCGGTCACTTCATTGCCGAACTCGACGGTCGCGATGTAGTGGTTGGGGTCGATCAGCTGCCGCGCCACCAGGTCTCGCATGAAAGCGGGAATGTCGATGACGCCCTTCAACTGCGGTGTCGCGCTCTTGTAGGACAACAGACGCCAGCTCGCGCCCGATTTCGCGTCACCCGCAGCGCCGTCTTGCTGCCAGAGCTCCCAGCTTTGGCCGTTCAGCTCGAGCGTCGCCACCACATCGCCACCGGGCCTCGCCACCCCGCCGCTGTCCACCCAGAACATGACCTCGGCGCTGATCGAGCTGGGCGAAGCGGGTCCGTTTTTCACGCTGCGTTTCGTGAGCCAAACCTCGGGCGCCAAGTTGTAGCTGCCCGTGATCTGGCTCTCGACCTCGTAGCTCAGCGTCAGCTTTTTGAAGTCACCAACGCGCGTCGGCAAGGACGGGTGCGTGGTCTTGCCACCGGTCCACGGCTTCCAACCAAAGATGATCTCCGGATACGAAAAGACCGACGAGTCCGTGCCCGGGAAGTTCCACGTCCAACCGCGCTCTTGCTTGCCGTTCAGCGTGCGCTTCAGCAGGCATTGCTCGTAGGGCCCCTGCGACTTGTCGCGCCCCCATTGGTTGTTCTCGTAGCGATACGGGCCATCGGCAATGGCATAGCCGTTGTTGCACTCGCTGCTGACGCCGGCGCCAAATCTGCCGGGCGCGCTGTGTGCGTCATGCCGCAAGCGGCAAGCGCCAATGCTGCAAACGGCCAGGATCAACAACAGAGAAGTCGACGGGCAAGACGTACGAGCGAACACCCACGGACCCTACCCAGTCCGCTCAATTGGAACGCAGTTTACTTTGCAGTTCGCGGAGGCACGAAGCGTCGATACAGCCATTTCTTGCTGCTATCCGAGGAGATTCTGCTGGCAGCTGGCTCACGGCACCTTCTGGTACAGCGACAGCGCCTCCACCGCGACGTTGCGGACGTCGCGCGCGAGTTGATCGTCGTCTTCGGCGTCTTGGCTGCGGCTGACGATTTGAATCAGGGCAGCCCGCGCGCGGCGGAGCTCGAAGGCGAGCCAGCGCACGTCGGCTTCGCAGCCGTGGCCGCTGCCGACGTGGCCGCCTTCGATGTCGCGCAGGCGCCACTCGGTCTTGGTGTTGCCGTCGAGTTGTTTGCCGGCGCCGCCGCAGTCGGGGCAGCGAGCAGGACCAAAGTCGTCGACGACTTCTCCCTTGCCGTAACAGGTCAGGCAATCCGCGGCGCTGCTAGTTTCTTTCATGTCTGATCGCTTTGACGCTTGCTGGGTTACCCCAGGCGGTGACGTTCGGTCTTGTTCGCTCGTGTACGCCTGAAACTTATTGTATGCGCGCGTGCGTGGCGTGGAAAATCCATGTGGGGCGCGCGTGCGTGCCATTTCTTGCGGCGCTTTTGCTGAACGGCTGCGTGGGCGGCGGCGCGCCCGCGGACCCTTACGATTTGGGGCCCAAGGCGCTAGTCGCGACCGGCGGCGACGGCAGCATCGAGGGGCCTCTGCCAGGTGCGGGCAGCGCGCAAAGTCACTTTCCCCTCGTGAGCGGGGCGACCTGGACGTTCCACCACACGAGCGTGCTCGACGAGCCGTGGGACGAGACGGACAGCGTCAGCGAGACGACCTACGAAGGTCAGCCCGCGTTCGTCCTCTCCGATCAAGAAGACGCCGAGGGCGAGCAGACACACAGCACGCTGATCGTCGACGGTACACGCGTGTACCGCGCCTACAAAGAAGTTGCAGTGGGCCATGTCGTGGCGGTGACGACGACCTACGAACCCGCGTTCCTGCGCTACGACGAAGCTTGGACCGAGAACGGACTCAGCGTAACGCTCGACGACGACTGGACCCAGATCTGCGTCGTCGCCAGCACCGCGTCGAGCTGCGCAACCGGCGCTGTGAAGGTCGGCACGACGACGCACACGTACACGGTGCTCGACGTGGACGACGAGCTCACGGTGCCGGCCGGCACCTTTCGCAGCGTGAAGCTTCAGCGCGACAACGTCAGCGACCCCGAGACCAAGCTGTTTTGGTTCGCGGCGGGCGTCGGCAAGATTCGCGAAGAGAACCCCAGCACCGGCGCCGTCAGCGAGCTGACCGCCTACGAGATCCCGTGAAAAGACTGGTTTCGATCGGCGCCGCGCTCGCTTTTGGTTTGCTGGCTTCGAACGCGCTCGCTCAGGCGCCGAAGGCCGACAACCAGGCCACAGCGGCCGCCAAAGAGCCCGAAGCAGCCGCCAAAGACACTGAAGCAGCCTTCACTGGCGATCCCTTCGGTGACGACCTGGGCTCTGGCGACGGTGCCAAGGCGGGCGTCTTGAACCTGCGCGCGCTCCTGCAAGCGCGCTACCGCCACACCTTCGCGACGCCGAGCAAGAACACGCGCCCCGGCTACGCCCTGCGCGAAGACGTGCTGGTGCGCAACTGTGACGGCTTCGCGCTGCAGCGCTTCTTCGTGCGCTTGGGCGCCGACCCCATTGCCGAGCTCGGCTTCAAGGCCATTCTCGACTTCGCCAAGCTGGACAATCCCGAGAACGTGCTGAAGCAAGCGTACGCCACGGTGCGACCGCTGCCCAAGCGCGTCGAGGTCGCGCTCGGCATCTTGAAGCTGCCGTTCTCGAGCATGGAGCTGGATCCGATCGCGCGCTTCGAGCTGAGCGAGCTGGGCACGACCGACGATTTGATCAAAAACCTCGGCTTTGCGGGCCGCGACGTGGGCGCCGAGCTGATGGTGGCGCCGTTGCCCAAGCCCAAGCTACTACGGCTCACGCTCGGTGCTTTTGGAGGCCACGCCAAAGACGAGCAAGCGTCGCCGCTCGGGGCGATTGGAGCACGACTCGAATCGAAGCCGCTCAAGGGCCTGCGGCTCGGCATCGACGCGGTCGGCATGCCGAACAGCCAAGACTACAAGCGCCCATTCGAGACCTCGGGCAAAGACGTGCTGCCCAATCCGCCCGATCCGCTGTACCCGCGCGAAGTGCGCTGGGCAGCCGGCAAGGCGTACAGCGCCGACGCCACTTTCGAGCGTCACCACTTGATGCTGCGCGGTGAAGGCTTGCTTGGCGACCGCGTCGACGTGAACGAGCGCTACGGCGCGCGTTCGTTTTGGGCGTTTTGGGCGCTCGCGGCCTACGACCTTCACGCGGGCTGGCTGCGTCTGACGCCCGTGGTGCGCGCCGAATGGCTCGATACGGATCGCGACCATGACGTAGGGCGGCGGCGCGAGCTCTCGGCCGGCATCGGCGTGCCCTACAAAAAGCGCATGCGCTTTCTGGTCGACGTGCGACGCAGCAGCGTCCAGCGCGGCACGCCAGTTTTGGATTCACCCAAGCCGTTACCCGCCACGCCCTACTTCGATCGGAGCAGCACGCGCGTCACGCTGCAGTTTCAAGCGGCGCTGTAGCGGCGCGATTCAGGTAGATTCGGCGCATCCGAGCATTTAAATCCGATCGATCGGCGCCTGGCTCCACATTGCCGTGGCTGATGCTCTCTCCAAGCCGTCAGCGAGCTTTTGTTTTGGTCGTGGCGCTCATCGCCATGGGATGCGGCAGTGCTCGCACTAGTGGCGACCAGGCTACTGACACGGGCGGCGCCGGTGGCGGCGGCGCTGACACTTACGGGGCGCGCGAAGCCGCCGAGCTGTTTTCGGAGAGGGAGCTGCCGACCTTCGAGCTTTCTCTGCCGCCCGAGCGTTGGCAACACCTCCAGGCTCACGCGCTCGACGAGCAGTACGAGCCAGCAGAGCTGCGCTTTCGTGGTGAGCTCGTGGGGCAGGTTGGCGTGCGCTTCAAGGGCAGCATCGGCACGCTGACCAACTGCTTCGACACCGAGGGCAACCAGGTCTGCCGCAAGCTGAGCATGAAGCTCAAGTTCGACGAGTACGCGCCCGAGCAGCGCTTTTATGGACTCAAGCGAGTGAACCTCCACGCGATGATGCACGACGCCTCGCTGCTGCACGAGAAGCTCGCTTACGACCTTTATCGCGAGCTGGGAGTAGCGGCGCCGCGCAGCAGTTGGGCCGTCGCTCGAGTCAACGGTGTCTCGCTCGGCCTGTTTTCACTGGTGGAAGAGGTGGACGGTCGTTTTACGAAGGACCGCTGGCAGGATCAAGGAGACGGCAATCTGTACAAGGAAGCATGGCCGCTCAGCAGCGTAGCGGACGACTACGCAGCAGCCCTCGAAACGAACGACGAAACAGCGACGCACGACGCCTTCGCGGCGTTCGCCGACGACCTACAGGCCGCGCCGGACGCCGCTGGTCGACGCTCGGCGCTCGCGCGCTGGATGGATCCGGAGCTATTGGCTCGCTACATGGCCGTCGACGACGCGATCGCGAACATCGACGGCGTTACCGCGATGTACTGCAGCCCGGAAGCGCCCACGGCCTGCGGGAACCACAACTATTTCTTCTACCTGAGCGAGGACCAAGCGCGCTTTCAGCTCGTACCCTGGGATCTGGACGCAACGCTGTGGCCCCAAACCATCTACGACAACGTTCCGCCGTGGCAGACAACGCCCGAGGACTGTAGCGAGCGCTACCCCGTCGACTCCGGCGGCGTGACCTTGGCAGCCCCCGGCTGTGATCCGCTGTTCAGCGCGCTGGCCCACGATCTGACGGACTACGATCGCGCGGCCGCTACTCTGCTGGAAGGGCCCTTCGCGATCGATACGGCGCGGGAGGCGATTGACCGTCACGCAGCGTTCATTGCCGACGCAGTCGCGGCCGAACCGGGCGGGCAATCCGTGGAGCGTTGGCAGTCGGAGGTCGCGATGCTCAAGCACAACATTCCGCTGCTCCACGCGCGCGCCCGCGCTCGCCGCAAGGGGCTAACACCCGCCGCGTTGGACCTTTCGACTAGCGCTCCCAACGACTTCGAGAGCCTCGACGAGACGCTGGTCGCGCTCCTCGGCTCGTTCAGCAACCCCAACACCACCACCGCGGTGGCGTTGACTAGCGCGGCCGGCGAGCCTGCGCTCGAAGGCCTTCAGTCGCTTCGCTTCTCGTTCGAGTACCGCGACGAACCAGGGCGACCCTGGGCCCAATGGACGAATCTGCCGCTCGCCTTCCAGGCCCGTCCCGTAGATCTCTCACAGCGCGACGGCATCCGCCTGACGCTCCGCACCGACGGACCGCGTGTCGTTCGCGTCGATCTCGACAGCCGCCTGTACGAGGCCGGCGTCGAAGGCATCAGGTTCGGCTGGGACGTCGCTGCCAGCAGCGAGCCGCTCACCGTGGACCTGCGCTTCAGCGAGGCCAAGCTACCGGTTTGGGCGCGCGTCACCGCCGACCAACTTTCGGCGATCCAACAGCGGGTCGATGCGCTCTCGTTTCAGCCGATGTGCAACGGCCGCGAAGTAGGCGGGGGTCTACTGCCAGAAGGCGCCTCCGACGCGGGCTTTCTGGAGCTCGACTCCATCCAGGTGTTTTAGGCGCTCAGCGGCGCGCAGCTAACCCAAGACGTCTGTCCGACCCTTGCGGATACGGTCGGTGAGGCGGCGCATGCGAACGGTGCGGAACACGGCCTCGACCTGAGGCACCAGCGCGGCCTCGTCACCCTTCTTGAGGAAGGCGCCGTCGAAGCCGTGGTTGAGGTAGCGCGCGGCTTCGTCGCGATCCGACGTGTACAGGTAGAACAGACACGAAGCGTCGCTGGGCTGCGCCTTGCGCAACATCTTGACCAGCTCGGTCCCGTTCAGCCCGGGCATGTGAAAGTCGATGATGGTGAGGTCGGCGCCGCGCAGCAAGCGCACGGCGACGTCGGGGCTGGTGGTGGTGCGCACGTCGTAGCCGCGCTGCGCCAGGCAGGCGCGGATCTGCTCCAAGATGGTCCAGCTATCGTCGACCACGACGATGCGGCCCTCGGTCTCCCCCTCCGGCCTCAGCGACGTCATGCGGAAATTCTACTCACGTCGCCGCTGGAGCGGCGCGTGATTTCGAAGCGGGCGCCCCCTGAGGTCGATTTCCGTACACGCAGCTCGAAATCGGCCGTCTGGAGATCGCGCAAGACTGCAGAAAGTCCCATGCCGCGACCCGAGAGCTCGCTGTCGGCGCTCGGTGCGGCTTGGCGGAAGGAGCCGCTGTCCGTGTCTTCGGACGAGAGCGCCGTGGCGCGATCGAGCGCGCTTTCGAGGAGCGCGTTGGCCGCGACGCCCACGCCGTCGTCCTCGACGTACAGCAACGACGCCAGCTCACCTGGCCCCGCAGTAGCTCCGACCGTCACCACCCCGACCGACGGCTTGCCTTTGCGTTCGCGTTCGTCGGGCGACTCGATGCCGTGCGCCACGGCGTTGCGCAGCAAATGCGTCAGCGCCGAGCCGAGCACACGGGCTAGCCTCTCTGGGACCAGCGCTTCACGGGCTTCGACCTCGAGCCGCGCCCGTTTGTTCACCGACTCTGCCCAGCGCGCCGTGCGATCACCGAACGGGGCCATCAGCTCACCCAAGCTGCGTGCGCTGAGCCGCTCCGATAGCGCGCCAAGCCGGCCGCCCTGTGCGGCCGCCAACCGGCACAGCTCTTCGAGATCGGGGCGCCGCACGGTGACTTGCTCCAGTACCGCGCGCCCAATCGGCGAAGCCGCCACGAAGAGCCGCTCGGCTTCGTCCAAGAGCGGCTGGGCGTTTTCCAAGGCTTCCGCCGCCTCGACACCTTTGAGGCTCACCTCGGTCGCCCCCTGAGCCAACGCTAGCGTGCGCTGCTGACTCAAGCGCCCTTCCAGCCCTTCCAAGTGCAGCGCCAGCTCCTCGAGCCCAAACACCCGGGCTTCTCCGCGCAGCGTGTGCACGTGTCCAAAGCACTCGTTGAAGTCGGCTAGCGCGAGCAGCGTGCGGCCGCTGCTCAGCGACAACGCACGCACCACCCGCTCCCGCGCGCCGCGCAAAAAGCCGACGAACTGCTGACCGCCGCCCGCGACCAAGCGCTGCATGGCGGCCATTTGTCGGGCGTGGCTTTCGCCCTGGGCCACCACGGCTTCGGCCAAGCGCCGCTTCTCGGTCTCGTCGCTGGCTAGCAGCATCACGCGCTGCACCACGCCCTTGCCCTCGATCGGTCGAAACTCCAGCGTCAGCACTCGCTCGCCGTCGACTCCAGGGATCCGCACCTCGGGCGGCGCCAAGGCCAGCAGCTCTGCAAAGTCCTCTGCCCGCGCGTCGAACACGAGCGAGAGCCAGTCGTCGAACGCTTTCAGCTCGGCGTCCCAACCGCCGCGACCGCTGTACAAGAGCTCCCGAATCGACGCGCCCTCGAGTTGCTCGAGCCCGAAAATCTTGCGCGCTTCCCGAGACTGCGCGCCCACCACGCGTCCCTCGCGGTCGAAAACCACGATGGCCTGGCGCATGTGGTCGAACAGCTCGCGCAGGCTGCCCAAGGCCTCCGCCAAGCGATCTTCGCGGTCGCGGATGGCGCTGCCCATGGCTTCCACGCCGCGGGCCAAACGCCCGATTTCATCGTGGTGGTGCACCGCGACCCGCACTTCACGCTCGCCGCGCTCCAGCCGTCGCACCGCGCTCAGCAGCGCATCGACAGGCGCTACCACCTGCCGGCGCGTCACCGTCAAGAGCACGATCACGGTGCCCAGCGCCACCGCCAGGCACGACCACAAAATGCGCAAGCGCCCCGCCACGTAGGCTTCGTTCTCGCGCCGCAGCGAAAACTGCAGTTTGGCGCGGCCCACGATCTGGCCGTCTCCGCCTCGCACCTTGCGGCTCACCTCGATCACGTCCGGTAGCCGCGCGCTGCCGCCTGCCGCTTGCTCGCCGCCCAGGCTGCCCATCGGCTTGCCTTCGGGCTCGTGCCAGACGCCGGCAAACACCAAATCATGGTTTTGCTTCAGGTGCTGTATCTCTACCTGCACCGCGTCGGCGTCGCCGAAGTCCAGCGGGGCGCGCAGCGACTCGGCGAACAAATCAGCCAGCATATCGGCCGATTGCTGCTTCGACAGCACCAGCGCGTCACGCTCGCGCGCCGCGGTGAAGAAGAACGCCAAAGCACTAGCTAGAGTGACGACCAGCACCACCGCCACGCCGAGCTTCGTGCCAATCGAGAGAAAGCGCGCGCCGCCGCCGGGCACAACGGAGCTCATGGAGCGCGGCAGAAGCGGTAGCGACGCTTCGCTAACCCCCGGCCCCTTCGAATCTCGGCCGCTCGACTGGCTCATGGCGTGACTGCGCAATATAGCCGATTTGCGCGAGGCGTTGACGACCGGTCGCGATACGAACAAACTCGCGCGCTCATGGGTCGGCGCTGGCTGCTGCGGGTGACGCTTTCGTGCGCCTGGACTGTCGCTGCGTCTATCGCCCTACTCGGCACGCTCGCCCCCCCGTTCGCCTACGCGGACGAAGAAGTGCCGGTTCCGGTGCCGCTTCAGATCGAGCTTTTGCTGAAGGTTGCTGGGTACGACAAGAATTTGGCAGCGCGCGCCCCCAGCGTGGTGAAGGTGCTGGTGCTCACCAAGGGCGGCAACGCGCAGTCCTCGCGCGTGGGGCAAGCTGCCGCACGCGCCCTCGAAGGCAAGACTGCCGGCAGCCGGCCGGTGGAGGTTGCGACGCAAGCCTTCACGACCGGGCCGGCGCTCGCCGCCAAGGTCAAA
Organism: Polyangiaceae bacterium; assembly: GCA_036261775.1. Taxonomy (GTDB): domain Bacteria; phylum Myxococcota_A; class Polyangia; order Polyangiales; family Polyangiaceae; genus PMG-095. The sequence goes on along the minus strand of DATAKF010000323.1, from coordinate 10,035 downwards.
GAAGCCAAGCTGGCGATTGTCTACGTAACTCCGGGCTTCGACGCCGGCGAGATGGAGAGCATCGCCAAGTCCTTGGCTGGTATCAGCGTTCTCTCGGCGGGCGCGCTGACGCGCTTCATCGACACGGGCGTGGTGCTCGGCTTCGAGCTGGTCAGCGGCAAGCCCAAGCTCCTGGTGCACTTGAAGCGCGCGCGCGATCAGAGCGTGGAGCTCTCCTCGCAGGTGCTGAAAATCGTGAGGGTCATCGAATGAAGCACGCAGCGCTCGCGCTGGCCTTGGCCTTGGGCGCCTGTCCCGCGCTGGCTCAAGCCCAAGAGCCCCAAGATACCTCCGACCTCGAGGGCTTGCTCGACACCTCGGTGGTGAGCGCGCCCTCCAAGACCAACGAAGCGGTCAGCACCGCGCCGGCCGCCTCGGTCGTGCTCACGGCCGAAGATCTACGCCGCTACGGCATCCGTACCCTGGACGAAGCCATCAACTTCATGGGCTACGGCATGGTCGCCGAAAAGGGTTTCCAAGCCGCCGAGGTTGGCGCGCGCGGTGTGCTGCTGGGCAGCGACTTCGGCAGCCACGTGCTGCTCATGGTCGACGGTCACGTGTTGAACGAGAGCTGGAGCGCCACCGCCTACTTCGACCGCACGGCGACCATCCCGTTCGAGCTGATCGATCACATCGAGCTGGTGCTCGGACCGGGCTCGGTGCTGTACGGCTCGAGCGCGATGCTCGGCATCGTGCACATCGTGACCAAGCGCGCCAAAGACTTCTCGGGCGCGCACGTCATCGTCGAGTCCGAGCTGCCCGTGTCGGTGCGCGGCGCCGTTGGCCTGGGCAAGCGCTTTCAGCTCTTTGGGAGGGACGCCGAGCTGGTGCTGCAGCTCGAGCACTACGAACAGCACGGGCCCACCTTCAATTTCGGCCCTATCGACGTCGAGCCCGACGCCGTCACCGGCGAGTATCGCCACTTCGACCCCAAGCCGGGCGACCGCATTTATCCGGCCGGCACGTGGGGCGGCAAAGGCAACGACGCCTACTTCACACAAGCGCCCGCCGCCTACGTCAAGCTGCGCGCCGGTGACTTCGAGCTCGCGTTGCGCGGCGCGCTGGACAAGCGCGCCTACCCGACGGGCAGCGGCAATTTCGACGACCCCAGCAGTTACCAGCTCGACCGCTGGCTCAACCTCGATCTCAAGCACACGACGTCGCTGTCTACGCTGGCGCAGTTGTCCACGCGCTTGTACGGCGACGCCTACGACTACAACGAGTACTGGGCGAGCAACGGCGCCGAAGACTGCCTGGAAGGCCAAGACAGCGGCTGCATGTGGCGCCTGCACGGCGCGGCCCAAACCATCGGGCTCGAGCCGCAACTATCGCTCGACTGGTTCCAAGACGGTCGCGCCGTCACGCTGCTCGGCGTCGATGGTCGCTTGAAGCACATCTCTTCGGCGACCACGTTCACCGGCAACGCGCCCGGTCAGGAGGCGATCGCCAGCGGAGTGTACGCGCCGACCGAAAAGGCGCTGGCCGCCTACCTGCAGCAGACGTTCTGGGCCACCGATTGGGCGGCCTTGAACGCTGGCGCGCGCGTCGACGTCGACGATCGCTTTGGCAGCGCGGTTTCGCCTCGCGCGGCGCTCGCAGTCTTGCCGTGGAAGGGCGGCACCCTGAAGGCCATCTACTCCGAAGCCTTCCGCGCCCCGACGGCGTTCGACATCTACTACAACGATCCGAGCACGCAGGTGCCGGGCGGCAAAGACCTGCGGCCCGAAAAGGTGCGCTCGGTCGAGGCCATGCTCGAGCAGCGCTTGGGAGCGCAGACCCTGCATTTGGGCGCCTACCGCTCGTGGTGGGAAGACCTGCTCTTGCTCTCGCCTCTGACGGACGAGCAGGTGCAAGCCAACATTGCCAAGGGTCTTCTGCAGGACGGCATCGACGGCGCCTACCAGGTGCAAAACGTGTCGGAGATGCACAGCGTGGGCTTCGATTTCGGCTTTCAGGGCACCGCCGCGACCGGCAAGCTGCACTACGGCGTCAACGTGACCGAAGCCTTTGCGCGGCGCAAAGAGCCCGGCGGCACCGATCAGCTGTTGCTGCTCGCTCCGCAAACCTTTGGCAACGCCCGCATCGCCTACGACTTGCCGCACGGCTGGCCCACCGTCGCGCTCGCGCTGCGCTGGGTCGGTCGTCGCCCCACCGACGTGTACGCGCCCCCCGGCACCGAAGAAGCCAACGCGAGCTTTGGCAAACCCAGCGCCGAAGCGCGCGTCACCTTGAGCGGCGCCGTTCCGGGCATCAGCGGGTTGTCGTACCGCCTGACCGCCAACTACCTGAGCGCCAAGCGCAGTCTGTACAGCTCACACAGTGGCTCGCTCAGAAATGGCGAGCACGAGTTCATTCCGAATGACCAGCTGCGCTTTGGCGCAGGGCTTCAGTACGACTTCTGGCGTTGAATCCCACGTTTCCGTCGGCGCTCGGCGCCGCGAGCCTGGAGCGCCGAGCGAGGCGATCGGCGACAGGATGGCGAAATGCCGCGGGCCTGCGCCTCGGCTTTCGGCAGCTAGCGCCCTCGCTTGGCGAGTGATCTCGGCGTTACGGACGAGGAACGGATCGTGCACCTGTCACGGGCTCCCGCGCTAACCCAGGAGGCTCCATGACACCGACCATCCCCAAGACCGTCGCCGACGTGATGTCGCGAAAAATCGTGACCGTTTCCGAAATGGACGCGTTGGAGACGGCAGAGTACGGCATGCACCGGATGCGCTTTCGGCACCTGCCTGTTGTCGACGCCAAGGGCAAGCTCGTCGGCTTGCTGAGCCACGGTGACCTGCTTCACGCCGCTTCGAGCTCGCTTTCCGAGAAAGAAGCCGAGCGAAACGCGCTCATCCTGCAGCAGCCCGTTCGAAGCATCATGCAGCGAGAGGTGCTCACGGTCCAGCCGACGGATTCGCTGATCGAGGCGGGCAAGGTGCTGTGGGAATCGAAGATTGGCTGCCTGCCGGTCGTCAACGAAGCCGGAGCACTGCTCGGTATCATCACCAAGTCCGACTTCATTCGCGTGGCGCTGCAGCTGCTGGGCAGTGACGTAAAAACGAGCGACGTCGAAGATCTCGCCCGAGCCGTCTAGCCCGCTCGCCGCTTGACGATCCCGGCAGGAGCGGGTCTATTCGAAGGTCATGCGCTCGCTTCACGGTGTGTTGGGGCTATTGCTCGTCGTGGTACCAGGCCTTGCTGCCAGCTGCTCGGGGGACTCGACCACGAGCGGTGCAGGCGCCAGCGGTGAAGGCGGAGACGCAGGAGAAAACGCGCAAGCAGGCAGCCAGAGCACGACGGGCGGCAAGAACACGACCGGCGGAACGGGAGCGTCGAAAGGTGGTGCTGGCGGAGAAACGGGCGAAGCCGGCGAAGCCAGTGGCGGCACCAATGCCGCAATTGGAGGACAAGCCGGGGCCGGAGCCTCAGCGCCTGAAGGCGGCGCGGGAGCTGGTGACGGCGCTGCCGGGAACGGCGGCGAGAGCGGCGGCGCTGCCGGGAACGGCGGCGACGGCGCGACCGGCGGCAGCGCTGCCGGCGCAGGCGGCGAAGCCAGCGGTCCCGGCTCGCTCGGTCACATCGTGGTCTTCGACGCCGGACCGCACAACGGCCTGGACTTCGGCGGCCGTGTGGGCCTCGACCAACACTGCGCGACCGCCAAAGCCTCCGGGGCCGTCCCAGGCGCCGTGACCCACGCGCTCATCTCGGTCTCTGCTACCGACGAAATCCGTGACATGCCGGCGCTGTACGGGGTACCGACGAATCAGCTGCTGCTCGGGCCAACGGGCAAGCAAATCGCCGATAATTGGGCCGATCTACTCGACGGCAGCATCGATCAAAGCCTCACCGACGCGGGGATCAGCAGCGCACAATTCTGGATCTCCGGCAGCAACACCGACGGCTCGGTGCGCTCCACTTGCAACGGTTGGACGACCTCCGAGTTCAGCCAGCAAATCACCGGCACGTACGGATACCCCGCGAGCAAAGACTCGCTCTGGATCACCATCACCCAGGGCGACGTGTACTGCTCGGCGAGCCAGTACAACGTGATCTGCCTGGCGTACTGAAGGCGTTCGATACGCCTGCGCTCGGCCAACTTCCGGCAGCGGGCAGCTAGCTGCCCATTTGGTGGGGATTGGGTGGGTTGGCCCGAAGGCTCGCGTGCGTGCGCTGCGCGAGGTGCTGTGGCAAGCGCTGAGCGTCGCGTGCGCTGCTGGAAGGGTCCGGGCAACGGCGCGCCCAAGGGGCCAAGACGGCCGAACCTTGCCGAGCCGGACAATTTTTCGCAGGGTCTGCCGGTGCTGATCCGTCTTCGGGGTCGCGATACTGGAGCAAGTAATCGCCCGGCCGCCCCCTGAATCGATTGTTGTCAGCCGCGCAGAGCCCATTGATGAGGACGACGCTCGCCCCTTACTCGGTCGCGTTCGCGGGACTGCTGCTCGGATGCACCGGCGTCCTGGACGGTCCTTCGGATGCACAGCACGATCCCAACACACCCGGCGCTGGTTCGGGCCAGACGGGCGGCACTGGGGCAGGCAACAGCGGCGGCGGCACGGGTCCGGTAGCCGGCGGGTTGGTCGCTACGCCGCGCATCGTTCGCTTGAGCCGCCCGCAATGGGAAAACTCGGTGCGCGATCTGCTGCAGCTGGCCGACATCAAAGACGTCACCAGCCAAGTGACGGGTGACGCGCTGGTCGGCCTCGACAACGAAGCCGAAGCGCTGCGCATCGATCCGCAGCTGCGCGCCGACTTGGAGGAAGCCGCCACGGCGCTGGCCGACAAGGTCGCGCTGGATCCGACCGCGCTCGCCCGGCTGATTCCGAGCGACGCACCCGCGTCAGGCGCGGAGCGCGCTACGGCCTTTTTGAAGTCGTTTGGCGCGCGCGCCTACCGCCGCCCGCTCACCGACGCCGAGCTTTCGACTTACCAGGCCTTGTTCACGCATGCCACCAGCGTCTACCCGGCCGACGACGCTTTCGTGGCCGGCGCCAAGCTGACTTTGTCGGCGTTCTTGCAGTCGCCGCACTTCCTGTACCGCACCGAGCTTTCGAGCGAGGCTTCGGGCGGTCACGTCGCGCTGTCCGACTACGAAGTCGCCGCCAAGCTTGCGTTGGCGTTGGCCAGCACCATGCCCGACGCCGAGCTGTTCGCAGCCGCCGCGGCCGGCAAGCTGCGCGACAGGACCGAGGTCAAAAAGCATGCGCAACGCCTGCTGACGAGCGAAAAGGGCGGTCAAAGCGTCGACCACTTGCACTTTCAGATGTACCGGCTGGGCGCCTACGACGGCATCGTCAGAAACGCGCAGACGTTCCCCGAGTTCACGCCTGGAACGCCCTCGGCCATGCGCGCCGAAGTGCAGAAGTTCCTGCGCTACGTGTTCGACCAAGGGCAGGGCGTCTCCGGAATTTTCACGACGCCTGTCGGCTTCGTGAACTCCGCGCTGGCCCCAATCTACGGCGTCACTGGCACCTACGGCGCCGAGCTCACCAAGGTCGACCTCGACCCCGCTCAGCGCTCGGGCCTCTTGACACTGGCCGGCTTCTTGTCGTCGTACGCGGTGCTCGACGATCCGGACAGCATTCACCGCGGCGTATTCGTGAATCAACGCATCTTGTGCCGCGAATTGCCGCCGCCGGATCCGAAGGCCACGGTGCTCAAGCCGCTCGACGCCGGCATGACGAACCGCGAGCGCGTCGAAGCCACCACCGGCCCTGGCACGTGCGGCCAAGGTTGCCACAGCACGATCATCAATCCGCCAGGCTTTGCGTTCGAGCATTTCGACGCCATCGGCAAATACCGCGATCAAGACCGTGGCAAGCCGATCAACGCCGCCGCTTCGTACGCCTTCGCGGAGGGGACCAAGTCCTTCGACGGCGCCATCGAGTTCAGTCAGCTCTTGGCCCAGAGCCCGCAAACGCACGCTTGCTACCTGCAAAATTGGATGGGCTACATCAACGGTCACCCGTTCCAAGCCGAAGAACAGCCGACGCTCGACGCGCTGACACGCGACTCGCTAGCCGGCACGCTCCCCCTCAAAGACGCGGTGCTCCGCCTCGTCACCGCCGATGGCTTCTTGAACAGGCTGCCCTGAGCTCTACCGATGGCCAAGCACGACTCCCCAGCCTTCTCTCGCCGACACATCCTACGCGCCGCCTGTGGTGTCACGCTCGGCTTGCCGCTGCTCGAGGCCTTCATGCCGCGGGGCGCCTCGGCTCAGGCGGCCACCACGCCGCCGTTCCTGATCTTGGTCGTTCAAGCCAACGGCGTGGTGCAAGCCGGCAAAGGCCTGGACGGCACGCAAGATCCCGAGCGTTTTTGGCCAAGCGCTACCGGCGCGCTCACGGCCGCCGCGCTCGAAGGCGACAAAGCCACCCGTGCCACCAGCGAGCTTGCGACTCACGCCACGAGCCTTTCGATGGTGCGCGGCATCTCGCATCCGTTCGGCGCCACCAGCTGCGCGCACGCCTCGGGCGACGCGCAGCTGCTCACCGCCGCCAAGCTCACCGGCACCAGCAGCAAGACGCTGGCGCTCGGTGAATCAATCGACACGCGCATCGCCCGCGAGCTGAACCCCGCCGGTCGTGAACCGCTCGTCCTGCACGCCGGCATGTACTCGCCTGGCGGCACCGGCTTCGACATTCCTGGCTACGTTTCGTACTCGGGCTCGAACCAGCCGCGCACGTACCTCGACTCTCCGCTCAAGGCCTACGAGCGCATCACGCAGGTGGTCGGAACGGGTGGCGCATCACAACCCACCGGTCCGACTGACGAGCAAAAGCGCCAAGTCGATCGCAGCAAGAGCGTCAACGACCTCTTGCGTAACGAGATCAAGGCGCTACTGGCTCGCACGGACTTGAGCGCCACCGATCGCCAACGGCTCGATCAACATCTGACCGCCGTTCGCGACTTGGAAGTGAACATCGCCTCGTTGCCCGGCGTCCCCGCCATTCCGGAGACCAGCGTCGCCCTGGCACGCGAAATCGACCCGAAGCCCTACGACCAAGCAAACCACGAAAAGCTCATGGATCTGCACATGCAGCTGATGGTCTTCGCGGTGGCGTCCGGCTACACCCGCGTCGCGGTGCTCAAGATTGGCGATCGCGAAGACGATCACAACTACACGATCGACGGGCAGAAGTTCATGTACCACACGGCCTCGCACCGAGCGATCGTCAACGGCGCCGCGCTGTGCAGCCTGGCCGACTTCCTCCACATGCGTCACTTCAAAGGCATGCTCGATCAGCTGGTGGGCATCAGCACGCCGTCGGGCACCCTGCTCGACGCCGGCACCACGGTTTGGACCAACCAGGTCGCCAACGGCAATCACTCGTTCACGAACGTGCCGTGGCTTCTGGCCGGCACCGCGGGCGGCTTCTTGAAGACGGGTCAGTTCTACGACGTCAGCGCCAAGAAGTACCTAACCAACCGCATGCTGAACACGCTGCTCAGCGCAACCGGCGTGCGCAAAACCGGCAACGCCCCGGTCGACGACTTCGGTGACGCCAGCCTGGCCGGCGGCGTGATCGACGAGCTGCACGCCTAGCGCGACGGCGCCGGGCGTCTAGGGCGTGATCTCGCGCACGCTGCCCTTTTTGTAGAGCAAGCCGTCTTGGCTCACGCCGTCGCTGCGGAAATACACGCTGATGTTCGGCTTGCCTGACTCGGAGCCATCGCGCGTAGCCGCAGCCGTGAGCTTGGCGGCGGGGTCGACGCCTTGCTTGCATGGCGTGCCGCCGACACCGAAGTTGGTGCCGTTGTCTTCGAGCTCTTGCAGCTTTTTCCAGGCGCCACCGTTCGCGCCGTCGGTCTCGTCGAGCCAGAGCTCGATCTTCACGTTGCCGTTCGGCAGGTCGTAGACCAGCGATTTGTAGCCGAGCCACACGCCCTTGGGCATGCCGCCGGCCCACTGCTGCTTGCTCATGATCGCGACCGACTGCGGGTGGCTGGTCTCTTTCTCGAAGTCGATTTTTCCGTCGTAGCGCATGCGCGCGTCGATGCCGCGCGTGTCACATAGGTTCGCGGTTTCTTGGCCGATGGTGCCGTGATTGGTGCGCGCCAGCGCGACCAGGCCGCCCCAGGCCGTGTTGTCGTCAGCGACGCGCTGGAAGTACATCGTGATCTCGACGTTGCGCCACTGGTCCATCAACTCCGGGTCGTGGATGTACATGCGCGGCGTGCTGCCGCTGATCTTCAGGATGCCCGCGCCGTCGGTCGAGTAGGTGGCGCTACCGTGATCGGCATCGAACCAGGCATCTTGCGGATCTTCACCGGGAAATTGCCGTGCGACGCCGTTGTGCCACTTCGACGCCCAAGCTTTGCCGCCCGAAAGGCTCGGGCACAGCATCGTGATGCCATGCGGATCTTTGCCGACGCCGGTAGCGCCCGCGCAGTGCTCGGCCGTGCCGGTCCCTGCCGCGCCCGCGCTACCGCTCGAGTTTGCCCCAGCCGCTGAGCCGCCCTGGCCTGCGCCTCCGGCCTCCGCGCCGGCCGCCGCCGAGGTACCGCCAGTACTGGTTACTCCGCCTGCGGTCGCTCCACCTGCGCTTTCGCCAGCTGAAGCACCGCCAGTGGCAGCACCGGCAATGACAGCAGCGCCCCCAACGCCGGCCGAGCTCGCGCCCGCTGCAGCTTGGTCAGGAGCCTTTCCTGCGCTCTCACTGCAACCGACAGCCGACCACACGAGCACCGAGCAACCAAGGATGCGCCGCAGCATGCAACTCAGTCAGTACCCCGAGCGCGCTCAGACGATCCAAGATTTGGTCACACCGTTGCTGCGTGCTCCAAGCCGGGATCGCTGGCGGGCGCCTGCTCCAGCACTGGCCGCACCGGCTCCGGCGGGCGATAGCCCGCGAGAGCGACGCGCAGCACACCGGGCAGCACGATCAAGGTGAGCAAGGTGCTGATCAGCATGCCCAGGACCACTGCGGTGGCGAGCGGCTGCTGCACTTCAGCGCCAGCGCTCGTCGCCGTGGCCATGGGCAAGAAGCCGAGGGCGGCCACGACCGCCGTGGTGAGCACGGCGCGGAGCACGTGCGCGCAGCCAGCCGTCACGGCCGTTTCCAGCGGTTCACGCAGATCCAAGCGTCGCCGCACTTCGCTGGCCATCACGACGCCGTTCAGCACCGCAATGCCGCCCAGCGCGATGAAGCCGACCGCCGCCGGCAAGCTGAACGGCATACCGCGCAGCGTGAGCCCCAGCATGCCACCGGCCAGCGACAGCGGCACCAGCGCGAACACCGCCACGGCGAGCCTTACGTTCTGGAACATACCGAGCAGCATGCCGAAGATCAGCAAAATCACGACCGGTAGCACGATGGCCAGGCGAGCTTGCGCGCGCGCAAAGTTCTCGAATTGTCCACCCCACTCCGCGCGGTAGCCGCTAGGCAGCGGCACCGCTTTGTTGACGGCGGCTTGCGCTTCGTTCACCCACGACACCAAGTCACGTCCGCGCAAGTTCACATCGACGCGGATCGCGCGCATGCGGTTCTCGCGGCGGATCGCCGTCGGTCCTTCGCTCTCCGTCAGCTCCACCACCTCGCGCAGCGGAATGTTTTCGGCGCGCTGGGTCTCGACGAACAGGTCGCCGATGCCGTCGGCGGTGGGCGAGCCTGGCGGCGACAGCACGCGAATCTCGAAGCGTCGCTCTTCTTCGTACAGGTGGCCCACGGACACGCCTTCGCGTGAGGCGCTGATGACCGCGAAAGCGTCTTCGACGCGCACGCCGTAGCGCGCCAAACGCCCGCGATCGACCGACGCCGTGATGGTCGGCGCGCCTAGCACGCGCTCGACGCGCACGTCGCCGGTGCCATCGATGCGGCGCACGCGCTCGGCGACCTTGCCGGCCAGATCGGCTAGCTTCGGCAAGTCGTTGCCGAAGATCTGGATCTGCACGTCGGCGCGCGAGCCGCTGATCAGCTCGTTGGTGCGATCTTCGATTGGCTGCGAGACCGACACGAACGTGCCCGGCACCTGCGCCTCGATACGGTTCTTGAACTTCTCCGACAGCGA
>DATAKF010000035.1:0-2714 GCA_036261775.1 Polyangiaceae bacterium | reverse complement strand
GCAGTTCACGGCTGTCATGGCCGTGAGCTGCTTCTCGAGCTGCCGAATCGACTCAAGGTGCGCGTCGATCTTGGCAGCGTCGTCGGTGCCCATGCGCTGCTTGAAGCCGGTGAGCTCGCCGCTCACGAAATCGAGCACGCTCTTGCGGCGATCGCGGATCTTCTCCAAATCGGCCGAAGGCATGGCCACACTCGAAAACAGCTTGTCGAATAGCCGCTTCGGGTCGCCCTCGCCGGTGTTGCGCTGATCGGCGCCGCGAAAGCTGGGCGACTCGCCATCAATGTTGAGCAGGAGCAGCGGCTGCGGCAGCGAGACCTGCTTGGCGATCGCATCGGACACGACCTGATCGATCGACGGACCGGTGCAGGTGTTCTGCCCATTCACTTTCTTGAACGTGCCGGTGTAAATAACCGGGTACGAGGAGTGCCCGTCCCACTTGTAGCCCTGCTCGAGCATCGCCCTATAGTCGAGCCCGGCCACCACCAGCATCTTGTCAGCGTAGTCGGCCATCGGCGCCAAGATTTGGCTCTTGGTGCTGCCGTCGGTGGGATAGAACAGGCTCCGACACACGCCCTGACCCCAGGTCACCGTGATCAGGCGCTTGGGGAAGCCGCCGGCGCCGGCCGCTTCCGCGCGCTCGGCGTTGATCAAGGGCAGAAGCGCGGCGCTGGCGCCCAGGCTGGCCAGCATGGCTCGACGCGAGAAGCGCTGATTGGTCCTGTCGGTCTTGATCAGAGTCATGGTGCCTTCTCCCCTGCGGCCAGGCTACGGAAACGGAAGCTGCGCGAGACGGCAATGGCTGGTGCCAGACCGCGTATGTCGTACTGACTGGTGGCGAATGCCGCCGCGATGCTGGAGAGCGAGGGAGCATCGCCGTCCGTCTCGCTGCGGCCGACGGCGAATCGGAACCACTGTTTGGCGAAGCAGCTGCGCACGGTGTCGCTGGTCGCCAAGATCTTGCTGAGCTCGACCGCATCGACGAAGGATTTGTCGCTACCGTCGATGTTGAGCATGCCGGTCGAGTCGACGGGCTGGTTGTTGTCCAGCGTGCGGTAACGGCCGATACCGTCGTAGTGCTCGAAGGCGTAGCCGATCGGATCCATCAGCGAGTGACAGCCCTTGGCACACGGGTTCTGGTCGTGCTCCATGAAGCGTTGGCGCGTGGTGCCGCCCGCGCTGGCAGGCTTGGCCGGCGGCACGTTGGGCGGCGGCGGCGGCAGCTCGCCGCACAGGAGCTTGGTGTACACCGCTTTGCCGCGCTTGACCGGGTTCGACCCGTTCGGCGAGCCGGTCATCGTCAAGAAGGCAGGCATGCCGAGCAGGCCGAGCCGCTGGCTGGTGTCGAGCATCGTCCGCGCCGGTAGCGTACTACTGCCGCTGTCGCCGTAGACCTTACCGAGGAGCTGATTGCTGAAGGTGTAGTCGGCGGTTAACAGTGTCTCGAGCTTGCCGCCGTTGTCGAACAGCACGTTTTGGGTGAACGCTACCGTGGCGTCGACCATCGCGCCTTGCAGATCGGGTTGGTAATCGGGGTAGCTCATTGCGTCTTTCGGCAGCTGCCCGACTTGATCGATCTCGAGCCATTCGCGGAAGAACTCACCGGCGGCGTCGCGCGCTTTGTCGTCTGCCAACATGCGCGTGGCTTGAGCCGCAATGTCGGCGTCCGTGGCTAGCTTTCCCGCGCCTGCGGCGTCGAAGAGGGTCTTGTCGGGCATCGAACCCCAGATGAAGTACGAGAGTCGTGACGCGACGTCGTACGGCGCAAGCTCGACGGCCTGGCCCGCGAGCTTGGGCGCGTCGTACGGCGACTCCCAGTGATAGAGGAAGGCCGGCGATTGGAGGATACCCTCGAGCAGCACCGCGATGGCGTCGTTGAAGCTCAGCTTCAAGTTGTTCCGCGCATTCTGGTAAAGCGAGAGCAGGTGCATCGACTCCGTGGCGTTGAGCGGTCGCCGGTAGGCACGCAAGCCGAAATCCGCGATGAATTGGGCGGCGCAGGCGTCCTCGCCGGCGGCCGGATCGCATGACAACAGGTTCGCGGGCGTCTTGATCGCCGCAGCTGCGAGCGTCTCGGCGCTGGTGCGCAGCTGATCCGCGTCTAGCGTGGCAACCAGGCCCGCGCGACGGAACAGAAACTGGCGGTCCTTGTCGTCCGGAAACTGATCCGCAGGATGGGTGGTATCGCCGAGCAGATCGCGCACGGTGTTGTTGTATTGGCGCCGTGTGAGACGAGCGAGCGACCGCGGACCGACCGCGTTCGGGTCAGAGCCCGGGCTGACAGAGCCGGTACCGCCCGTTCCTCCGCCGGTGCCCGGACTCGCCATCGCGCCCGCCGTTCCGGATGCCGCCGCTGCGTTTGTGGCAGGACCGTCCGAGTGGCCCGTGATATCGCCCGTGCAGCCAGCGAGCCAGGCCAGGGCAAGCGGGGCCAGGGCCGCCAGCGAGTAAGCCTGCCGGTGCGGCGTGTTTCTCGGAGTTGAGGCTGACATCCGGTCCTTCTCAGTTACGGGAGATGGTGGCGGTGGGACCGCCAGTGAGGAGAGCCGCGCACTTGCGCGCGCTCGGCTCATACTTGTTATTGCGACCAGCTGTCGCTTTTGTGACGCGCGCCGAGAATTTGAGCTAGCCCGCAAGGCTCTCTCCTTCCAACAAAGTCGTGAACACCGCCTCGAGCTCGCGTCGCGCCTTGCGTAGCCGTGAGTATGCGGCAAAAA
>DATAKF010000297.1:0-37230 GCA_036261775.1 Polyangiaceae bacterium | reverse complement strand
CCCGCTCGGCGACCATGCGGATGAGGTCGTTCTCGTTCTCGGTGCTGCCGGGCGAGACGCCGGGCTCCGTCAGGTTCACTGAGTAGCTGCCGATCAGGTTTTTCTCGGGGTACGTGAGCATGGCGACCTCGATTTTCACCTTGAGGTTGCCGCCGGCGTAGTCGGGCGGGCTGACGCCCGGCGACAGGAAAAAGGCCTTCACGCTCGAGTGAGCCGCCAAGCGCGCTTTGGCTTCGGCCGGCGTTTCGGAGCCCGGAGCGAGCAGGAAGCCTGGCGTTTGCCCGACCTTGCCGGTCATGGCGCGGCGCACGATCTGGTCGACCTCCGGCGTGTTGCGACCGGTCTTATCGGTGGTCTTCCCGATCGAGATATAGAACTTGGTCGAGCCATCGAACACCGGCTCGGCACCGCCGCCGCTCTTGATGACGTCGAGCGCCTTGTTGATGGTCTCCTTGACGACGTCGCTCGACTCGGTCTCGAGACGCTTTTCCAGACATGGTTGTCCAGCCGCCATGCCGAGCCGCCCGAGCGCAGCCGCGGACGCCGCGCGAACGGTGGTGTTGAAGTCGCCGAGCGCAGAGCACAGCGGGCTCACCGCGCGCTCGCTCTTGGACGCGCCAAGCGCCAGAGCTGCCTGGGTGCGCACGCGGAAGTCCTCATCGTTGGCCAGGTTGTAGATCAGGCGGTCCAGGTCGCTGGTCTGCGCCCCCGCTACCTTCGACACGAGCAACGTCCCCAGGAGCACCAACACCGACAACGCCCGCATCACTCGGGAGGCCAACATCGGACGGCACAGTATCATGGGCGGGCGCTTGTTCGTTGGACGGCGCAGGAGGCCGCGCTGTTCAACCTTGGGCGCTGTCTCGTGCCGCTCCGGCTCCGCCTGCGCTGTCTCGTGCCGGTACGGCTGCGGCTGCGCTATGGTGGCGAGCCGATGTGGTGCAATGAGCGCAACCGACTCCGCCCCTGCTCGGGCCTCGGCCTGACCATGGTGGCCGCGCTCACCTTGTGCGCCGGCTCGGCGGCCGCCGTCGACGCCACGCCCCCGACGTTCAAAGTCTCCGGCAAGGCGTCGTTCCTCACCGAAGCGCGCGCCACGGGCGAGAGCTTCGAGGTGCGAGCCACGCTCAGCGACGAGGTGGGGCGCCCGCTGCCTGGCGCCGAGATCCGCATTCGCACCGCCTCTCCGAGCGCGGCCCCCACCTTGCATCGCTGCGGCGATCCGCGCGGCGAGGCCGGCGCCGAGCTGCTGTTGAACACCGACAAATCAGGCCGCGTCTGCATCACCGTGACCGGAATGGCCGAAGGCTCCGTCGAGCTCTCATTTCAGGACGCGCGCGGCTACTTCGAACGCGCGCAGCGCGTGGTGCGCCTGCCAGATCAGGTCGCCACATCCTTTGAGATTGGTTTCGATCCGCCGCTCACCACGCTCTCGCTGGATCAGCCCGTGCAAGAGCTGGGGCTCGTCGCGCGCGCGCGCGGCGGCGCGACGCCTCCCAGCGCGGCAGAGCTCGTCCTGAGCCTCGCCGCCGATGGGGCCGAGCAAGAGCTCAGCCGCACGGCGCTCGACGGACTGGGCGAGGTCCACCGCCTGTCGCTCGAGTCGAGCAACTTCGGCCAGCCCGGCCCCGCGCGGCTCGTGGCGCGCTTACGCACCCGCACCGGTGACGAGCTGGCCCAAGCCAGCAGCGGCGTGACGCGGAGCGTGACGGTCGCGCTCGGCGTCGACAGCGAACTCCAGGCTGGCGTCGAAGCCGGCGCGACGCTGCAAATCCGAGCGGCGTCGGCGCTGGGCCCGGCGCCTTCCGGAGTGGTCGAAGCCCGCAGTCGCGGCATCAGCATCGCGGCGGCTCGCGTGCAGTCGGGCGTGGCCACCTTGAGTCTACCAAACGCCCCCGCAACGCCGCTCGGCGCCACGCTGACCCTCGAGTACGTGGGCGCCGGCGCGGGTTGGCTCTCGGGTCCCGCGATCGACCTGCCGGTCATCGCTGCGCGACCAGGCTATGGGCGCTACGTGTTTTGGATCCTCGCCGCCGCCGTGGCTGGCTTGGCAGTGGTCCTGGGTTGGCGTCGCCCTCCCCGCCCGCGCCCCATACCCGCCGCCCCGCCCCCTCGGGTCCGCGCCAGCGTCGAGGTGATCGAAGCCTTCAGCGATGGCAGCGGCTACCGTGGCTACGTCAAAGACGCTCACGAGGGCACGGCCATCTCGCCCGCCGTGGTCAGCTTCATCGGGCAGGGCGCCAACCGGCCCGTGCTCCTGCAGGTCCGAACCGCGACCGACGGCTCATTCAACGCCGAGAGCTCCGTGTTCCCCACGGGCACCATGGTCGAGGTCATGGCTCCGTTCCACGCAACCCTCACGGCCCCTCTCCCAGGACCCGGTGTGCTCGAGCTCTCGCTGATCTCCCGACGGCGCGCCCTGGTCGAGCGCCTCGTCCGCTGGGCCGAACGCCAGGGCAAGCCTTGGATCCGCCCCCATGCCGAGCCAACCCCCTCCGACGTCGCCCGGGTAGCGTCGAATGAGGCCGAGCCCGACGTCGAACGTTGGGCTCGAGGGCTGGAACGACTGGCGTTTGGAGCCACGCCACCCGACGGCGCTGCCGAGCAGGCCAGCGGGGTGGCAGAGGATCCTAAAACTACGCGAGAACGAGGCATTGACTGAATGGAGCGCGCCTCCCTATAGTCGCGGGCCCTCAGCAGTACGCGCGGAATGGAATTCATCTACGTCCTACTAGCCCTGGCCCTCGCGGTCGGAGCCTACTTCCTCTTCTCTCGTAAGAAGGAGGAGGCGCTGCCGCCGCGCGAGGAGCCGGCGCCCAAGAAGCAAAAGTCGGAGCGCGCCCCCGCCCCGGCCAAAGCGGAATCCATCAAATCGCGCGTCGCCGACGCCGTTCCGGCAGACGATGCACCGGCCAGCGACGAGCCCGCAGCGCGTCCGTCGACGCGCCCCGCTCCGCCGTCTCGGCGTGAGCCGGCGCCCTCGGCGAAGACGCCTGAGCCGCCCTCACCAGCTCCCAAGCCCCGCGACGTCAGCAATCTTCGCCGTGGTCTCGCCAAGTCGCGCGAGGCCGAAGGCTTCTTCGGTCGCCTGCGCGCCCTGTTCAGCGGCAAAAAAGAGCTGAGCCCCGACCTCGCCGCGCAGATCGAGGAAGTGCTGCTCACGTCCGACGTCGGCGTCGAGACGACCAGCGCCCTGCTCGCTCACGTCAAGGCAACGCTCGCCAAGGGCGACCTTTCCGATCCCGAAGTCGTTTGGGGCGAGCTTCGCGCCGAATGTCTGAAGATGCTCGAAGGCTCGGCCTCGGGCGCCATCGAGCTTTCGACCAAACCAACCGTGGTGCTGATGGTCGGCGTCAACGGCGCGGGCAAGACGACGACGATTGGAAAGCTCGCGACCAAGCTCAGCGCCTCGGGTAAGAAGTGCGTGCTCGCTGCGGGCGACACATTTCGCGCGGCCGCGGTGCAGCAGTTGGTCGTTTGGGGCGAGCGAGTCGGCTGCGAGGTAGTGCGCGGCAAAGACGGCGCAGACCCCGGCAGCGTCGTGTTCGACGCCATCAAGAAAGCCCAAGAAGTTGGGGCTGACGTGGTTCTGGCAGATACAGCAGGCCGCCTCCACACCAAGTCCAACCTGATGAGCGAAATGAAGAAGATCGCCAAGACGGCGGAGAAGGCGCTACCGGGCGCCCCTCACGAAATCCTCTTGGTCGTGGATTCGACGAATGGCCAGAACGCCTTCGCACAAGCGAAAGAGTTCAAAGAGGCGCTTCCTCTGACCGGTATCGTGCTGACAAAGCTCGACGGTACGGCTAAAGGGGGAGTGGTGTTGGGCGTTGCCAATGGCCTTCGCGTCCCGGTCCGTTATGTTGGCCTGGGTGAGCGTCCTGACGATCTGCACGAGTTCTCCGCGGAGGACTTCGTGGAGGCGCTCCTCGGTCGTGAGCAAGGCGGGGCGGAGGCCTCGCCCGCAACGTGACAGGCGGAGAGACCGAGACGAACTTGAGCGGGTCGCCCACCACTGTAATTTTTTGCTTGTTGATCGTCTGAAATTTGGCGTGATATAGTCCCCCGGCGTTTCCGATTGGCGGAAATTCCCAATAGTTCTCGGCATTTACGGCACCGGACGTCGAAGGGGAAGCGTAAGAGGCATCGATGAAGAAAAGTTGCATCGGGCTCCTCATAGCGGCCCTCGGCGTGATCCCGGCCACCGGGTTCGCGCAAGTGAAATTAGGCGCCAAGGCAGAAGCCGGGGCGTCCATCGACGCCGATGCCGAAGGAGCTGACGCCAAGGCCGAAGGCGATGCCTCGGCCAAGGGCGAACCTGACGCCGCTGGCGAAGGTGACCTGGGAGCTGAGGGCGAAGGCGTCGGTGATATCTGTAAGATCGATCCGGCGGCTTGCCCCGTGCTCGATATGAAGAAGGAGGCGGCGCGCCCCATCAAGGAGAGCATCTACGCGGTGCAGCAGCTCTACGTGATGCGCGCTCGCCGCTTGGAGTTCTATCCCTGGTGGAACCTCCGCTCGTTGAACGACCAGTTCGTTCAACATCCTGGTCCAGGCGTCGCGCTCAACTACTACATCACCAACGTCCTCGCGATTGGTGCGAACTTTCGCTACTACAGCCCGTTCAACGTCGACAGCCGCTTCAACGGCCAGGTTCGCCGTGCTGCGCGCGTCGCCGTGCCGCTGAACGAGTACGAATGGGGCGCATCGCTCGACTTCAGCTACGTGTTTGCCTACGGCAAATTTGCTGGCTTCGGTGACTTCATCTTCGAATACGACGCCTACGTCATGGGCGGCGTCGGTGCTCTCAGCACGCGGCCCATCGCGGTCATCGACCCCGACAACCGCAACTTCGAATACGAGCCCAAGTTGGCCTTCGACGTCGGCCTCGGCCTGCGCGTGTTCCTTTCGCGCTGGTTCGCGATCAACTTCGCCGTGAAGGACTACGGGTACAACGAGAAGCTCGAGAATCTACAGACCAACGAGGTCGAGCCGGGCAAGAAGAGCGATTGGCTCGGCAAAAACTCGTTCACGCAGAACGTGGAGCTCCAAGGGGGCTTCTCGATCTTCGTTCCCTTCTCGTTCGACTATAGGCTTCCGAAGTGATGGGCCAAGGGCGACGAAACATGACCAGAAATCCTCGTTTCACCAAGCGCCTCCTCACAGCCCTCACGGCTGGCCTGGCCCTGCTCGGTATCACGGAGCGTTCTCAGGCTCAGGAGCTGTATCTCACGGGTCCCCTCGCCGGCGCTCCTGCCGTGCGCAAGTTGCGGCTGTATCGCCAGACGCGCTTCGAAATCGCGCCGGCTGTCAGCTTCACCCTGCTCGACGAGTACCAGCGCACCATCCTGCTCGGCGCGCGTCTGCAGTTCAACTTCACGGACTGGCTCGCGATCGGCGGCTGGGGCGCGCTCGGCAGCGTCATCCGTCTACCCACGGCGCTCACCGATAACATCCAAACCGTCAACGAGCAGCGCCAAGCGCAGGTGGCTCCGTGTAATGCGGATCCGAACGGCGCGGGCTGCAACGGCGCCCTGCTCACCCAGCGCCTCACGGCGGTCAACCTGGGCAAGGATCTCAAGGATCAGCTCGGCAGCATCGACTGGGTTGCGGCTCCCCAACTCACGCTCACCCCCCTGCGCGGCAAGCTGGCGTTGTTCCAGAGCATCTACCTGGACACCGACTTCTACATCTCGGCAGGTCCGGCGTTCATCGGCCTGACCGAGCGCGCGAACTGCAAGACGTGCGTCAATCAGTTCAAGACGGCGTCGCGCATGGCCATCGCGCCCACCTTCGCGGTCGGCTTGTCGTTCTACGTGAACAAGTGGAGCGCGCTCGGCTTCGAGTACCGCGGTCTGCCTTTCGCCTGGAACATTGGTGGCTTCGACACCGCTGGCGGCGGCAAAGACAGCCAGTTCCCCGACAACCAGATCACGGACGCGGATCAGCGCTTCCGCTTCAACCAGATGATGACCATCTCGTACAACATCTATCTCCCGACCCAGTACAAGGTCTCGGAATAGTCAGATCGTCACAGGGACGCGAAAGGCCGGACTCGTTCAGGCCTTTTGCGTTTGTGGCTTGGTCAGGGTCTTGTTCTCCTCCGTGCCTTGCCCTCACGCTGCGCGGCTCTCCTGACCTGAACCGCGATAGGCGCTCGGCCTCGCCGAGTTTGTACCGGGTCGTGCCTCATTCGTGGATCGTGATCTGACCTTGGCAAGGTCGGGTAACGTGGTCCTGGCTCGCGCTTTGCGCGAGCTCGCGATGTAGCAGAGCGCTCCGCTTTGCAGTCTCGTGAATCAACGTTACCGGTCGGCTTTGCGGATCCGTGAAGCTCGACAGAATCGTGCGGCCCGACGGATCCGTGAGCCTCGACGCAGGAGACGGAGCGGCGCTGCGCCCAAAAAGAAGCCGTACGGGGTGCGACGCGCCGTAGCCCTCCCCGCCCAGCGTTCGCCTCCCGAACTCCCCCACCCGCTGGGGCTTCGAGCCGTTTCAGCGCCGAACGATGAGGGAGCCTTCGAGGCGGTAGTCGTCGGGCAGCGCTTGTTTGCAGGTCGCGAGCTGATCTTCGGGGACCGGCCATTTGCGATCGACCAGGCCTTGGGCGATGCGGTTCTTGATGCGCAGCGACTCTTCGGTTTCGAGCGCGGCGACTAGCGAGGCGGCGCTTTCGGGCAGGTTGAGGTCGAACAGATTGGTGGCCGCGGCGAAGCGCACGGGCTCGCTGGCGTCGTTCAGGAAGGGCTCCACCGCGACGCGCACTTCTTCGGTCGGGTGATGCGACAGCTCGGTGATGAGCTGGATCTTCGGCTCCGGGTTGCGGATGTACTCGGTGTCGAACTGGTCCAGCAGGGCCAAGAGCTCGTCCGCCAGTCGCTCGCTCGGCACGATCTTGCTGAGGGCTTTGAGCGCCCAGAGCAGGCTGTCCGACTTGCGGCAATACGCGCGAATCGGCTCAATCGCCTCTTCACCAGAGCGCACGATGCCGGCGAGCGCCGATTCTTTCTCTTCGGAGTCCAGGATGCTCGGATCCATCAGCCAGTCGAAGCGCTTGAGCAGCGCCGCGGCGCTGGCCCGCGTGCCCATCTTGGCCAGCGCGTCGATGGCTTCCTGCCGATCGATGTTCTGCGACAGCTTGTTGCCGACGATACGCTCGAAGCGTGCGACTTCGCGATCGGAAGCGGCTTCGCCCCCGCTCGGCTTCTTCTTACCCAGAAAATCGAAAAGACCCATGATGCAAACAGCTCGCTAAAACAGGAACGCGCGCCACGGTATACCGCGACGCGCGCCAAGTTCCAGCGACTTTACCGCTGGAGTCGGGCAAGAACGTTTCAGCCCGGGTCTTGAAAACCCTGAGCGCTCGGGCCTTGGGACGGCCGGCCCTGGTCGTCGGTCGTGTCCTCGGCCACGCCCATCATGGCGTTGAGCAGCGAGTTGATGCGGAACACCAAGCCGCCCAGCTCCGGATGCTCCAGCTGGAAGCGCAGATCCGACTGACCGTTGATGATCGCCAGCAGGCCGTCCTCGAGCTCGGAGATGGGCGCCGAGATGTAGTTGCCGAGCAAGACGCCGCCCGCCACCACCAGCACCAAGCCGAGCCCCGCGATGGCCAGCACCGGCCACAGGAGCCCGTTCAAGCTACCGACGAGCGACGACGGCAAAGCCGCGATCAGCACCGCATCACTCTTGCCGTAGCCGTCCACGGCAGACGCGCCGTAGAGACGATCTTGGAGCGCACTGTCGGCCGCAGCCACGCTGCCCGAGCTGACGGCTTGGCGCGCCGCAGCGAGCACGGTGGCGTCGTTCGCGGCCGAGATCTCTTCAGGGGTCGCGGCGCTGTCGGCGATGACCGACATGTTCTTCTCGCTCACCAGCGCGAACATCAGCGTTTGGCCGCTGGTCAGCTCGCTCGTGCGGGTCAGCCGCTCGTCGCTGAGCGGCGTGCCGATGACGATCGCACCCACCACTGCGCCAGTCTCGTTGCGCAGCGGAGCAAAGCTCGCCAGCATCTGCTCTTGGCGTTGCTTGTTGATCCAAATCGCACTGCCGGTGGTGCCAGACTTGATGGCGTCGGCCAGCGAAGGATAGTCCTTGGTGACCTGCTCGCCGCGCATCATGGCCGAGCCATTGCGCCCGATGGCCACGCCCTGGGCGTCGACGAACAGCACCAGCGAAGGCGCCATTTTCGCGAACATCGGCTCGCTCACCGCAGCGTCGCGTACGCGATTGGCCTCGGCCGTGGCAGCCTCGCTGCGAGCCTCGGCGGTGCCGAGCCCCAAGACGCTACGAGTCGACTCGTTCGAGGCGCTGTGCTCCAGCCAGCGCTCGAGCCGCAGAGCGTCCAGGGCCAACTGCGCGCTCGCGGCCCGGAGGGCCTGAGCAACTTCCTTCTTTCGCTCGACCGGGTTGGCGACGACGTCCCTCAGGGAAGTCTGCAGAAGAACGTAAGTTAGGATGGCAATTACAGTGACGATACCTGCGTTGACGGCAATGATCTTGGAACGCATTCTGGTGGCCCCTTGTGCGGGTAGCCCCTCAGGCGGGCCGTCGCTAACTGCTACCGCAAACGCCTTGCGGCTAGCGTGACCCTGGACGTTAACACCATTGTGCGCCTTCTAGAAAAGCCCAAACGATGACCCATGAATCAGGCCGCATTTCAGTCGCGTTGGCCTCGGCGGGCTCGCCGTCGGTCGCGTCGGTCGCGTTGGGCTCGGCAGGCTCGCCGGAGTCACGTGTGCTCGGGCCGCCAGATGCGGAGAGCATCGTGGTTGTTGATGACGAGCTGTTTTTGGAGCACGTCGCGCCGCCCGAGCATCCCGAGCGCGGCGCGCGCCTCTTGGCGGTTCGCGCAGGGCTCGAGCAAGCAGAGGCGGATTCGCAGGTACGCTACACGCGCCTTTGCGCGAGGGACGCCACCGACGAGCAGCTGGCGCGCGTCCACGACCCCGCTTATATCGAGAGCATCGGCCATTTGGCCGGCCGCTCCGGCTTTCTGGACTCCGATACGTACCTTTCACCCGGTTCGGTTCCTGCTGCTCGACGCGCGGCGGGAGCCGCGGTGGCGCTGGTGGAGGCGCTGCACGGCGGGGCGCGCTTCGGCTTCGCGGTGCCGCGACCACCCGGGCACCACGCGCTGGCAGACCGCGCGATGGGCTTCTGTTTGCTCAACAACGTCGCCGTCGCAGCCGCGCACGCGCGCAGCCTTGGCTACCAGCGAGTGCTGCTGCTCGACTGGGACGTGCACCACGGCAACGGCACCGAAGCCATCTTCTATGGCGACCCGAGCGTCCTCTTCATGTCGCTGCACCAGTACCCCAACTACCCGGGCACCGGCGCTGCAGCGGACTTGGGACAAGGCGACGGACGGGGCCGCAACGTCAATTTGCCGCTCCCCCCCGGCACCGGCGACGCCGCTTACATCGCGGCCTTCGAGCGCGTGGTAAGCCCCATCATCGAGCAATTTTCGCCGGACTTTGCGCTCGTCAGCTGCGGCTTCGATGCGCACGAGCGCGACCCGCTCGCGCAGATGCTCTTGAGCAGCCAGGCGTACGGCGCGATGACCGCGCAGCTCCTGAGCGCCCTTCCAGCGCAGTGCCCAGTCGGCCTCGTGCTGGAAGGCGGCTACGATCTGATCGCCCTGCGTGAGTCGAGCCAAGCGGTGGTCCAGGCGCTATCCGCCGCAGGCAGCGCCGGCCTTGGAAACGCGCCCGGAGAGCTCGCGAGTGAGCAGGCGGCGGCGCTCCGGGACATCCAACAGGTGCAAGCGCCGTACTGGCGCCTCGCCTGAATCATGCCAGTCTACCCACACTGGAATGGCCACCAGCGCCATCTCGCGCTAGTTTCTCTTGGGACTGCCACAAAGCTTGTGCTACCAAGCGCGGCTTCCGAACGGCAAAGCCAGGGTGGTTTCGTCTCCCCTGAAGAACTTCACGCTCGGCGCCACTTCACGCAGCCAAAGGACGAGAAACAGAACGATTTCGGTTACAAAGCACGGAAAACCATGGTGGATGTAGCTCAGTGGTAGAGCACTGGATTGTGGCTCCGGTTGTCGCGGGTTCGATCCCCGTCATTCACCCCAAAAAGTCCGAGGAAGAGGAGAGTCTCCGATGAATCTGTCGTCGCGCTGGTGTGTTACGGCCGTTGTCGCTCTCGGGGCCCTTGGGTGTAGCGATCCGGTCCCGCCGCCCGCGCAGGGTGCGTTCATCGCCGAAGTTCGTTCGGGGGTCACTGGCCGCCAGTGCCCCTCCGGCGCGTCGATCACCTACGACGTCCCTGCCATCGCCGCGATGGACCCCTCCGCCGATTGTCAGAAACGCGGGTTCACCAGCTGCCGGCTGGATTCCGACACGTACCTGCATCACGTCATCAACGGGGAAGACGGCGTCGAGGCGAGCTGCAGCGTCAAAGGGAAGTCGACCTTCACGTTCGAAGGCCAGATTCGCTCGAGTGGCCAGGGCATCGCCATCAGCGGCGGCACCCTGGGTGCAGACGGCAAGGGCACGGCCCGCATCACCCTGACGAAGAGCGACTCCCCCGGCTTTTCGAACGCGCTGAGCTCGGCGCCTGGAGCCTGCACCATCCAAGCAATGGTCGGCTCGGACGGAAAGCTCCAAGCCAAGGGCGGCAGCATGTGGGCTAGCTACAGCTGCCCCGTCGTGCTCCACGAGCCCGGCGAGGGCTGCACGTCCTCGGGCTACTTCGTGCTCGAAAACTGCGATCAGTAGGGTTCCTGTTTGCCTGGGCGCGCGGCTTGGTGCGCCTGGCGACCCAGGTGACCTGAAGCGGTAACGCGCTCGGCCTCGCCGATTTTCGTTCACCCCTGTCATCTGACGCGGATCGAGATCTGCTCGTGCCAAAGTCGGGTGAGGGCGATCCAGCTCGCACGCGAGCGTGCTCGCGATCGCCGCAAAGGTCATTTCCGGAGCAGCGAAAGCGACCTCGATCCGTTCGGCTCCCAGCCAACATGCGGCTCGCGGAAAACCTCGCAGCAGAGCCCTGAGGCTCGCAGCCGATCCGCGGAGGCTATTCAGCGCTCACGCCCCGGCGCGCTCACACGCCACGCCTTCCCCTTTTCCCCACTCTCACTCCCCGCTCGCCGCTCACTCTTTGGGCTTGGTGTCGCCCGCGGGCGGCGTGTCCGCGTGAGCGTCCGGCTCGGTCGGCGACGCGGCGCCTTGGCGCAGGCGCGCCGTGAGCGGCGTCGGCAGCGTGTCGGAAAGGCTGACTTTGGGACCGCCTGGCTCTTCCTCGATCTTGACCAGGACCGCGGTGATGTTGTCTTCGCCGCCGTGCTCGTTCGCCAAGGCGATCAGCTTGCGGCAGGCTTCCTCGATGTTCGCGGTCTGCGAGACGATTTCGAGGATCTCCGAGTCCTCGATCATGCCGCTCAGACCGTCGGAACAGAGCACGTAGCAATCACCCACGGAAGCGTCGTCGCCCTGCAGGTCCACGCTCACGTGCTCTTGCATGCCGAGCGCGCGGGTGATCACGTTCTTGGGCAGCTCACTCTTTTGCTCTTCGGTGAGCTCGGGCATGGCGAGCAGGTAGTCGTTGACCAACGAATGGTCGCGGGTCATCTGCTTGATCTCGCCGCCGCGGACTCGGTAGGCCCGGCTGTCCCCGACGTGGCCGAGGTACATCTTGCCCTTCTTGCCGCTGAACAGCGCGCCCACGACCGTGGTGCCCATGCCGTGGCATTCACGCTGGCGCGTGCTGCGCTCGACAATCTGTCGGTTGGCAATCTTGATGCCCGTGAGCAGGCGGTTCTCTTCCTCCGACATCCGAGAGTCGAAGTGGAACGGCCAGGTGAAGTCCTCCGCAGCCGTGGCGCGGAAGAAATCGACGATGGCTTCGGTCGCCAGCTTGCTGGCTACGTCGCCGGCGCGATGGCCGCCCATGCCGTCAGCAACGATGTAAAGCTCGTGGTCCTGAAGGATCGCAAAGCTGTCTTCGTTGTGATCCCGCTGGAGTCCTACGTCAGTGAGTCCGGCCGCGACTGCGCGCATTTGCCCTCGAAAACAGCCTAGCGCACCAAGCTTTCATGGGCACCCCGGCCTGTCAAGGGTGCCCTCGCCTTCAGCGCGGACAATCCGCGTTCTTGCGTATCCGCTCCGCATCCGTTCGATCAGCCTTAGCTAAGCGCCTGGGCCCTGCCCGTGGCGCTCAGGGGCTAGATCGCGAGGATCTCTTTCTCTTTGGCCGCGATGATTTGGTCGATGCTCTGACCGGCTTCAGAGACGGCTTCTTCTACCTTCTTCTTGGCGCGGTCCACCTCGTCCTCGCTCGCGTCCCCACCCTCTTTGAGCTCGTTCAACATGTCGAGCGCTTCGTGGCGGCCCTTGCGCACCGCGACCTTGCATTCTTCGCCAGCCTTCTTGGCGATCTTGACCAGGTCCTTGCGACGCTGCTCGCTGAGCGCGGGGATCGGGATGCGGATCAGATCGCCATCCACCTGGGGATTGAGGCCCAAATCGCTC
Organism: Polyangiaceae bacterium; assembly: GCA_036261775.1. Taxonomy (GTDB): domain Bacteria; phylum Myxococcota_A; class Polyangia; order Polyangiales; family Polyangiaceae; genus PMG-095. The sequence goes on along the minus strand of DATAKF010000297.1, from coordinate 24,751 downwards.
TCGCGGATGGCCTTCTCGATAGCTTGTACGCCCGTCTTGTCCCACGGCTTGACCGTGAGCATGCGCGGCTCGGGCACGCCGACGCTCGCCATCTGCGCGATGGGCGTGGACTGGCCGTAGTAGTCGACGCGTAGCGTGTCGAGCATGGCCGGGTGGGCGCGACCGGTGCGAAGCTTGGAGAGGTCACGCTTCAGCGCCTCTTTGGCCTTCTCACTCGATGCCTTTAGCTCTTTCAGGATGTCGTCAATCATCGGGCAACCTCGGTCGGGAGGGTTCGTATAACACCGCTTGCGGCGGGTATCACTGACCTAGGGCGCCGGGCGGCGGGCAGGGACAGCCTTGGGTTTTCGGGCCGGCCGGGCCGCTGAGGCCGCGGCGGAGGCGCTGGCCGCAGCCGAGGCCTTTTGAGACGCTAGAAATGCATCCTCGGCGGCCTTCAGCTTGCGGGCATTCTCGGCCTCTACCGAGGCGGCCGCCGCGGCGATGCTTTGGCGCACCAGCTCGTCGGCTTCGCGGGTGCGCTTGAACACGTAGAAGCCCAGCGCTCCTAGCATGAGCGAGGCTCCCACCAGCATGCCGGCCAGCATGCGGCCTCGGCTAGGGGGCTGTAGCTCGTCCGGCAGGTCCATCAGCGCGATGCTGGGCTGGAGCGGGCGAAACTCGTAGACCACGTTTTCGCGCTCGGCGCGGCCCCATTCTTCGAGCCGCAGCAGCGCGTCCGCGGCCTCGGCTGCGGTCTTGAAGCGCGCCGAAATGTCGCGCGAGCAGCACTTGGCAAACCAAGCATCGAACGCCTTGGGCAGGCTCGGCTCGAGCTTGGACGGCACGGGCAAGGGCGCGGCGCACACCTTGAGCACCACATCACCGATCGCGTCGCCTTCGAACGGAACGCGCCCCACCGCGGCTGCGAACGCGCACGCACCCAGCGACCAAATATCCGAAGCTGCGCTGACGGGCGCGGTCGCGGTCAGCGCCTCGGGGCTCATATAGTGCGGCGTGCCCAGCACCATGCCCGCTTGCGTCGCTGACGCGCCCGTCTCGGCTTCGTCTTGCACGACCTTCGCGATGCCGAAATCGACCAGCTTGATGGCGTAGCCCAGCTTGGTTGCTTCGCTGTCTTTGGCCAGAAAGACGTTGTCGGGTTTCAGGTCGCGATGCACCACATGCGCCTCGTGCGCCGCCGACAAGGCGCGCGCGCTCTGCGCAACGATCTGCACGACCTCGCCGAAGGGCAGCTTGCCCCGGCGCCGAATCGCGCGCTCCAGCGACTCGCCCTCCAGGTACTCCATGACGATGTAGGGCTGCCCAGACTCGCTCACACCGACGTCTTGCACCGCCACGGCGTGGCGACTCTTGATGCGCGCGGCGGCCTTCGCCTCGTTGTCGAAGCGGCGCCGTGCCTCCGAGCTGCCGACCAGCTTGGGGTGCACGAACTTGATGGCGATCAGCTGATCGAGCGTGACGTGACGTCCTGCCCAGACCGATCCCATGCCACCTTGCCCCAGCAAGCGCTCGACTCGGTACTTGCCGGCCACGACCGTACCGGACAAATCAGGAAGCGGAGAGTCGGTCATCGGGAAGCGGCGAGACGGCCAAGCGGCAAGAAGTCGAGAGCCAAGGAAGCATAGCCTAGCGCCAAACGGCGCTGGAGGCCGACAGATACGCTGACGTCAGGACGGCCCTGGAGAGGGAGGCTTTGGAGGAAGGCCCCGCGGGCTTGGTTGGTCTATGCTCGGTCGCTACGCCATGCGTCTTCGCGTCGTGACCTGGAACATTCACAAGGGTATTGGCGGCGTCGACCGACGCTATCGCCTCGAGCGCACGGCCGCCGTGCTCGCGTCGCTCAGGCCAGATATCGCGCTACTTCAAGAAGTGGCCGAGGACATGCCCCGCTGCGGTCGAGACAACCAGCTGCAGGCGCTGTCCGAAGCGCTGGAGATGCGCCATGTCGCCTTCGGCGCCGAGCACCGCTTCCGTGAAGGCGGCTACGGCAACGCGGTCCTGAGCCGCTTCCCGCTGACCGACTCGACGCGCATCGATCTGACGATCGGTAAGCGCAAGCAGCGGGGGTTGGTGAAGACGCGTGCCCACGCCAAGCTCGAGCACGGCACGCGCAGCGTGCTCGTGTTCAATCTGCACCTGGGTCTTTCAGGCAGTGAACGCGCCACGCAACTGGAGCGTTTCCTGGAGTGTCACCCGTTCGCGCACATCCACCACGACACACCCATCGTCGTCGGCGGAGACTTCAACGACGTCTGGGCGTCGCTAGGGCAGAGCTTCTTGGAGCCTGCCGGCTTCGTGCGCGCCTGCAAGCTACAGGCGACGTTTCCGGCCGCCCTGCCCCTGCGGCCGCTCGACGGGGTTTGGATTCGGGGTGGGCTCAAGGTCGTCGCATCTCACGTGGTAAAAACGGCTGCAGCCGCAACGGCCTCCGATCATTTGCCCATCGTTGCAGAGCTGGAGTTCGCTTGAGTTTTTTGGGTTTCCTTTAGGCGCCCCCGCAGCCACGCGGCCGCTCCGCTCGGGCCACGAGGTCTGCGCCCGGCCTCGCCGGGTTTCCGCGCCGCATCGCGGTCTCGATGGTGATCTGCCAGTGCCAAGACCGTGGGGCCCATTCCAGGGTTTGGGGCAACGCCGCCGAACGCGCAGCTTCCGTTCCGCCTCTAGTCGTGGAAAGGATCTTCCATGGCAACCGCCCTGACCGCCCGTCCCGAATGGCAAGCGCTGAGCGCGCATTTCGAGCAGCAAAAGTCCGCACATTTGCGCGAGCTGTTCCAGTCCGATCCTGGTCGCGCCGAGCGCTTCAGCGTCGAGGCCTCGGGGCTGTTCCTCGACTACTCGAAGCACCGCATCACGCAGCAAACGCTGGCCCTCTTGCTGACTCTGGCCGAGAGCTCGGGTCTCCGCGAGCGTATCGACGCCATGTTCGCGGGCCAGAAGATCAACGCCACCGAGGGTCGCTCGGTGCTGCACGTTGCCCTACGCACCCCGCGCAGCAAGCAGATCGTGGTCGACGGCAAAGACGTCGTGCCCGACGTCCACGCCGTGCTCGACAAGATGAGCGCGTTCGCGGAGCGCGTGCGCAGCGGGGCCTGGCTCGGACACACGGGTAAGCGCATCAAGAACGTCGTCAACGTGGGTATCGGCGGCTCCGACCTGGGGCCGGCCATGGCCTACGACGCTTTGCGCGCCTACTCGGAGCGCGGGCTGACGTTGCGCTTCGTGTCGAACGTGGACGCCACAGATTTTGCCGAAGCCGTCCAAGATCTCGACGCCGCCGAGACGCTGTTCATCATCTGCTCCAAGACGTTCACGACCATCGAGACTCTGATGAACGCGCAGAGCGCGCGCAGCTGGCTGGTCGGCAAGCTGGGTGACCAAGCCGCCGTCGCCAAGCATTTCGTGGCCGTCTCGACCAACGCCACCGAGGTGGCGAAGTTCGGCATCGACACCGCCAACATGTTCGGATTTTGGGATTGGGTGGGCGGTCGCTACAGCTATACGTCGGCCATCGGTCTAGCCGTGATGGTCGCCATCGGCCCCGAGCGCTTCCGCGAGATGCTCGGCGGTTTCCACGAAATGGACGAGCATTTCCGCACGGCGCCGTTCGCGCAGAACCTACCGGTGCTGCTGGGCCTGCTCGGTATTTGGTACAACAATTTCTTCGGGGCGGAGTCGCACGCGGTCTTGCCCTACGACCAGTACTTGAGCCGCTTTCCGGCGTACTTGCAGCAGCTGGACATGGAGAGCAACGGCAAGAGCGTCACGCTCGATGGCGCTCGCGTCGGCTACCAAACCGGACCCATCATTTGGGGTCAGCCCGGCACCAACGGCCAGCACGCGTTCTACCAGCTGATCCATCAAGGCACGAAGCTCATCCCTTGCGACTTCATCGGCTTCACCAAGAGCTTGAACGCGCTGGGCGAGCATCATGACCAGCTCATGGCGAACTTCTTCGCGCAGACCGAGGCCCTGGCCTTCGGCAAGACCGCCGCCGAGGTCAAAGCAGAAGGCGTTCCTGACGCGCTCGTCACGCACAAGACCTTCGAGGGCAATCGCCCTACCAGCACCATCTTGGCCGACCAGCTCACGCCGGCGGTCCTGGGTAAGCTGGTCGCGCTCTACGAGCACAAGGTGTTCGTGCAAGGCGTGATTTGGGGCCTCAACTCGTTCGACCAATGGGGCGTGGAGCTAGGCAAGGTGCTGGCCAAGCGCATCGCCAGCGAGCTGTCGGACGAGGCCACACCCGAGCTCGGTCACGACAGCTCGACCAACGCCCTGATCCGACGCTACCGCGCCAAGCGCGGCTGAGTCAGGTCTCGCACAGTTGTCGCACGCGGGCGGCTAGGTCGCCCGCGGCGGCGTGGTCGAGCTTGCCCGCCGGCCACTTCACGCCCAGCCCCTCGGTCTCGTTGGGCTTGGGAATGATGTGAAAGTGCACGTGATCGACGGCTTGGTGCGCCAGGCGCCCGTTGTTCTGCAGTACGTTGAACTCACGCGTGCCTGTCACCTCGATCAGCGCGCGGCACAGCCTGGGTAGCACCCGTCCGATCGCTGCCGCCGCGTCGTCCGACAGCTGGTCGAGCGTCGCGACCGGCTCTTTGGGGATGACCAGCGCGTGGCCGCGAGCGACCGGCGCGACGTCCAAGAACGCGAAGACGTGCGCGTCTTCGTACAGCTTGTGACTCGGAATTTCGCCGCGGAGGATCTTGCTGAAGACGGTCTCGCCCATGCCGAGCAGCTTAACCCCGATCGACGGGCGCGGCGTCGGCAATTGGGCCAGCGCTGGCCCGAGAAGCGAGCAGCCGCTCGTTGGCGCGGACGATGAAATCGCCCATGCGGATCACCTCGGCGCTGGGAGCCTCGGCGCCGAACAGGGCTCGCTCTTCCATCAAGGCCAGGCCCATCGAGTAGGCGATGCTGCGCGTCATCAGCCGCAAGTCTTCGCGCTCGGCGGCATCGCGACCATAGGCGTCTGCCAAGAAGCCGAAGCCCGGATACAGCCGTTCTTCGAACACGCGCTGAATGCTGCGACGGTGCTCCGGGCTCTCGATGGCGACGACGAACAGGAAGCGCACGAAGCGCGGGTGATGGTCCGTCGCCCATAGAGCGAGCGCAGCGTCGCGAGCAAACCGGGGAATGTCCTCGATGCCGCGCGGAAACTCCACGTGCAGCGCGGCCTCCAGCATACGGCTCGCGCAATGCTCGATGATCTGCTGGACCAGCGCGTCCTTGCTCTCGAAGTAGTGGTAGAGGCTGGGCTGACTCATGCCGAGGCGCGCCGCCAGCTTGCGTAGCGACGCGCCAGCGACGCCCAGCTCGGAAATCAAGGACAGGCCAGCGTCGAGCACTTCTTCCCGCCGGGCAGGCGATGGGGCGGCGCGGCTCGATTCAGGCTTACGCCGCGCGCGCGGTGAACGAGCGCTCTGCGACTCTTTCTTCATACTTGCCGGACCTGAGCATAGCGGCCGGCTGACGAATCGAAACCCTCGTCGCGTACTTCAGCGCGTTGCCCAGGAGGCAGGCGCCGCTGAACAGCACCACGATGTAGACAGGGATGAACGGCGGCACGAGCGCCATGAACACGAACCCGACTACCAGGTCGAACAGGAACAGCGCGCCCGCGCCGGCGACCGCCAGAACGGCGCGCACTGGGTAGCTGGCTCGGGATTCTGGGGAACGTTGGACCATGCCTCTCCTCCGACTATCGAGTGATAGGTTTATGAGCCTATCACTCGATAGTGTCAAGTCTGGGGGGAAGTGGGGAGCGTCAGGCGTGAGGATTGGGCGCAAATACGAGCAGATACAGCTGCGCCCCGCCCGGTTCAGAATGTCCGCGATCTACGAACGACCCTCGGTTGGGCGCAGGACGGCCCCTCACCCACCGCAGCGCTGGGCGACTCAATCCTCACCCCTCGATACTAACTAAGCGCCCGACAGCGCCTGACCAACGAGGCCCTTCGCCTCTTCGACGAGGCGCGCCAGGTGGTCGGCGCCCAAAAAGCTCTCGGCGTAGATCTTGTAGACGTTCTCGGTGCCCGAGGGACGAGCCGCGAACCAACCGTTGCTGGTCGTGACCTTCAAGCCACCGATGCCCGCGCCGTTGCCGGGCGCCGACGTGAGCTTGCCCGTGATGGCCTCACCCGCCAGCTCCGCGGCCTTCACGGCGTCCGGCGAAAGCTTCTTCAACTTGGCTTTCTCGGCGGGGGTCGCGGGCGCGTCGATGCGCGTGTAGTGGGGCGAGCCCAAGCGCGACGTGAGCTCCGCGTAGTGCTCGCCCGGGTCCTTCCCGGTGATGGCCGTGATCTCGGCGGCCAGCAGGTTCAGGATGATGCCGTCTTTGTCGGTCGTCCAAACGCTGCCGTCCATGCGTAAGAAGCTAGCGCCGGCGCTCTCTTCGCCACCGAAGCAGAAGCTGCCGTCGGACAAACCGGGCACGAACCATTTGAAGCCTACCGGCACTTCGCACAGCTCACGCGACAAGTCATTGGCGACGCGATCGATCAGCAGGCTGCTGACCAGCGTTTTGCCAATCTTGGCCGTCTTTTTCCAGCCTTTGCGGTGGGTGAGCAAATACTGAATCGCGACAGCCAGGTAGTGGTTCGGGTTCAGTAGCCCGGCGCCGGGCGTCACGATGCCGTGGCGATCGGAGTCCGGATCGTTGCCGAACGCCACTTGGTAGCTGCTTCGGAGCTCGAGCAGCTTTGCCATTGCGTATGGGCTCGAGCAATCCATGCGGATCTTGCCGTCGTGGTCCACGCTCATGAACGAGAAGGTCGGATCGGTCTTGGCGTTCACGACCGTGAGATCCAGGTCGTAGTCGTCGGCGATGCGCTCCCAGTAGTCGACGCTGGCCCCGCCCAGCGGGTCTGCGCCGAGCGACAGGCGCGTGGCCTGGATCGCGTCCAGATCGACGACGTTGGGCAGATCGGCCACGTAGGCCGCCAAGAAGTCGTGGCGCTTGGTCGTGGCAGCGTTCTTGGCGGTTTCGAACGGCAGATGCTTGATGCCGTTGCCCTTTGCCTTGATCAGCGCGTTGGCGCGCGCTTGCACGACGTCGGTCACGTCGGTGTCGGCGGGGCCACCGTGCGGCGGGTTGTACTTGAAGCCGCCGTCGCGCGGCGGGTTGTGGGACGGCGTGACCACGATGCCGTCCGCCAGGCGCGAGCTTTTGCCGCGGTTGTGCGTCAGGATAGCGTGCGAGATGGCAGGCGTCGGCGTGAAGCGATCCTGCATCAGCACCTCGACACCGTTGGCGGCCAGCACCTCGAGGGCGGTGCGCTCCGCGGGGCCCGACGCGGCGTGCGTGTCCTTGCCCAGGAAGAGCGGGCCCGTGATGCCGGCCTTGGCTCGGTACTCACAGATAGCCTGGGTGACCGCCCGGATGTGCAGCTCGTTGAAGCTGCCGTCTTCCGGAGAGCCCCGATGCCCACTGGTGCCGAAGCTGACCAATTGCTCGGGATTCTCCGGATCCGGCCGCTTGTCGTAGTAAGCAGCCGTTAGACGCTCGGGGTCGATCAGGAGGCCGGGAGGGGCGGATTTGCCGGCAAGGGGGTGGGCCATGAAAGCGGGCCCGACCCTAGAACGCCGCTCCGTCTGCAGCCAGCGATTTAGCCGGCTCGGACCTCGATCTTGCGGGGCTTGGTGTGGGCAGCCTTGGCCAGCCGCAGCTTCAGCACACCTGCGTTCAGCTCGGCGCTGATACCGGCCGGGTCAATCTGTTCACTGACGCGAAACGTGCGGCTGTACACCGGGGCGTTGTCACCGCTGCCGCGCCGCCCCTCGATGCGGAGCTCGGCAGCCTCGAAGCTGACCGACAGCCCGCCCGGTTCCACGCCAGGGAGATCGGCGAGGAGCAGCAGCTCATCGGCCCCCTCGTAAATGTCGACGGGCAGACTCAGCTGACGTGCGCGGGTAGCAGTGGCGGTGGGTTCTTGAGCTTGGGACACGGGTTCGTCTTCCTTGGAGCGCTTGAGGTTGAAGAAGGACATGCGAAATCTCCTGGCCGGTTGCGGGTTGCTTCAGTCGGCCTTCACGCTGATTTGTCGAGGACGCGCGTCCGCCACCTTGGGCAAGGTGAGCGTGAGCACGCCGAGCTTGAGTGTGGCCGTCACCTTCTCCGCGTCGACGCGGGCCGGTAGCTGATAGCTCTTGGCGAAGCTCACCGCGCTGCGTTCGCGTCGGTGCGTGGAGTAGCCGTCTGGCACTTGCACCTTGCGTTCGCCGCGCAGCGTGAGGGTGTTACCCGCGACGCTGATCTGCAGGTCATTTTCGGTGAGTCCCGGGACGTCAGCGCGAAGGACGAAGTTCGTGCCGTCGTCGTCGAAGCTCATCGTCGAGTTACCCAGCGGCGCGGTACGTTCGACTTCGCCGAACAGGCGCTCGAGCTCGCGGTGAAGCTGAGCGCGGGCAGCGTGCGGCCGACCGAAGTCTGCAAAACCAAAGCTGGGCCAATCGTTGAAATCACTGAAACGCGTGAGCATGGGCTATCTCCTCGGGAGCTGAGTGGGGCGAGCGAATGCGGCGCCGCGTGAGGTCACCTCACACGGCCGTCACTCGACCCGGAGTGAGCTTTTTGCCGACTTTCGGCAGCTTCTCTCGCGGGCCCCACCAGACTGCGCATCGCCCCAAGAGCCCGCAAGGGGGCGCCCGGAACTTTTTTAGGGCCTCAGCAGGGCTAGGTCGTCGAGCCAAATGTCCACGTCAGCGACGCCTGCGCTCCACTCGATACCCAGCATTTGGGCGGGCTCGAAGACCGCGAGCGGAACGCCCCAGCCCGCCTGGTGGAGCGACGAGAATAGAATTTGTACCTGCTGCCACTCCGCGGTCACGATCAGCTGGGTCGCGAAATGATCGAGGCATTGCCCTTGATCGGGGCCGCCGCAGGCTTTTCCGATCGGGTCCGTACCGAGTAACGGAAACAGCACGCGCAGCTTGGCGTTGCCGCTCACGCTGCCTTTCACCCAGAACGAAACGCCGACGGCGTTGCCTCCGTCGTACGCGCCGCGCTTGCTAGCGGCGTCGGTAAAGCTCAAACCCACGCTGGCCCCCCAGCCCTTGAAGCCCGTGGCCGCGAAATGCACCGCGCTCGTCGAGCCCGCGCGAGCCGGACTCACGACTCCGACCAACTCTTCGATTTTCGGCAGCTTGGCGCCCACCGTGGTGTCGCCTGCGAGGTACCAGAAGCCGTAACGAGGCGGCTTCGGCGGAAGGTAGAAGTTGCCGTCCTCCATGTCGTCGAGCAGGTCGACGCCGCTTGGAGGGCTGACAGAGCCGCCCTGCCCGCTGCCCGCCGTCGAGGCGGCGCCGCCAAGCGCGCTCGCGCCAGCCGTCTCAGCCGAGCCGGCGCCACCGAGTGACGTGGTGAGACTGCCGCCCGTGCCGGCGCTGCCAGGTTTGCCAGCAGCGACGACGTCACCTTCACCACCGGAAGCATCGGCAGCGGTGCCCTTGTTGCCACCGCTCGTCGCCGCCCGTCCGCCTTGCGCGTTCGTCAGCGCGCCGCTGCCCGCCGTGATCAGCGCGCCACCATTTTCGGGCGGCACGCCGTCGTCGAGCAGGGACTCGTTGTAGACGCTGCAAGAGCTGAGCAGCGCGACCATTGGCAAATGGCGAAGAGAGAACAAGCGAACGCCGTCCTTCCGCTACTCGTGGGTAGCAACGGCAGCGTGCCTCACGAGCTGACGCTCGCGCGTGCCTGTTTCGCTCGTTGCCGTGTCCACAATCGACCCAACAACTCGAACGTATTGGGCCTGAATCCGCGGCGTTTCCAGAATGTATCTACGGAACTTCGCGTAGCGTCACGCCTTCGACAGACGGAGTCTTGTCGCCACGCAGCAAGAAGGCAGGGTTGTCGAACGACACACTACCTTTGCTCTGCAGCGTGCAGTCGACGTGATGGGCGGCACCGTCGCCGCGGTACGCACAGTAAGGGGCACCCAGCCAATCCACCTTCACTGGGCGAGGCGTCGGCAGCACGATGCTGAGCCGGTACTTGCCAGCGTCGAGCGAGTAGCTGATGCGCCGATTCTGATCGACCGGCAACACCTCGGGCTTGAGGGTGCGCACGACCTCCACGTCAATCACCTGACTGAGCGCGCCCGAGCGTGCCGTGAGCTTCGCAGTCCCGACCGCGCCAGGCACGAGCCTGCCGGCGCGCGCCGAGACCACGTTGCCGCGATCCGAAATGAGCGTGACGGGCAGGTCCAGCTCTTTGCCGGCTGCGTCGAGCACCCCCACCTGCAGGTCGGTTTCACCGGCCGCGATATCCAGGCTGAGCTTGGCAGGCGCCGTCAGCTTGGCCGCCAGCTTACAGGCGAATTTGGCCTTGGCGCTGACGCCCCCGATGTCCAGCGCCACGCTCCCCTCACCCGAGCGATTACAGGTCAGCATGCCGCGCTTGCCCAGCGTCACCAGGTCCGGCGGAGTGGCCGTGAACGCTAAGTCTCCGCTCGGCGTCGCGCTGGTGCCGTCTTGCTGAATGGCGCGGGCTTGGATCAAGACCGGCTCCTTCGAGGTGATGAGCTCGGGCAGCTCGAGCCGGAGCTCTCGCGGCGGCGCGCCCTTGCAAGCCGGAAGCGCCAAGAGCGCGGTAAACAGGGGTAGCAGCGAGGCTCCGCGCAGATTCATGGGCGACTCGTTCGAGGCATCAAGGCTTGCGCGCGCTGGCGCAGCCGACATTGAGACTGAGCTCCAGCTTGCCTTCGGACCAATACTTGTCGATGGCGTCACGCACGTAGCTGAGCGGCTTGGCCACGTCATCCACCCCAATCCAGGCCCGCACCTCGGGCAAGATCAAAAGGCGGCTCACGGGGTCTTCGACGAACGCGCGGCCGCTGTCGAAAACCAGGCTGGTTTGACGGATTTCGACGTCCACGTCACCCAACCCCACTTGCTCCAGCTCCTCGGACAGCGCCTCGATGCTGGGGCGCGCCAGCAGCGCCGCCTCGACCGCTTTGGAAAAGTCACTGTCGTCGTGCTTGAGCGCATACTCGCGGAACAAGTCGGCGATCTCTTGAAACGAGCCGCGCAGCGGGAGCGCGATCAGGGCCTGACCGCCTGAGCACAGCATGCGCTCCATGTCGCTGAGCAACGCGAGCCGTTGGTCCGCGCCCACGGCGGGGTGCAGCGTCAGCGCGTGGGTATACAGCCCCTCGTCGTCGTCGAGGCTGCCCTCGTTGGCGGGACGGTACTCGATGCGCACGTCGCCCATGACCTGGGCCTTGTTGCGCGCCAGCTCAAGAGCGGGCAACGACGGGTCGACGCCGACGATGTCGGCGCCATCGCTGTTCTCGTAGATCTTCAGATCCGGGTAACCGGTCCGACAGCCCAAGTGCAAGATGCGCGGGGACTCACCGACCAAAAGCATGTTGAGCGCCAGCTCTCCGAACAAGGAGAGGTAGCGAGGCACGACGAAGGTCTCCAAAATGGCCGCGTCGGCAGGGCTCAGCTTTTCCGTCGGAAACACGAATCCATCGAGGTATCAGACCTCATTCTCGGAAGCTAGCGCCGCGTTCGGGCGTTATGCTGGGGTAACTGCCTTGCCTACAGCCGTCCCTGCCAGAGCGGCCGCCACAGCCCCGTTTGCGCGGCCGTTCGTCCGCTCGGCGGCGACGCTCCTCGCCCTGGCCCTGGGGCTGCGAGCGGTGTCGCTCCTCGCTGCGCCGACTCCAGCGCCTGCGCCGGGCGCACCCGATCCGCGTGCCTCCGAAGCGGCGCGCCAGCCAGCGCGCGGTGCGACGGCAGCTGCAGCACCTGCGTGTCCGCCCCGCACCCTGCCAGACGGCGGCGTGTGTGTACCGGTTCCCGACAGCACCCGCGGAGGCGAGGCGCTCGCGGAGCAGCGCGCTCGACATCACGATCGCTCTGGCCACTTGCGCGTCTACGATCAGATTCCGCGGCGACCCGAGCGCCCCGCCGACTATCGTAAATTCCAGTTGCCGGTCGCGCCGCTCGCGCAGCAATCGTTCGTGACGAGCGGCTACGATCTCGACCTGCCCGACGACGAGCAGCGACGCGGCGCAGAGATGAAAGCCGTCGGTCACGGCGGGATCGATCTCGCCCAAAAGCGCGGCACCCCCGTGGCGCTCGTCCCCCTCGAGCACCAGGTGGGTGACGCAGACGTGCTGTTCGTCGGCAAGCTGTTCGGTAATTCCGTGGTCACGCACCACGCGGTGCGCGAGCAAGGCACGCTTCGCGACTACCTGGTCATCCACGGCCACCTCGAAAAACCCGCCTCGGGCCTGACCCGCGGAGCGAGCACGCCGGCTGGCACGGTCATTGGCTATGTCGGTGACTCCGGGAGCCCCGGCGTCGTGCACCTCCACCTCGAGGTTCGCCGCGCTCGCGAAGGCATCTCGCTCAGCGCCCTAGGCCCCGGCGAGCTCACCCAAAACTCGAAAACAGTCGCCTGCGATCCCAGGAACGTACTGCCGCTACTCGGTCCGTAGCCAACGAGGAATCCGCAGGAAGGCGGGAAGGCGGGAAGATTTTCGAGAAAAGGATTCTTGGGTAGGGTCACTGGTGGCCTCGACGCCAACACACGCGCGCCCACGCCGCTCGATGCCCGGCCTACACCGGCAAACCATTTCTCGTTCGGTCTCCGAACGAGAAATGCGCTTCCTGCTCGCCCTTCCCGCCTTCCCGCCTTCCTGCTGTCTCGCGCTACAATGCCAGTTTGTAGCCGAAGCCGTAGACCGTCAGGATGTGCTCGGGCTTGTCGGGGCTGCGTTCGATTTTGCGGCGCAGCTTGACGATGAAATTGTCGATGGTGCGGTTGGTGGGCGTCGCTTCCAGGCCCCAGATCTTGTTCAAGATCTCGTCGCGGCTGACGGGTTGGCCAACTCGCTCGTGCAGCAGACGCAACAGCTCGACCTCGTAGAACGAGAGTGATTCGACGGTGCTGCCACGCTGCAGCGTGTGGGCCGACAGGTTGACGACGGCCTCGCCGATGTTGAGCGTCTGCGTCTCGGAGCGGGGCTGCGTGCGACGGAAGATGGCGCGCAGCCTTGCCACCAGCTCCCCAACGCTGAACGGCTTGGTGACGTAGTCGTCAGCGCCCGCGTCCAAGCCGCGGATCTTGTCGGCTTCTTGGCTCTTGGCCGTCAGCATCAGAATCGGCACGAAGCCGTCGCTGCGGCGGATTTCCTGGCAAACCTGGTAGCCGTTGATGTCGGGCAGCATCAGGTCGAGCAGGACGGCGTGCGGCCGCTCGGTCTTGGCCAGGCCCACGCCCTCACGGCCTGAACCGCAGGTGAGTACCCGAAAGCCCTCGAACTCGAGCGCGTCTTTCAGCCCCAGCGCCAGCTGCGGCTCGTCCTCGACGACTAGGATGGTCTTCTTGGCGTCCATGCGGCAGCGGGCGCTCGTAGTTTACTACGGAGCGCCCGCTTTGTACTGACGCCGCTGCTCGTTACTGCGAACCGAGCGAGGCGCCCAAGCATGCCACGAGCGCGATGGCGCCCGGAGCCGGCGTGTCACCGACGAAGCGCAAGAGGCGCTTGCTGTCAGCAGAGCAGTCCTCCACCAACGCTGGATTACCAACGTGGGGCTCGTTCGGGGCATTGTTGACGTAGCAGTAGCCGGGCACCGCGGGCGGGCTGGCGTCGTTCTGGCACATGCCGAGCTGTGCACCCGACAGCTGCTTCAGCTCGCAAGTGCAGAAATCCGAGCAATTCGTCACGCCCGCGGTCTTTCCGTCTCCGCAGCTCCCGCCCTGCCTCAGCTTGTCGAGCACGGCGTCGCGCAACACTTGCGTGGTTTCAACGCGATTGGTATCGGCTGGGCAAGCGCAACCGGCGCCACTCTGCGGCAGCACCGCTTCGATCACCTTGCACGGCACCTGGCCCGCTTCGAGGCCGTCTTGCGGCTGGTCAGCAGGAACCAGCGGACGCGGCAAGCACTTGCCCTTCAGCGCTTCCTTGAGGCGATCGATGATCGCCTTCACGGCCGGGTTGTAGCCGTAGTCGGCGTTGCCCTTCATGTTGTCGGCGCTGATCTTGGGGCAAATCGAGGCGACGATGGAGTTGTCTTTGAACTCCTTGAGCACCTGCAGGTGGCGCGTGCCCGGGTAGGCCTTTGCGAAGTTCTGCTGGATGGTCGCAGCGCCGCCACCGGGCGGCTGGCACAGCGGGCGGTTGTAAACCAAGTCTTCCGTGAAGCAGTCGCAGCCCTTGTCGGCGTCGAACGCTGCCTGGTCGCACATGACGGGTGTGCCAAGCGGGAAGATGCAAGCGTACTGCAAGTCATGGTTGCCCATGTTGACCTGCTCGTGACCGTTGATCGGGTTCGCCTGAGGATCGGTCGAGGTGGCCGGGGCGAGCGCAGCCATCGTGACCGGGTTGGTGCCCGTGCGCGGGTCCGGCTGCTCGATCATCAGCGGGTCCGTGGGCGGGACTGGCGGATCGTTGGTGCCAGCGTTGCTGCTGCCAAGAATCATGGCCCAACGGCCCTCTGACTCGAGCTGCGCCGCCGTCAGGTAACGGAGACCAGCGTTGGCCGGGAGGCTGTCAGCGTCCGCGATGTCTTGCCACGGAACGCCGACGATGCCGGCCAGGAACACGAGGCCCTTGTCGCGCGGCGTCTTGCCGTCCGACGCGGCGAACAGCGGGTTGCCGACGAGCGTGTTGGTCGAGCGCTGGGGGACGAGCGAGTTGCGCAGACCATCCGAGTAGCGGGTGGTCGGGTACAGCAGCTCGAAGCCGAAGCGGCGCTTCTGCTGCCAGCAACGCAGGTTCAGATCGTCGTCGGCAGCCGACAGGTTGGGGCCCTTGGCGCACTCGGCGTCGCCGCTGATCGCCGGGCAGCCGGCGTTCTCCTTGGTTTCAGCGCAGGACTGGCAGCACTTGTCGTTCGGGTTGGCGGCGCACTGCGAAGTGGAGCGGTACATGGGCGCGGCGCGCGCGATGAGCCAGCCGTAACCTTCGTCGACGATCGAGCAGTCGTTCTCGTCGGTCAGCATGACGATGGCGACGAGCGAGTCGGGACGCAGGAAGGCAGCGCGCTGCGCGAGCACCGTCGCGTCGACGTCTTGCACGACAGCCTGCGAGGCGCCCATCGGCACGGCGACCGTTCCTGGCGGCTCGGGATCGATCAGGAAGCGATACCAAGCTTCGAGCGAGGCTTCGTAACCGCAGCCGTGCTCACCCGAGCTCTTCACCATGTCGGTGAACTTCGTGGTGAAGCCGGGGCCGTCGTTGTCACCAGCGGGGGTGTACTTGGCGGGCTTGGTCACGTCCCACTTGAGGAAGCCGGTATTGTTGTACGACGCGACGCCGGGCCGGATCGAGCCGAGCAGGTGCGCGTGGTCGTTGTCCTCGTTGGAGACGCACACGTCCTTGGCGCCCGCGGCACCGTGCGAGCCCAAGCTCGAGGTGATGACGCCGACGTGAATGTCCTTGATCGGATTGAACTCGGGCGAGCCCTGCGCGCACTGACCGTTGGCGTCGGCGTTGCCCATCGTGGGAATGCCGTCTTTCTCTTGAGCCGGGCTGCAGTTGTCAGCCGCGGTGCACGCTCGTACGCAGATGGGCGTAATGAGGCGTTGCACCAGGAGCGGAACGGCGTCCGCCAGGATGGCCTGCTTGTCGGCCATCGAGATCGAGTTGTCGATCATGAAGAGCAGGTCGATCTTATCGACCGCGGTCTGACGAATCTCGTCGACGTAGATGTTGCTGGTGCGCGGCACCGCGGGGGCCACTGGACGATCGAGACAGCCCGCCGTCAGGGCGGCGCCGCCAATCGCAACGGCCAAGCCTGCGAGGCCGGCTCGCAGCAGCGTCCAGCCGCTGCGCTTGGACTGGCTCGACTTACTCTTCAGCATCATTGGAAGAACTCCTTGCGTGGACCGAAAACCGTCAGGTGAGCCTGGGGAGAGGCGACCCGCGGGATAGTGCTGGTGGGGGCGGCGCCGAGCACCCAGGGGGGTGTGGCGGAGCGGGAGGTTAAAGGGCCGCGAGCCGACTTGTCAACGCTGCGAAACCGCAGGAACAAACGGCAAACGGACCCGTACATGGGTCGAACCTCGAGCAACCCCTATGCCATCACTGGAAGCCCAGGATCAGGCTGGAAACGGCCGGCGAGCTGGCAACATCGTTGGCAGTCCCGCCGGTCACCCGGCAACGAAGTAGCGGCGCGGTCAGTCCAAGGTCGCCCCCAGGCAGGCGATGAAGGTGGTAGCTCCCGGCTTGGGGGTGTTTTGGCCCACGAACCGGATGAGCTGCCGGCTGGAGGCGTCGCAGTTGGCGACCAGCGCCTTGTTGCCCTGCGGCGACTTCCCGTACGGGTCCACGTAGCAGTAGCCGGGCACGTCGGACCCGGCCTCGCTGTTCAGGCAGGCGTCGAGCGCGGCACCTTCCGACTGCGCGAGCTCGCACAAGCAGAAGGAAGAAGCAGCGCAGCTCGGCGTGGTGGAGGTGCCGCAGTTCCCGCGCTCCTTCAATTGCTTCATGACCAGGCTCTGCGCTTCGGGCGAGGCCGGCTGGCGGCTCGTCGTGTTGCAGCTGCAGGTGCCCGACGACTCCGCGGCCTCCACGACCACGCAGGGCAGCTTGCCCCCCTCCCCGGCTTCGACGGCCAACGGACGCGGCAGGCAGCGGCCGGCCAGCGCAGTCTTGAGGCGATCGACGATCGCGTCGACCGCTGGCTCGTAGCCGTAACCAACCTGGCCTTCGGTCAGCACCTTGGGGCAGATCGACGCGACGATGGCGCTCTCACCGATGCCCTTCAGCACCTCCAGCGGACGCAAACCTGGATACGCCTTGCCGAAGTACTGCGTTGCCTCCGCGGCCCCGCCCCCGGGCGGCTGGCACAAGGAACGGTTCCGAGCCACCTCGGAATTGCCGGCCTTGTCGACCTCGGGGTGGCAATCGCAGGTCTTTTCGCCGGCGCAGGGCGTGGACTGGGCCAACTTGAAGGTGCAGGCGTACTGCAGGTCGGTGCCGTCGAGGTCCTTCTGCTCGTGACCGTTGATGGCGTTGGCCTGCGGATTGAGCGACGTCTCATCGACGATCGCGTCGCCCGTGATCGGGTTTTTGCCCGAGCGCGGCTTGGTTTGCTCGAGCATGAACGGATCGGCCGGCGCGATGTTCTTGCTGGGGTCGCCGAGGATCGCTGCCCAGCGCCCGTTGGCCTCGAGCTCTTTGGCATTCAGGTAGCGCAAGCCTTCACCCGTCAGGCTTGCGGGGTCCGCAATGTCTTGCCACGGCACGCCGACGATGCCCGCCAAGTACACGAGCCCCTTGCTGCGACGCGGCACGCCGGGCGCTGACGCGAACAGCGGATTTTCGACCAGCTGCTGATCGGAGCGCCGCCGCACGGTCATCTGCGTGAGGCCGTCGATGTAGCGCGAGATCGGGTACAAGAAGTCGTAGCCGTAGCGACGCTTGTTCTGCAGGCAGCGCTGGTTGAGCGGATCTTCTTTTTCGTCGGTCAAGCGAGGACCCGCGCTGCAAGCGGGATCGTCGGCGTGCGGCGTGCAGCCTTGCGGGGCTGGTACTTCGCACGGCAGGCAACAACGGTCGTTCGGAACCGCCTCGCAGGCGGAGGTCGCGCGCGTCGGGTGCCCTTTGCTGCTCGCCAGCAAGTTGCCGAACTCGTCATCGCGGATGGAGCAGTCGTTCTCGTCGGTCAGCATCACGATGGCGACGAGCGAATCAGGACGCAAGAAGGCCTTGCGCTGCGCCAACAGCTCCTGATCCGGCGGGCCAGCCAAGCTGCGCCCGTCCTCGCCCAGGCTGATGGACGCGGGCGGCTCGGGGTCGATCAAGAAGCGGTACCAGGACTCGAGCGACGCCTCGAAACCACAGCCACTCTCTCCAGCTGCCTTGACCATGTCACCGAATTGCTCGCCCAAGTGAGCGGCGTCTTTTTCGCCCGCCGGCATCAGCTTCTGCTCGGGATCCCATGCCAAAAAGCCCGTACCCGCGTAGCTCTGGAGCGGCGGGGTCGTGCGCACCTTGGCCAGCAGCTGCGCGCGATCATTTTGGGGCGGACTGTCGCCACACACCGCGTTGGGAGCCCCGTGCGCGCCCAAGCTCGAGGTGATGACGGCGATGTGAATGTCGTTCACCGCGCGGAACTCGGGCGCAAAGCCCGCCGGGCACGCCTCCGCTTGTGACGCGCGCGCCCTCACCTCGCCTGCGCTGTTCACGCAGCGCGGCACGACCAGGCGATTGACCAGCTGCGGCACCGCTTTGGCGAGCAGTGCTTGCTTGTCGCCCATCGACTGCGAGTTGTCGATCATGAACAGCAGATCGATCTTGTCGATGACCTCGTTGTGAATGGGCTCGACGTACAGGTTGCTGGTCTGCGGCTCCGTCGACACGACAGGCCGTGACATGCACGCCGAGACCACCAAAGACGCAACCGTGCACACACCCGCCAGCAGGAAGGCCTTACGCATCGCTACACGCTCCTTGCCAAGCCATTGAGCAAGGGGCGGGCCAACGCCAAAACGGCACAATTTGCCGTAATTTTCGAGCTTAGGGCAAGCCGCTAGCTGACGTCGCTGCTGCCAACGTCGGTGACTTCGCCAACCGGAGTTGTCGAAGCGTCGTCGGAGTCGACCAGCTCGGTTTCGGTATCAGCGTCGGTTTCGGTATCAGCGTCGACGTCGGCTTCGGCGTTCACGACGGCGAAAGCTTGGCGCAAGGCGCGCAGGTGGCGCTGCGTCACGCCTGGAACCGCCAAGATCTGTTCGTCCGTAGCCTCGAGCAGCGCGGCGACGGAGCCGAGCGTCTTGAGCAACGCGGTACGCGTCTTCGGACCGATTCCGGCAACGCTGTCCAGCTGCGACTCGAAGCGGCGACGCTTGCCAACTTTGGTGCGACCGCGATTCGAAAAGCGGTGCGCTTCGTCCCGCGCGCGCGCCAGCAGAAACAACTCCGGGCTGTTGGGCCTGAGGGCGATCGGGTTCTTTTGACCCGGCAGGTAGACGCGATCGGTGAGTTTGTCGCCGAGCACGTTCTCCTTCTCTTTGGCCAAGCCGACGATGCACAGGTCGTGCAGGCCCAAATCCTGCGCCGCCGCCAACGCCACCCCGAGCTGCCCTCGCCCGCCGTCGACCACGAACAGGTCCGGCAGCTGCCAGTCGGTCTCCATGTCGGGCGCGATCGCGGCTTCGGGCGATTCGGCGGCTGCCTCCTCGGCGGCTTCTGCGCGCTGCTTTGCGAGCTTGCCGCGGCGAAAGCGCCGCGAAAGCACCTCGAACATGGCCTGGTAGTCGTCACCTCCCCCCACGCTCTTCACGTTGTACGTGCGGTAGCGCTTCTTGTCGGGTTGACCGTCGAGCAGCGCTACCACGGCGCCCACGGTATCGGCCCCGCCGAGGTGCGAGATGTCGCAGCACTCGATGCGGCGCGGGAGCGTCGGGAGGCGCAGCCGCTCCTGCACCCGCGCCAAGCGCTGGTCGATGTCGTCGGCGGCGCGTCGCTTCTCTTCGAACGCGTGCTTGGCGTTGTCGCTCGCCATCTCCAGCAAGGCCCGGCGGGGGCCGCGCACCGGGGCCAGCACCTCGACCTTGCTGCGCCGGCTCTCCACCACCTCCGCGCGCCGCTCGACCAGCCACTCCGACACGCCGTCCACGCCCTCCGGCAACGTCGGCACGATGATCTCGTCGGGCACGTGCGCTTCGCCCGAGCCGCCTTCGCCGTAGTGCTCGCGTAAGAACGTGGCCACCACTTCGTCGTCGGGCAGCTCCAGGTTCTTCATCGAGAACGAGGCGGTGTCGACCATGCGCCCTTGCCGCACCACCATCACGCACAGCTCCGCCAAGTCTCCCTCGCGGTAGATGCCGAGCACGTCCTGGTCACGATCGCTGACCACCACGACGCGCTGCGCTTGCCGCGCGGACTCCACGGCTGCCACCTGATCGCGATAGATTCCGGCCAGCTCGAACTCCAGGTTCTGACTGGCGATCTTCATGCGTTCTTGCAGATCGCGGGTCAGCTCGTCGTGCCGCCCCGCCAAGAACAAGCCAACCGAGCGGACCTGTTGCGCGTAGAGGTCGCGGTCGATCTCGAGCACGCACGGCGCCAGGCAGCGTTGAATCTGGTACTCGAGGCACGGCCGCTTGCGCTGGCCAAGCTCGCGATCCGTGCATGTGCGCAGCTTGAAATGCTTTTCGACCAGGTTGAGCGTGCGGCGCGCGGCCGTCGCGGAATGGTACGGGCCGAAGTAGCTGGCCCCGTCTTTCTTCGGCTTCCGCGTGAGCTCGAGCCTCGGGTACGCGTGCTCGAGCGACAGCCGCAGGCTCAAGTACTCTTTGTCGTCACGTAGCTTGACGTTGTACTTGGGCTTGCGCTCCTTGATCAGGCTGTTCTCGAGGATCGCCGCTTCCTTTTCGGTAGCGGTGACGATGGTCTCGAGGTCGGCCGCATGCCGACGCAAGAACGGGATGAACGCCCGCACGTCGCTGCCGCCCTCTTGAAAGTAGCTGCGCACGCGCGAGCGCAAGCTCTTGGCCTTGCCGACGTACAGCACCGCCCCGTTCTTGTCCTTGAACAGGTAGCAACCCGGGGCAACCGGCAATGACGCCAGCTTCTGCTCCAGGTTGGAGGGGGCTACCTCGTCGGGGGCCATCGATGGTGTTATACGACAGCGTACGTGCCGCGCCTCGCACAGCTCGTCCAGCTGCTCTCCCGCAAGAGCTCGATGTCGATCGGCGTCGCGGTCGTGGCCGGCCTCGCCGCCGGCATTTTTCTGCTGCCGCGCGCCGAGGGGCCCGGAGGTACCGACGAGCCCCTGCCCGAGCTGGCGTTCTTGGGTCAGCGCCTGAACGCCGACGACACGGCCGCCAAGCAGGCGCTGGAGCGCGCCCGGCGCTACGTTGCGGGCAAGGTCACGCTGGAGCTGCCCGACGGGTCCAAGCGCGAGCTGTACCTGGGCGAAATCGGCGCCGAGATCGACAAAGTACGGCTGGCCAACCTGGTGCGCCAAGCCAAAGACCGGACCAGCATGCTGGTCCGCGGCTTTCGGGCGGCGGGTCAGACCGGTCCGCTCAGCCTGCCGGTCCCGGTCGCGCTCAACTTGAGCCAAGCCGTCGCCACGCTCGGCCGACTGAAGGACGAGACGGACCGGACGCCAGCTGACGCGCGCATGGACCTCGAGCAGCGCAAGCTCATCCCCGAGGTCATGGGCAGACTGCTCGACCTCGACGGCTCACTGCTCGCGATCGAGCAGGCGCTCAGTCAGGGCCAGCGCGTCGCCAAGCTCGCCTACCTGGAGCGCCGTCCGCGGCGCGTCGCGGCCGAGCTAGGCAACGTCCAACTGGACGAAGTGCTCGGCTACTTCGAGACGAGCTACGACCGCTCCGAGCGCGTGCAGGCGCGCAGCTACAACTTGCGGCTGGCGGCCTCCAAGCTCGACGGCACCGTGCTTTTGCCGGGTGAAGTATTCGACTTCAACGACGTGGTCGGCCCGCGCGACGAAGCCAACGGCTACAAGGTCGCCAAGGTCATCGCGGAGGGAGAGCTGGTCGACGGCATTGGCGGCGGCACCTGCCAGATTTCCGGGACCCTGCACGGCGCGGCGTTTTTTGCGGGCCTCAGCATCGTCGAGCGCTACCCGCACACGCGCCCGAGCTCGTATATCAAGATGGGGCTCGACGCGACGGTGGTGTACCCGACCATCAACTTTCGCTTGAAGAATCCGTTCCCGTTTCCCGTCGTGCTGCATGAAACCGTGAAGAACGGCGTCGTGCGCGCGGAGATTCTGGGGCCCAAGCGCACGCGCACCGTGACGCTGATTCGTCACATCGACTCCGCCATTCCCTACGAAGAAGTGGAACGACCGGACAAAACGCTGCCGAGTGGCGTGCGCCGTTTGGGGCAGCGCGGTGTCGCAGGGTTCAAGCTGCGTCGTTACCGCATCGTCCGCGAAGGCGTGCACGCCGTGCGCGAGCGTTGGGACGACACCTACCCGCCCACGTCGCAAATCGTGCGCGTCGGTACCGGGGACATGCCCAAAGACAGCGTCAAATCCGAAGACGACCAGCACCCCGAGTACCTCGCCGACGAGCTCTTGGTCGTGACGCAGGGCGCCGACGAAACGGACGACCCGAACGCCGAACGGCCCAGCTCGATGCGGGAGTCCCGCGAGGCGGGTCGGTACGGGGAGAAGGGCTGGACGGAAGCGGCCGGGATGCCCTTCTGGGAAAGCCGGCCCAAGGCCGAGGAAAGCGCCGAACCGGCCCGCCCGGGCGCGTCTGAAGCCGCGAAAACGAAGAAGAAAAAGGCGAAAGGCTGATCTGGGGGAACGTAGGCTTGACGAGCGGCCCGATGTAGGCGAAGAAGCCGGCCGCGGAGAGGGCGCCGACCGGCCGCCCTGTGAATCTCCAGGCCCAAGCAGCGTCCAATACCGGCTGGCCGGTACATTGAATAACATGACGACCACGACAGAAACCGTTTTGAGCACGCCGATCGTTCGCAAGCCCGCCGAGGAGACGACCGGCGAAAAGCCCCAGCAGCGCTCGGCTGATTGGGAAAACCCCCGCGTGGCGTCGATCCTTTCGGCCGCCGCCAAGTGCTTTGCGCGCAAGGGCTTCACCGCCACGACCCTCGCCGAGATCGGCAAGGAGCTCGGGCTCCGGAAGAGCATCGTCCACTACTACTTCGCCAGCAAAGCGGCCCTCATCCACGAGGTGCAGAGCTACACGTACCACCGCTACCTGGACCGCCTGCGTGAGGCGATCAAGAACGGTGACGGCTCCGTGGCGCAGACCACCGACGCGCTGCGCGCCTTGTGGGACGCCGTCCAGAACAACAAGACCGGCACTGGCCTCAACATCGAGGTTTGGAGCGCGGCTCGCCGTGACGTGGAGCTCAAGCGCCGCGCCGCTGGCCTGCACCGCGACGCGCGCGGCGTGATCCGCGACGCGCTCGGCCCGGCTGCCCAAAAGGGCGGTGCTTCTCGCGCCGAGGCGCTGGCCACCCTATCGCTGGCGGTGCTCAACGGCCTCTCGGTCACCGAGTACCTCGAGGGCGAAGACGCCAAGGTCAAGGAAGCTTACGAAGCGTTCCTGGGCCTGCTCCGCCAGGGCCTCGAAGCCCCGTCGAACGTCTCGTAATCAAACCGAACGGGTTTACCCGTCACGACAGCCGAGTTGGTCCGCCGACTCGGCTGTTCGCGTTTTGTCAGTGCGAGAATCACAGGGAGGCGGGGAGACGGGGAGGTCCGCGAGGCGAGAATTTTGGGGTTCGCGCTGCCGCCCGCGTGCCTGAAAACCACGTCGTTCACTTTCGCTCTCGACCCTCGAGGGAAATATTTTTGGCTTTGGTCCTCCCTGAAGATTGATCACATCGATCGAGCAAGGTTCCAGGCCTCCTCGTATTCGCAAAAGCGCCGAAACCCTCGACCAAGAACCTGCCAGCCGGGGTCGCCGTTGTTCTTGATGTGACCACCAAGAGCGGCGATGCCGAGCATGGCGTCGCGCACGGTTGGTTGTTCCGCAAAGCGTCGGCGTCTTTTTTCGAGCAGCGCTCGCAACATTGTTAGTTGCTCGTGGGTAAAGAGGTCCCGAGCATCTCGGTCGGGTTGGTCGCGGCCGAGATTCCGCAGGGCGAGGAGCGTCCATGCCATGGGCACGAAGAGTCCCAGTGCTCGCAGCAGACCGACAAGGGTCGTAAGTTGGCGCCTCTCGAAGGCGCAGCCGGTCTTTAGTGCCTTGAAGTACTCCTCGATGACCCAGCGCGCTCGGTAATGATCAACTACCGCCTCGACTTCGGTGATGGCGCAGACCGGCTCTGAGGTAACGAGTACCCAATCGATGGGCACCTCGCCAGACGGTGGTGATGGCTCGAAAACGTGCACCACTTGGACGGCGAGTTCCGACAACTCTGCTTCGCGAGAGGTATAGGGGCGTGGCAGCTGTACCCTTGCGACTCGAACCTGTAGCTCGGCGACGCGCTCCGCTCGCTCCGGATGAGCCTTAGTCGCGGCTTTCTTCGTGCGCCGAGCAACCGTAATTTGCCTAAAAGGCTGCGGTGGCTGCTGAGCGAGAACGGCATCCAGTCGCAAGCCCTCGTCGGTTTTACGATTTGCTTCGACGCGGATCACGAAGCGCGTCTTGGCGGACGATAGGGCAGAGAAGATCGCGAAGTCGTCGGCCTCTTGATCCATCAAATGGATGGCTTCGACTCCCATTGGAAGATCGTGGACGACGTCCAGGGCAAGCTTTTCCCACCGGCTAGACTTCTTCTCGTCTCGCGGAGTGTGCAGCTTGAGCAAGTTCTTTTGACTGTTCGTTAGCCCCCGCTGGCGATGCTCCTTGATGAAAGGGCGTACGCCCAAGATGCCCAGCGGCGAGCGCTTCTCATCAGCGGATACGGCAAGCGCGAAGTGCGCAAGAAACCCCCGGTGCTGGTCGTCGCTTTGCACGATGCTAAGCCCTTCGCGGTCACCATCGAAGACGAACTCCGTGGTGTCATGGATGACCCGCACAAGCGATTGCCCTTCCATTCGCCGAAGCGTCTGTTGTCGATGCCCGACCAGCAGCGCATCCATCGTCACTCGTGAATTTCCGAGAAAGCGATACAGTGCCTCCTGATCGGCTTCCGACTCCATTTGCTCAGGAAAGCTATCGCCTGGCGCAACAAGCAGCTGCGGAAGAATTCTCTCGAGCCGCCGATCCAGTCGCCGGTCACCCAATCGAACCCCTTCGTATTCCGCCAATACTGTCTTGCGATCGAGGACGCCGTCCATTTCCAGGCTTAGATCACGCTCGCCCGGACCTGTCGATCGAGATGTGAGGGATCTT
>DATAKF010000289.1:0-3405 GCA_036261775.1 Polyangiaceae bacterium | reverse complement strand
GGGAAAATCGTGCTCGCCGCGCAGCTGCAGCATGTTGAGCGCACGGCTCACGTACCGCAGCTGAGCCGTGCGAACCTCACCCTGCAGGTTTTCGTAGGTGCCGAGCGAAACGTTGGTGGTTGCGTCGGCAAGCTGCGTATGCAGACCGGTCAAGGTCAACCGGTGACGCATCGAGGGCCAGTAGCTGACGCTGCCAAGGCTGCCCCAGCTGACCTTGTCCTCACCCTGTTCGGCGTGGATGTTGTTCTGCTCCGTGATGATCGTGCGCCCGGTGCCCGGCTCCACATCGGGCTGAAAATCTCGGCGAGTCGCTTTGCGCACGCGGTAGCTGCGACCGTAGTTGAGTGTCGCGAGGACGCCCAAGCGTTGATCACCGGGCAAGCTCCAGCCGTTGCCGGCGACTGCGGTGGCCGAGTAGTTGGGCGGTGTAAGCGCCGTACGCGGATGCATCGACGAGTTGATGCTGCGGCCAGCAGCGACGACCTCCTCCGGCGGGGTCTCGGCGCCGATCCCCCGCTTTGGAAAGCCGTCCGGGAGCGAACGCGTGTTGTTGTCGTAGCCGAGCCAATCGGTGCCGCTACCAGGATGCGTGTAGCGATCGCGAAAAGTCGCCTTGCTGTCGACGCCGCCGCTGAGCGACAGCTGAAAGAGCGGCTTCGTCGGCAGCTCGCGCGTGTCGATGCGCACTGAGCCGCCCGCGAAGTCGGCCGGGGTGTCGGGCGTGAACGTCTTGACGATGGTGACGCTCTCCAGAATGAGCGACGGAAACAAGTCGAGCGGGATCGCCGCGCGGTCAGGCTCGGGGCTCGGCAGTGGCGCGCCGTTGAGCAGCGAGTTGGTGTAGCGCTCGCCCAAGCCACGCACGTACACGAAGCGATTGCCCACGATGGTAGCGCCGACCACCCGCTGCGTGGCCTGCGCCGCGTTGCTGGCCGGCGTGCGCGAGATCTCGGCGCGACCCACGCCGTCGCCCACCGAGGCCGAGCGCTGCCGAGTGAGCAGCAGGCCTTCGACCGAGGCGTGGTCGACGTCTTGCACGATTTCGACGGTGTCTACCGAGGATTCATCGGGCAAAACGTCGATATCGAAGCGCTCCACCTCGCCGGCTTTGACCTCGACACCTTTGAGGACCGACGGCTTGTGCAGCTCGACGTAGATGCGCAGCGTGTAGGTGCCGGGCGGCAGCTCCAAGCGAAAGCGGCCATCGAAGTCTGCGATGGTCTTGTACTTGGTACCGACGACGGTGATCTGCGCTTCGGGGGTGGTTTCGTGCTCGACCGCGTCGCTCACCACGCCCACGATCGCGCCCTTGCCCTTGGCGGGCGGCTTGACCAACGCAGCAGCACCCGCGGCTTCCTCGGCGGCTAGCTCCTTGTCGGCTTCCGCTTCCATCTCGGCGTCGCTCGGCATGTCTTCGTCGGCCGGCTCTTCCTCTGGCGGCGGCGCGGCGGGCTTGCTGCCGGCGGGCTGCTTGGCGTCGGCGGGCGCTTCCTTTTTGGGCGGCGCCTCTTCGGCGTCGTCCATCGGCGCTTCTTCGGCGTCGGCGCCCTCTTCGGAGTCGGGCTTGGGCGCGGGTTGAGCGCGCAGGCTAGAGATGAAAGCAGACTGCAAAAGGAGCGCTGAGAGCAGCGCCGGTGCGTAGCGGAAATGTCGCATTGGAAGGCGCCCCGAATGTCTCGGCGGCGCGTGACGCGCGGATGACGAATCCGAAACTTTGCGAAAAATCCGAGGGCGACGCGGTGAAGGGTCCGTGACCGGCGACGCCGCTCAGGGTCATGCAACGGCTCGCGCAGGCGCGGGTGCCCCGGCCAACGGGAAGGGCCTAGCGGGGTGCGGACGGGTTCGGCTGACGCGCAAGAATTCCGTGTTGTCACGTGTAGTTAGCGGCGCGCTTTACGCGGAAGCGCAAATCGGTTTCTTTGCCGTGGGCCTCCCTGAGCGAGGCCAGGAGATGAACTCGATGTCGATCCGCAAGTTGCTGGGTGTTGGCGTGTGCGTCGCGATGATTACGGGCTGCGGCTACAGCGAAGACGAGTGGCAAGCGCAGCTCGCCAAGTACGGGCAGCTGTCGCAGAAGAACAAGGCCACCGAGGCCGAGCGTGCGGCCACGCAAGCCGAGCTCGAGAAGGCGCAGAAGCAAGTCGCCGACCTGAAAGATCAACTTCAGAAGATGGGCGTCAACCTCGATACCATCAATCAGCAGCTCGCCCAGACCGGTACTGCGAACCAGCAGCTGGCCAAGAACGTCGAAGAGCTGCAGCGCGCACTCAAAGAGTACCAAGAGCGCGCCGCTCAGCTCGAGCGCATCAAAGCGCGCTTCGAGCTCTTGCGCGACAAACTGAAGAAGCTGACCGAGCTCGGCTTGAAGGTCGAGATTCGTCGCAACCGCATGGTGATTCGTCTACCCGGTGACGTGCTGTTTGCGTCGGGCGACGACAAGCTGAGCAAAGAAGGCAACGCGGTCGTGAGCGCCGTCGCCGAGGTGATCAGAAACGACAAGCAGCTGTCGGGTCGTTACTTCCAGGTCGCCGGTCACACCGACAACAAGCCGCTCAAGGGCGGTCGCTTCGGCGACAACTGGGGTCTGTCGGCCATGCGCGCGCGCCAAGTGCTGCTGTACATGGTCTCGCCGGTAGACGCGAAAGAGGGCGGCGGTGGCCTCACGCCCGAGCGCCTGCACGCGGCCGGCTACGGCGACACCGACCCGGTGTCGAAGAACGACGCCGACGACGGCCGGAAACAAAACCGCCGCGTCGAGCTGGTCTTGATGCCCGACGTCGAGGAAATGCTCGACCTCAAGTCCCTGATCTAGGTTGCCGCCCCTGCTCAGGCGCACAGGGCGGCCACGCCGCCCGTGGTAGGTCGAGATTCCGCGGGGTTCGGTCGCAAACGAGCCCCGCGGCCGGCGCCTGCTCAAAAACCCGAAACTTGCGGGCGGGCCGTCGCGTAGGAAGCTCGTTGTGGGCAACTTCTAGCGCTCCAGTGTGGGCCGGTATACGACATGCCGGCTTGGACGCGCCGCGTAGCCCAGACACTTCCGCCGGCAGTGCGGAAGAGCTGATGGAACGCTATGTAGACGGCGAAGCCGATGCATTCGATCAGCTGTATCGAAAGCTCTCGCCGACGCTCATGGGTTACTTGCTCCGACTGACTCGCAACCGCGCCCGAGCGGAAGATTTGCTGCAGATTACCTTCACGAAGGTGCACCGCGCCCGCGCCAGCTACCTCAAGGGAGCTCCCGTGTTGCCGTGGGCCGTGGCCATCGCCCGCCGCTCGTTTCTGGACGAGCGCCGCGCAGCTGCCGTAAGGAACGAAGATTTGAGCGCCGATGGCAGCTTGCCGGAGCCGCGCCCCGAAGCTCCCGCGCTCGGCACGGAAATGTCCGACGCTTTGGAAATCGCCCTA
>DATAKF010000272.1:0-14596 GCA_036261775.1 Polyangiaceae bacterium | reverse complement strand
ATTCTGGGCGGTGATGAATCTTGGGGATAGTCAAATGCTAGGGCTGTATCCGGTACTGGTCGTCATCGCCATCGTCGCCTTCCTCCTGTTCGGGTTGCTGGCGCTGGTGGCTCGCTTCTATCGTCAGGTCGACCAAGGCCGAGCGCTGGTGATCAACACCATGCGGGCCGAGGCCGTCGTCGCGTTCACGGGCGCGGTCGTCTACCCGATCATCAACCGCGCCGAGGTGATGGACCTCTCGGTCAAGACCATCGACATCGATCGGCGCGGCAAAGAAGGCCTGATCTGCAACGACAACATCCGGGCCGACATCAACGTCACGTTCTTCGTGCGCGTGAACAAGACGGTCGACGACGTGCTGAAGGTCGCGCAATCCATCGGTTGTCAACGCGCCAGCGACGCCGCCGCGTTGGAAGAGCTGTTCACGGCAAAATTCGCCGAGGCGCTGAAGACCGTGGGCAAGCACTTCAACTTCGACGAGCTGTACACCAAGCGCGACGACTTCAAAGACAAGATCATCGAGGTCATTGGCAAGGACTTGAACGGCTTCATCTTGGATGACGCCGCCATCGACTACCTGGAGCAGACGCCGCTCGAGCACCTGGACAAGGACAACATCATGGATGCCGACGGCATCCGCAAGATCACGGATCTTACCGTGATTCAGAACGTGAAGACCAACGAGCTCCGGCAGAAGGAGCGCATGGAGATGGGCAGCCAGAACTTGAACGCCGACGAGGCCCTCTTTCGGTTCGAGCAGCGGCGCGCGGAGGCCGAGGCCAAGAAGGAGAAGGAGATCTCCGTGGCCAAGTCGCGCGAAGAGAACGAAGCGCTGCGGGTCGCCAGCGACGAGCGCAAGAAGACGGCGCTCATCACGATCAAGAACGACGAAGAAGCGCTGATCGCGGATCAAACCAAAGAGCGCGGCGTGGCCATCGCGGCCAAGCACAAAGAGCGCGAAATCGCCGTCGAGGTCGAGCGCGTCGAGAAAGCGCGTCAGCTCGAGGTGATTGGCCGCGAGCGTGAGGTTTCGCTAGGCAGCATTGCGCGCGACAAGGAAGTCGAAGTGCAAAAAAAGGAGATCGCGACGGTGATCCGCGATCGCATCGCCGTGGAAAAGACGGTCGCGGGCGAAGAGGAGTTGATCAAGGACGTGCGCACGCTGGCCCAGGCCAACCGTGAAAAAGAGGTGGTGCGCATCGGCGCCGAAGCCGCCGCGACCGAGGTCACGACCAAGCAGGTCAAGGCCGCGCAAGCTGCCGAGGAGGTCGCCAAGATCAAAGCACGCGAGCGCGTAGTCACGGCCGAAGCCGAGCTCGACACCGCCGACAAGCTAGCCAAGGCCAAGATTCGCATCGCCGAGGGCGTGCAGGCCGAAGCCGCCGCCGAAGGTCTGGCCAAGGCGCGCGTCAAAGAGGCCGACGCCGTCGCGACCGAGAAGCTTGGCCTGACCGAAGCCAAGATCTCGCTCGAGAAGCTGAGCGCCGAGGCGGCTGGTCAAGAGAAGCAGGGGCTGGCCAAGGTGCGGGTCCGCGAGGCCGAAGCCGCCGCCGTGGAAAAGCAGGGCACGGCCGAAGCCGCCGCCATCCGCGAAAAGCTGACCGCCGAGGCGCAGGGCTTGGCGCAAAAGGCTGCCTCGATGAAGGCGCTCGACGAGTCGGGCCGCGGTCACGAAGAGTTCCGGCTCAACATCGAGAAGGAGCGGGCCATCGCGCTCGAGTCGCTCAAGGTCAAGAAGGACATCGTGGCGGCGCAGGCCAGCGTGATGGCCGAGGCCATGTCGAAGGCCAAGATCAACATCGTGGGCGGCGACGGCCAGTTCTTCCAACGCTTCGTCAGCGCCATCTCGCTCGGTCAATCCGTCGACGGCGCGCTCGAACAGAGCGACACGCTGCGCGCCTTGGTGCAGAACGTCGCCGGTAGCGACAGCGATGGCGGCGCCGTGCTGGCAGCAGCGCTCGAAAAGCTCGCCCCCAAAGACGGCAAACCCGGCAAACGGCCTTGAACAGCGGCCTTCGCATGGGACGTCCCACCTGCGCTCGCGACCTGTCAGCGCCTTCCGATTTCGAGACTTCACAGGGAGGCGGGGAGGCGGGGAGGTCCGCGAGGTTTTTCTTGCTCGAGACGGGTGTTGGTTTCAAGCGACTGCGCAGTCTTCGTGCGTGCCGTGCGGCTCGAAACCCAAAAATTCTCGCCTCGCGGACCTCCCCGTCTCCCCGCCTCCCTGTGAAAAAATCCCGAGACTTCCAGTGGCTGAACGTTTCTGGAGCAGTGACTCGTCATGGCTGAGCAGGCCGAAAGAAGCCTAGAAGGGGGCAGCTACGAGGTCATTCGGCGTCGGCTCTTGGAGCGGGCGACGGAGTTGGCTGGTAAGGCCGAGGCGCTCAATCAGCGGCGCAAGGCGCTGTTTGGTGGCGGCGAGCTGGTGCTCGCGGCTACGGAGCGCGTGCGCACCGAGAACAACTGCACGCCGCGCGACGTGGTCAGCGTCGACGGCCAGCTGCTGTTCGGCTTTCAAGTCTTCATCGGGCTCAAGACCGAGACGCGCGTTCAAGACGTCGTCAGCCTGTTCAAGTTCGCCAAGACCGACGCGGGCTACGACCTCAGCCAGCAGCCGTTCGCGGGGCCCGGCGCGTTTTTGGCGGACGAAGAGTTCGACAAGCAGTTTCGCGAGGCTTTTCGCTACTACAAAGAAGCGCGCCTACTGCAGCTGATGCGCACCGAGACGCGGCTCTTGATGGCCGTGCAGATTGGCGCGACCGTCAACGACGCCAAGATCTTTCGCTTCGCCATCGACGCCAAGGGCCACTTGTCGTTCATGGACGCGCGCGGCGAGGACGACTACAAGCCGCCGCGCCGGCACCCGTTCGAGTGGACACCGACGCGGCGCGAAGACCAGGTCGCAGGCCCGCACCCCCACATCAACATCTTGAACGAGGTCTTCGTCGAGACCGTCAATGGCGACTTGACGGTCAAGATCGAGAACAACACGCAGGATGGCCTCGGCATCTACCGCGAGCCGGTCGACGATCCGAACCAAACCCTCGACGACTCCGAGATCGCGTACGCGCGCGTGGCAGGCTTGATCTTGCTCAAGATCAAGCCGTTCCGGGAGCAGAAGACGCGCTACCTCGTCTACAACCCGCGCACCCAAGACGTACTGCGCGTCGACGCGCTGGGCGTGGCGTGCGTGGAGCTGCCGGAAGATCACGGTCTGATCTTTCCGGGCGGCTATTACCTCACCTCCGGCGAGCGCAAACTCTTCGACGGCGACGCGGAGCGGCTGCAGTTCCGTCGCACCATCAGCTCTCCCAACGGCGAGGACGTATTGTACGTCTTTTACCGCGATGATGAGGGCGAGTATGAGCTCTTGCCGTACAATCTGATCGCGAAAGAGGTCAAAAACCCGATTCGCTGCCACGGCTTCAGCCTGTTTCCGGACGGCACCATGCTGGTGTTCCGCACCGACGGCGAGCCGACGCGCTTGCACCCGGTGCAGATCTGGCAAACGCCGTTCACGACCGCCGAGTTCGCGGCGGCGGCGCCGACGGACGGCTCGTACCTGGCCAAGGTCGGCAACGCGGCCTTGGTCAGCGGGATCAGCGAGCTGCTCAGCATCAAGAAGCTGGTCGCGACCGAGAAGCCGACGCGCCGCACCTTCGACGACTTGGTGAACGCCGCGCGGCGCGCCATCGACACGCACTACTGGCTCGGTCACGCCGAGATGGGCGGCCTGCTCGAGACGCTGCGCGAGCTGCACAAGACCGCGGAGCTCATCGTCGAAGAGTTCGAGAAGCAGCTGGCGCTCGAACGCAAAGCGCGAGAAGCCGCGGCGGCGGCCGAAAAGGCGCAGGCGGAGCTGCTCGAGCGGGTGCGCCCGAGCGAGCTCACGACCGTCGAGGCGTTCTTGAATGGGTTGAGCGAGCTGAAGCGGCAGCGCGGCGCGCTCATCACGCTCAAGGAGGTGCGGTCGATCGACGTGCCGCGGGTGGAAGCGCTCGAGAAAGCCGTCACAGAGCGCTTTGGCGAGGTGAGCCGCGCCTGCGTCGACTTCTTTTTGGCTGAAAATGCCTTTCAGCCGCTGCTCGACCGGCTGGACGTGGTGGTCGAGTCGGTGGGCAAAGCCAGCAAGACGACCGAGCTTGCGCCGCTGCGCAAAGAGCTCGATACGGTGCACGAGGGCTTGACCCTGCTGAGCGAGACCATCGCCAGCCTGCCCATCGAAGACCCCACGGTTCGCACCAAGATTTTGGACGGCACCAGCTCGGCCTTTGCGCAGCAAAACCGCGCGCGCGCCGTACTGGATGGTCGCCAGAAGGAGCTCGGAGCAGGCGAAGGCCGCGCCGAGTTCGGCGTGCAGTTCAAGCTGCTGAGCCAGAGCGTGACCAGCGCGCTGGCGCTCGCCAACACGCCAGAAGCCTGCGACGAGCAGCTGGGCCGGCTGATGCTGCAGCTCGAGGAGCTGGAAGGGCGCTTCGGCGAGCTGGACGAGTTCTCGGTGCAGTTGGCCGAGAAGCGCGAGGACGTGCTGGACGCCGTCAACGCCAAGCGGCAGCTGTTGGTCGAGGAGCGGCAGCGTCGCGCGCAGAGCTTGGCCACGGCCGCAGAGCGCGTGCTGGCCGGCATCGTGCGCCGCGCGCAAACCGCCAAGAGCCAAGAGGAGCTGAACGGTTACTTCGCGTCAGACGCGATGGTGCACAAGCTGACCGAGCTTTCGGGCCAGCTGCGCGAGCTGGGCGACTCGGTGCGAGCCGATGAGCTGGACTCCAAGCTGAAGAGCGCGAAGCAGAATGCCCTGCGGGCGCTGCGCGACAAGACGGATTTGCTCGAAGACGACGGCAACGTCATTCGCTTTGGGCAGCACCGCTTCAGCGTGAACACGCGGCCGCTGGAGCTTGCCATCGTGCCGCGCGAGGGCGTGCTGAACGTTCACCTGACCGGCACCGACTTTTTCGAGCCGATCTCGAACCCGCTGCTCGACGCGTCCCGTGAGCTTTGGGACCAAGAGCTGGTTTCGGAGACGCGCGACGTGTACCGCGCGGAGTACTTGGCCGTCAGTCTGCTGCTGGAAGCCGAAGCCGGCGCCAAGGGCCGCAACGTGGCGGAGCTCGAGGCAGCCGCGCGCGGCGAGACCTTGCAGGAGCTGGTGCGGCAGCTGGCTGGTGAGCGCATCGACGAAGGCTACGAGCGCGGCGTTCACGACCACGACGCGGCGTTGATCTTGGAGAAGGTGCTGAGCCTGCTCAAGGTGGCGGGCGGCCTGCGCTATTCGCCGCGCGCGCGCGCCGCCGGCTGGCTGTATTGGCAAAGCCTAGCGGCTGATCGCAAGAATCTGCTGGAGCGCCGCGCCCAGAGCGCCGGGCGGCTACGCGAGCGGCTCAAAGACGGCAGCGCCGAGCAGGAGCTGTCGCGCGAGCTCACGCACGGCGTGGCCGAGGCGTTGAAGGCGCTAGGCCTCGGGAGCGAAGCGCCGGTGGCTCGCTTTGCCGCGCGCTACTTGGTCAACGAAATCTCTCAAGAACGCGCCAAGTTCACCGAGAGCGGAGCGGCTGCCGAGCTGCGCAAGGAATTTGCTTCGCACCTGGAGCAAACTGGAGCCGCGCGTGGCTTCGAAGAAGACTTGCGCGTGCTGTCAGCGCATCCGCCGGAGCGCCTGCGCGTCGCGCTTTCGTACGTGGACGCGTTCGTGCGCAGCGCCGGCAAGGGCGCCGAGTACCGGCTCGAGCTGGCGGCGCGCGCCGTGTGCGAAGCCGACCTGGAGTTTCAGGTTTCGAGCGCCAACGTCGAGGCGACGGTGCCGAACCTGCTGGGCTCCCACGTCCGTGTTGCGGCACGCAACCTGAGCCTGAGCTTGTTCGAGCTGCTGGAGCGCGTGGCCAGCTTCATCGAGGACCGCGCGCCGCGGTTTCGGGCCTTTCGCAGCCTCAAGACCGAGCTGGCCGCGCACGCTCGCGAGCGGCTTCGCCTGAACGAGTACTTGCCACGCGTTTTGACGTCGTTCGTGCGCAATCGACTGATCGACGAGGTGTACCTGCCGCTGGTCGGTGCCAACCTGGCCAAGCAGCTGGGCGCGGCCGGCGCCGCCAAACGCACCGATCAAATGGGTCTACTCTTGCTGGTGTCGCCGCCGGGTTACGGCAAGACGACCTTGATGGAGTACGTGGCCAGCAAGCTGGGCATCGTGTTCATGAAGGTGAACGGCCCGGCGCTCGGCACCGCCGTGCACTCGCTGGATCCGAACGAAGCGCCGAACGCTACGGCGCGCCAGGAGGTCGAAAAGATCAACCTGGCGCTCGAGATGGGCAACAACTGCATGCTCTACCTCGACGACATTCAGCATACCGACCCCGAGCTGTTGCAGAAGTTCATCTCGCTGTGTGACGCCCAGCGTCGCATCGAAGGCGTGTGGAACGGCAAGACTCGCACCTACGATTTGCGCGGGAAGAAGTTCTGCATCGTCATGGCGGGCAACCCGTACACCGAGAGCGGCGCGCGCTTTCAGATCCCGGACATGCTGGCCAACCGCGCCGACACCTACAATTTGGGCGACATTTTGGAGGGCAAGCAAGACGCCTTTGCGCTCAGCTACCTCGAAAACGCGCTCACCTCGAACAGCGTCTTGGCGCCGCTAGCGGGGCGCGACGCGCAGGATACGTACAAGCTCATCCGCATGGCGCGGGGCGAAGACATTCCGCTCAGCGACTTGAGCCACGGCTATGGCAGCGCCGAGGTTTCGGAAATTACCGAGATCTTCAAGCGGCTGTTCAAGGTGCAAGAGGTGCTGCTGCGCGTGAATCAGGAGTACATCGCCTCCGCCTCGCAAGACGACCGCTACCGCACCGAGCCGCCGTTCAAGCTGCAAGGCAGCTACCGCAACATGGCCAAGCTGACCGAGAAGGTCGTGTCGGCCATGAACGACGCCGAGCTTCAGCGGCTGATTGACGACCACTACGCCAGCGAATCGCAGACCTTGACCAAGGGCGCCGAGCAGAACCTGCTCAAGCTGGCCGACATGCGCGGTCGCCTCACGCCCGAGCAGAGCGCGCGCTGGCTCGAGATCAAGGACGCTTTTGGGCGTGTGCAGCGCATGGGCGGCAGCGACGCCGATCCGGTGGCGCGCGTGACCGGCACGCTCTCCGGACTCGACCTGCAGCTGAAGGGCATCCGCGAGGCCATCGTCGGCTCGCTGGCACAAAATGGCGCCAAGTCGGCTCAGGACGCGGGCTTCGCGGCGCTGGCCAAGAACCTCACGGAGCTGGGGCGTCCAAAGGTCGAAGTGCGGCTGCAAGACGAACGGCAGGATGGCATGCTGCAGCTCTTCACACAGCAGACGGAGCTTTTGAAGCAGGCGCTGGGCGCGTTGGCAGAGCGCGGTCGCCAGCCTGCCGGAGGTGCCGCCGAGCAGCAACTGACCGAGCTGTCCACCTTGTTGGGGCGCGTGTCGAAGCAGCTCGAGCACGGCGTCGGCACAGCGCGGCGAGTCGACGTGGAGCTAGACGTGGGAGGTCCGAGCAACCTGTATCGCAACCTCTCGGGCGCGGACCTGTTCAGCGGCGGCGGCATCTTCATCGCCACCTACGAAAAGCCGCCGCCGCTGGGCTCCGACGTGCGCGTCTCGCTGCGCTTTCCGACCGGCCCCGCTTGTGAGCTGAGCGGCAACGTCGCTTGGGTGCGCGACGCGTTGGGCGAAGACGCGCCGCCCGGCTTTGGCGTGCGCTTTTCGGACTTGGACGAAGAGGCGCGACAGCTCGTGCAAGCCTACTCGGAGGCGCGCGAGCCCATGCTCCGGGACGACTGAGATGGCGCGCGCGTCGGCGGGGTCGATGTCCGTGCTGGTCGTCCGCGCGCTGATGTTCGGCGCCATGTCGCGCGGCATCGACGCGCGCAGCTTGGCGGAGCGGGCAGGGGTGCCCCAGGAGCTGTTTTCGCCTGAAAATCTGGCCGACCCGGACGGGCGGGTGCTGGCCGGCCACGTGCTGAAGCTGTGGGAGTTTCTGCCGGCTGCCTTGAACGACGACTGTTTCGGGCTTTCGCTCGCCAACGTGGCCGCTGGCGCACCGCTGAGTGTTGGCTGGTGGGTGGTGTGGAGCAGCCCCACGTTGCGAGATGGCTTGGCGCAGGGCATTCGCTATCAGCGGCTGCTACACGACCAAGCGCGTGGCGAGCTGGTCTGGAGCGGGACCGAGGGCGCGTATCGACATCAAGTCGGCGCCGCGCCCGATCGCGCGCCGCGCCACGCCATAGAGTTTGGCTTTGCCTCGTTCGCGCGTTTTGCCCGCCGCGCTACCGGTCGGGACGTCGCGCCTTCACGGGTGAGCTTTCAGCATGGTCCACCCCAAGACTTGACCGCACATCGCGCGGTGTTCGGTCCGAACCTGCAGTTTCATCAGGAGCACGACGAGCTGGCCTACGACCTGGCCACGCTCGCGCTGCCGCTGCTGACGGCCGACGCCTCGCTGCAGGAGGTCGTCGAGTCGCACGCGCGGGGCTTGCTGGCTCGGTTTCCCGATCAACACGGGCTCGATGCGCGCCTGCGCACGGCTATTTGCGAACAGATGCGCCTCGGTGAGCTGTCGCTCGAGCGTGTTGCCGCCAGACTTGGCAGCGCGCCGCGGACCTTGCAGCGGCACCTGAAGGTCGAAGGCACCAGCTTTGCTGCGATGGTCGACTTGCTGCGCCGCGAGCTGGCCGAGCGCTACCTGAGAGATCGGCGCCTCAGCGCGCAGGAGACGGCATTTCTTTTGGGATTCTCGGACGTTAGTGCCTTTCATCGCGCTTTCGTGCGCTGGACTGGCCAGACGCCCAAACGCTTTCAAGGCGGCCAAGAACAAGGTTTGTGACGCCTCTGGACATGCCGGCGCGGGCGCTTTGCTGGAGATTGGGCTCATGGAAGGCCCGTTTCTAGTCCTCAAGTCCTGGATGCTGACGGCTGTTGCCATCTGGGTCTACCGGCGTTGGTTCCAGCGTGTGTCGCCGCCCACGCCCGAGTTCGAGGCGTTCTGCGCGAAGCAGCCGGTGGTAGCGGCGCTCCTAGGGCTCGACGGAATCGAGTCGCGCGTAGCAGCGCTCATGGCCGGTAAGCTGGGCAAGCGTCGCATCAGCGTGGCGACGTTGGGCGGCTTTCCCTGGCCGCACTATCGCCTCTCGCTGGCGCTGGAGGAGCGGCGTGGCGCGGTGCTGCTCCGCGTGGTTGGCGCTGAAGTGACCCGCACCGGCGACGAAAAGCTGCCCGCCTTGGCGTCGGTAGTGCGAGCAGTCTTGAACGAGCTGCCGCACGGCGCGGAGGCGTGGCTCCACGCTGGCGCCTTCAACAACGGTTTGGTGGCAGCGCCGGCAGGCGGCTGGTCGCTCGAGCGCGGCGACGAGAGGCGGCCGCGCTTGCAGCCGCTCGCGGCGGAGCCCGACGCGCTGAGGACGTCACTTCGCGCGGCTGAACCAGATGCCGCGCGACTCGCCCTTGGGCACCGTGTAAATGACGCCTTCCCAGGGATAGCTCGTTAAGTCGAAGCTGCTGACGCCCTCCGCGATGGTGGTGCGGGCGTCGAGCTCGTAGTTGTAGGCGGTCAATGCGCCGGTTCTCTCGTCGGCGTCCCAGTCCTCGATGAACAACAGCGCTGGCATGAACCAGGCAAAACGCGGGGATTCAGGCGTGACGCCGCTAGCTATCGACTCCCAAGCCGTGGGGTCTTGCGACTCGGTGCCGAGCAGCACCTGCCCGCTCGTACCGTCGAAGGCAGCGACGCGCGCGTAGTGGCGTTCGCCGGTGAACGACGTGACGGTGCTGGTATACGGGGCCACGGCCGTCGCCAAGATACGATACCCGTCTTCGCTGAACTGCGGCAGGTCGGCGGCGACGCCGTCGAAATTGATTAGGACCTCGCCGTTCGCCGAGTTGCGCACGATCCTCTCGGCGATGACCTCGGTCGTGCCATCCCAACGGAAGTGAATCAAATCGTAGGCCTCGGAACCTCCGAGCTGCTGGTAGTTGGTCTGCGCCGTGCCAGCCCAGGCGCTGCCGGGGGGCTCCGGGAACACCCCGTCCAGCAAAGCTCGCTCAGCGACCTTGAGGGCAAGCGGGCTGCCTGCCAGCCACGCCCACAGCGTGCCGAGGCCGCGCTCGTCGACGTCGGTGACGTACAGCAGGCCGAGCGGTTGGCGCTCGCCGGTGTCGAGCTCGCCGCTGATCAAAGCACGCGCGTGTCGGGCATCGGCTTCGAACGGGATTTCGAAGCTGGATAGCGACTCGAAGGTGGTGGCGTCGAGGCGCATCATCTTGGGTCTTGGATTGCCGCACGGCTCTTCCAGAACGACCCAGTTGCTGGTTGCGTCGCCGTAAGTGGCACCTGAGTACTGCAAATGACAGGCGCCGGGCAGCACGTCCTCGGCCACGATTTCGAGCGAATCGTGATCGAACGTGACGCGGTGCAAACCGTCCGCGTCCTCCACCAAGTAGGGGCCTCTGATCTGCACGACGCTCTCGACCGCGTTGCCCCATTCGTGGGCCGGCTCGAACTGATCGGAAAAGCTCTTCAGCTTTCCGTCGGCGAACAGCAGCACGGCTTCGTTCTGCACCAAGGTGCGCTCCAGGCGCTCGGCAATCTCACGGCTCTCACCCGCCCACGGATCGGCGAACGTGTAGCCCTGCTTGGTGGGTATGAGGTAGCCGTGATCGAACAAGCGCGGGTAGGGGCGCCCGCCGTCCTCGATGACCAGGTCTTGGACCTCGCAGTCGAGCGTGGTGAAGCGCACCGGGCCACGACCGCGCTCGTCGAGAGTTTCGGCGAACGGCAAGAGCCGGTTGGGTGCCTCGTCCGGCTTGCCCATCAGCCAGGTGCCGGCGTTGGGCGCCACCTGGCAGCCGCTCTGCGCGTCGGCACCGAAGAGGTGAAAGGTCGGTTCGTCGTCGTCCAAACGCCGAGCGCCTACGTGGTACTGCGTGTCGGCATCCAGGTCGACCACCACTCGGTTCCACGGCCCTTCGACGAGCGGCGTGCCCGCACCGTCGAAATAGCGTTTGACCGGCGGGAGGGCAGCGTCGGCGGTGTCGGCGAGCCCGCTCGTCGGGTCACAACCCGCGAGCGCCCCGGCAATCACAACGAGCCCTGCGTACACGCGCCGCATTCCTGAAGGAGCTAGCACTTTTCCGCCAGCGCGGCTGGATCTGCCACTCCGTTCAGCCCCTTCGGCCAGTTCTCGTTTCCTAGCATTCTGCGGCGCCCAATCCCTTGTCTGGGACCGGTTCCATGCTAGATTCAGCGCATGCTCAAGCGTGCGGCGGTCTCCGGGTTGGCGCCTTTGGTGGTCACGTTCGGGGCGTTTTGTGCCTCGGCTTGCTCGGCCAATGGCGGTGAGAGCGGTACCAAGACCGGGTCCCAGGCCCAGTCCACGAGCGGCAGCGCTACGGTCGTCGACCAACCCGTGCTCAACACGGGAGGTAGCACCGGGCCCGACTTGGGCACCGTCGAGACGCCCCCCGAGGAAAAGTGCGAGGCCGTGCTGAAGCTCACGATCCGTGACTTCAACCCCTCGACCAACCCGCATCCCGACTTCGAGGCGTACCAGGGCCTCAACGACATTGGCTGCGGCATGGTCGCGCCGGCACTTGGTACCGATTCGAAGCCGGTCTTCGCTTCCGGCATCGGTACGCAGAAGCGCGTCACCATGGGAGACTGGGAGCACCTCACCTTCGGGTCGTGCGCGGAGTGGAACGGCTGGAACCCGGACCCCGTCATCACCAGCCAGCTCAGCTTCGACCAGTGGTACCGCGACGACGCCACCGTCAACCAGACATTCGAAGTGGACGTGACGCTCGTCGACGACGGCACTGGCGCCTTGGCCTACGATAGCGCGGCGTTTTTTCCCATCGACGGCATGGGCTTCGGCAACACCCCCGGAGAAGAGCACAACTTCCACTTCACGACCGAGGGCCACCTCAAGTTCGGCTACGTCGCGGGCCAGAAGTTCACCTTCCGGGGCGACGACGACTTGTGGATCTTCGTGAACGGCAAGCTTGCGCTGGATCTGGGCGGTCAACACTTGCCGATCGCGGCCACCATCGATTTCGACGCCCAGGCTGAGGCCTTGGGCATTCGGCCGGGCGGCACGTACCAGATGGACTTCTTCCACGCCGAGCGCCACACCGATCAATCGAACTTCCGCATCGAGACGAACATTCGCTGCTTCGAGCCGGTGAAGGTCAAGTAGGGGGCGCGGTGGGGGCAGGGGGCCGAGCTATAACGGCGGGGTGCGATGGCTTGCGCGTAGCTCCGCGGTGCTTGGCTTTGGCCTTGCGGCGCCGTGGTGCGCGCGCCCAGCGCTCGGCCAAATAGCTCCCGCCGTAGACGACGGCTCGGCTCCAGTCGTCGTGGAGGTGCGCGGCACGGCCGCGGCGCCAGGCGGCCCCGCGTTGTCACGCGCTCAAGCGCGCGAGCTGCCCGGCGCGTTCGGCGATCCTTTGCGCGCCATCGATTCGCTGCCCGGCGTGGTGCCGACCATCTCGGGGCTACCGGTGTTCTTCATCCGTGGCGCGCCGCCCGCGAGCGTTGGCTACGTCGTTGACGGCGTCGAGGTCCCGCTTTTGTTTCACGCCTTCTTGGGACCTTCGGTGCTGCACCCCGGGTCGCTCTCGGGCGTGGTGCTGCAATCGGCACCAGCAGACGTGCGCTACGGCGGCAGCGCTGGCGCCGTGATCGTTGCCGAGCCTTCTGCGCCGAGCCCGCGCTTTCGTGGCGAAGCGAACCTGCGCTTGTTCGACGCGGGCGCGCTCTTGGAAGCTCCGTTCGCGAGCGGCGCCGGACAGGCCTTGGTGTCTGGGCGCTACTCGTTCACCGGGCTGCTCTACACGGCCCTGACCGATGAAGAGTTCGGCTACTGGGACTACCAGCTGCGCCTGATGCGCAAGGTGTCGCCCGGCACCTCCGTCGGCGTGTTCGCGTTCGGGGCGGGCGACCACTACGGCGGTGAATCCTTGGCCGGAGCGGTCGGGGGCGACACCGGCTTTCACCGCGTCGATTTGCGGCTGGTGCACCAAAATCGCGGAATTTTGGCGACCGCGGGCGTCACACTCGGGCGCGATCGCACGGCAGACTCGACGGCTTCGCTCACCGATCGCTCGCTGCGCGCGCGTAGCGACGTCACACTGCCGCTCGGCGCTGGCCTTGCCGCGCGCTTCGGCGCCGACGCGCGCGTGAACGACATTCGACTGCAGGTTGCTCCGGAGCGTCTCGATCGGCGCGATCTGTTCGACTTGTTCCCGACCCGCACCGATCACTCGCTGGGCGGCTACGTTGGCTTTCGCTACCAGCCCGACGAGCGGCTATTCATCGAGCCGGGCGTGCGAGCAGATCTGTACGCCTCGCAGGGCGCGCACGCGGCGTCGTTCGACCCAAGGCTGCTGCTCGGCGCGCGGCTTTCCAAGCGGGTGGCGGTGGAGCATCGCTTTGGCCTCGCCAGCCAGAAGCCCAACTTCGTGCCAGGCGTGCCGGCCGCGCAGGTGGGCTCGCTGGAAGACGGCTTGGTGCGCGGCGTTCACGCTTCCAGCGCGGTGCGCGTTTTGCTGCCTCTCGAGCTGTCGGCCAGCCTGGCTGGCTTCGAGAGCCGCTACCAAAACGTCGTCGATCCGCTCGGTCAGGCGCGCGAATTTCGGCTCGACGCTACCTCGCTGCAAGATCGGCAGGACCTGACGGCACGCGGCGTGGAGCTGCGTTTGGGGCGCCCGCTCAGCCGTCGCGTCGGCGGCTTCGTCTCGTACACGCTGTCTTGGGCGACGCGTGACGCAGGCGCCGTGCACACCTTCTCGGGCTACGATCGTCGCCACGTGCTGCAAGGCGCGTTGGCGCTGGAGCTGTGGTGGAAGGTCCGCGGCAGCGTGCGGGCGCTGTATTACTCGGGCTTTCCGGCGCTGGAGATCGGCGTTGGCGGCGCCAGGCCGTCGAACAGCCGGCGCGCTCCCGGCTACACGCGCTTCGATTGGCGCCTAGAGCGCCCGTTTCGAATCGGCGAAAGGCTGGAGCTGTCCGTGGTGGCCGAGATGCTCAACGCCACATCTGCGAAAGAGGCGCTGCGCTACGAGTGCGGTGGCCGCTGCGAGCTGGTCACGGCCGGCCCGATCGTGCTGCCCAGCATCGGCGTCGAAGCGACGTTCTAGCGAGCAGCCGGGCAGCGCGAAGGCCGACGCGCGCTAGTTGATGGCGAAGCAGTACAGTCGTCCGGCGCCGCCTTTGGGAGCGGTGTCGGCGCAGCTGCCATTCTCGTGCGACGAGTTCCACGAGGGGTAACTGCCGGTGGTGGCCATGCCGGGCCCCATGCCGTCGCAGTGACCGACCTGTGCGGTCTGGTTGGCTGCGTCGGACGTCCAGTCCGAGCAGGTTTTGCCGGCTTGCACGGTGCCGTCGGGCATCGACCCGGTCAAGATGTCGTGCTCGTTGGTACCGGTACCAGCGTTCCACTGGCCGTTGATCTTCATCTTGTTCTCGTCGACACCGAAGACGTCGACGTCGCCCTTGGCTGCGTGCAGCGCCGTCAGGTCCGCGGCCACGGTGGTGCCCAGGGAGTTCACCCAGGGACCAGTGCCGATGCGATCCTTGGCGTTCACGGT
>DATAKF010000261.1:0-9788 GCA_036261775.1 Polyangiaceae bacterium | reverse complement strand
CGGAGTACACGCGGCGCGGTACGGTCAAAGGCGTCGGTTCGAGCTACGGCCCGCTCGTCACCAAGATTGCCCGCGACGCCGAGGGCAAGATCAACGAGCTCTCCTTCGGCGACAAGGCCGGGACCACGACGCACAACACCTACGACAGCCGGCGCCGCCTTTCGAGCGTACAAACCTACCGTGGCCCGCCCCCCGTTTGGTCCAGCACGCCGGCGGCGTACTCGCCTGCGCCCGCCCTGGGCGCCGATCCACCGACCACACTGCAGCTGCTGCTCGAGGATCTCGACTACGAGTACGACGTCGTCAACAATCCGATCGAGATTCGGGATTGGCGTGTCCCGGAGGAGTGGCCCGACGGCTCGAAGCCAGTCACTCGGCGCTTCGAGTACGACGATCTATACCGCGTCACGCGAACCGACTACGAGTACCCCGGCGGGAGCGACACGTGGACGTCGCCGTTCGAAGCAGATCTGGCGGGCGCGAGTGATCCGCGGCGCCCGCAGCCGGTGGCTCGCAAGGTTTTTGCCAAGCGGCCACTCTGGCAGACGTTCCAATACGATTGGCTTGGCAACACCACCAAGACCGACGACGACGCTCACGCCTACTACGATCGCTCGCTCGGCACCATCGTCAACGACTCCGCCACCGGTCGACCGTATCGCATCAAGTCCTCCTCCGTTCAAGGCACGTCAGCCACCAACCCCTACTACGGGTACACCGACTCTGTACTCTACGACGCGGCCGGCAACCTAACCGCACTACGCTTCGCGCAAAGCGCGACCAATTGTGGCATCGCGGGTGGAGCACCGAATCGCTGCTGGCATCGCGTCGCGTACAAGTGGGACGAGGTCGGCCGCTTGAGCCAAGCCGTGCGCAGTGACGGCGAGACCGGCCCCAACCTCAATTTCCAGTACCTCTACGACTACTCCGACGAGCGCGTCATTCGCGAAGACGGCTCCGCCGCCCCCCA
This sequence comes from Polyangiaceae bacterium, assembly GCA_036261775.1. Taxonomy (GTDB): domain Bacteria; phylum Myxococcota_A; class Polyangia; order Polyangiales; family Polyangiaceae; genus PMG-095. The sequence continues at coordinate 8,818 of DATAKF010000261.1, read as the reverse complement.
CCTCCGGCAAACCCTCTACATCTTCGACTCCCTCGAGCTCCGCGGCGCGCCTGTCGACACGAGCGCCACCCCCAACGACTACCTGCTCACCGCCGAAAACGAAGTCCCCTACCTCTCCGCCCACGACATGCGCCTCGGCCGCGTCGTCAAAGAGCCGGACTCCGCAAGCGCGAGCTTCAAGAACGAACCGCAACTTTCACTCGGTAGCGGCCTCCCGCCGAGCTTGCACGTCTTCCTCCAACTGCCCGATCACCTGGGCTCGACGAGCTTGGTCGTCGACTACGCGACGAGCGAGCTCGTCGAAGCGCGCACGTACCAGCCGTACGGCGCGACGGAGAGCGACTACAGGCCGGAGCGGTGGAAGGGATTTAGGGAGGATTACGGATTTACCGGCAAGGAAGAGGACGTTGAGGTTGGGCTGCAGTACTTTGGGAAGCGGTATCTGAGTCCGTATTTGGGGCGGTGGATTAGTGCGGATCCGTTGGCGGTGCATGCGCCAGGGGAAGCCGATCTCAACCTCTACGCCTACGTGCATGGGAACGTGCTGATCGCTGTTGATCCGTTGGGCCTTGAGGAGGTCATCAAACAGCTGACCAAGTTCCGGGCCGCACAAATAGCGATCAGGTCGGGCGCTGTCCCCCTTTGTGGGGGGGCGATGGGTTGCAAGAAGCCCACGCCCGGGTCGCTGGCTGAAGAAAGGAAGATCGGTCGTTGGGTTCAAAAGCAAGCGCTAGCGAGTTTCGGGATGGAGGAGAACGGCCGGACCTTTGAGTCTCAAGAGCGGGTCAAGGAAACGGCTGGAAGTCGAAGGTTTGTTCAGCCAGATGGTGTCGCCGACATAAAGACCTGGAAGAAGGGCACCATTTCATCTGTATTCGGTCTGTTTCCGGATTATCCGGGCAAGGACAGCTCCATGTGGGAGGTCAAGACCTACAAGGAAGGTTCGACGATTCATCTCTCGGATTCGCAGTACCAGATCAAAGGTCTTGTCGACGCGGCCTCCCAACAGGAGGCGTCCAAGACGAACGCGGGCTTTCCACCAATTCTGCACTTCGTCACGACCGCTGGGGTCACCGTTGGTCTGGACGTAATTGCCGAAGCGACGAAGAAGAAGGTCTTGCTCGTTCATCACGTGATGGAGGAGGTTACGGATACCGATGACCCACAGAAGATGGAGATTCGGACTGGCGCCGGAAAGATGCTGAACTCGCAGGTGCTTGCCGGGCGGGATGTCATCCCAGCTCCGAACTCGGCTGGTAGTCCACAGAACGACGGCAAAGAGGGCCCAGAGGGTCCGCGCGTGGATGACTAGGGCTTAGGACTAGGGCTCGGTGGCAAACAAGATTGGTCGAAAACTCAAGAATGCTGCGGCCGTGGAGCTAGCAGAACGTGGTCTGCTCGACGACGGCTACGCCGCAACGAACCCGGGGTTGCGGGCATTTGTCCTCGAAGATGCAAGCTATCTAACAGAGATTCGTGCCAAGACGTGGGTGCTGTGGCGATCGAAGGAAGCGTACGAACACCTCATGGCCAGCGTGGTAACTGGGCGGGCCTCCGACCCAGTACTCGATGCGGTGGGAACCCCAGGGGAGTTTATTCGACTTGCTCCGGAACTTGCGAGCCAGCTTAGGAAGCTGCTCTCCGTAGATTCTGTTGATTGGGCGAGTGCGCTGGCTTCTGTAGATCGTAAGGTGGTCACGAGAACGGGTAGCTATTGGATCGAGGAGCCCGAGCGGCTACGAATGCTGATCGCCTTCGTCGGCGAGTTCCTGCACGAGCAGAAGGGGTGGACGTGGGCGACGGATAGTGGCGATGGCGTCATCCTGGTGCAGCCTGGAGGACGTAGAGCCTCACCAGGTCGCGTCATTGTGGCGCAGGCAGACGAGGCGCGGAAAGGCGAGTTTGCGTTGGCCGACGTGCTGGAAGAACTTGAGCAAAACACTCATTGATGAGCAGCCGCTAGCTCGCCTTCTGCTGCTCGACGAGCGTAGCGACAAACCTGGCGACGAGGTCTTGCTGCCGGCGCGGTAGCGTCACGGCTTGCTCGAAGACGCGCTGCAGCCTACCGACTGGGCCAGGGCGGCGCTGCTCGACGGGCTGATCGCCGAGGATGTCTTCGACGCGGACGCCGAGGGCCTTGGCGAGGAGCGGCAGGACGTCGGAGCGGGGCGGGATGGCGGAGGTTTCCCAGAAGCCGATAGTTTTGGGGGAAACCCGAACGAGCTTGGCGAGCTCGGCCTGACTCAAAGCGGCGGCCTTGCGCAGTGCGACGAGGCGGGCGGCCTGCTTGGGCCTGGGCTTGGAGAGACGGCGAGGCATGCCGGAAGTGTAAGGGTGCATTTCCAGAACCTCGGCTTTCTAGGGTTAAATGCTCTTGCGCGTTACCTGGTATACCAGGTAACAATGATCGGGTCTATCGGATACGTCGAGCGACCGATTTTGCGCTTGACGGCCGTTTGCAAGGAGCCGAGCGATGGCGCGGATTTCAGAAGCCGAAATCGAGCGACTAAAGAGCGGGATTTCGCTGCAGCGCCTGGCCGAGGCGCGTGGCGTGCGACTGAAACGGCACGGCGCGGACCTGCTCGGCCTGTGCCCCTTCCATGACGACCGGGAGCCGAGCCTGGTGATCAGCCCGGAGAAAAATCTCTGGCACTGCCTCGGTGCATGCCAGGCGGGCGGGACTGTGATCGATTGGGTGATGCGGGCGGAGGCGGTGAGCTTTCGGTACGCGGTGGAGCTGCTCAGGACCGAGCATTCCTCTTTAGTCGCTGGCTCGAACGCGCCGGCGACCGCGAGGTTTGTGAAGAAGTCGACGGTGCAGAAGTTGCCGACGATTGCGGAGCAAGCGCACGACGACGCCGAGGTCTTCGAGCACGTGGTGAGCTACTACCAAGAAACGCTAGCCGCGAGCCCGGAGGCGCTGGCGTATTTGGAAAAGCGCGGCATCAACAACGCGGAGGCCGTCTCGCGCTTCCGCCTCGGCTTCGCGAACCGCACGCTCGCCTACCGGCTGCCGCAGAAGAATCGAAAGACGGGCGCCGAGCTACGCAGCCAGATGCAACGCCTCGGCGTGCTGCGCGAAAGCGGGCACGAGCATTTGAACGGCTCGCTGGTCATCCCAGTCTTCGACGAGCAAGGCCGAGTGACGGAGATGTACGGGCGGAAGATCAACGAAAACCTCCGCGAAGGCACGCCCCGGCACCTGTATTTGCCGGGTCCGCATCGCGGGGTGTGGAACGAGTCCGCGCTGGCGGAGTCGAAGGAAATCATCCTTTGCGAGTCGCTGATCGACGCGCTGACGTTTTGGTGCGCGGGCTTCCGGAACGTGACCGCCTCGTATGGCGTCGAGGGTTTTACCGAAGATCATCGGGCGGCGTTTCGGAAGCACGGCACGGAGCGCGTGCTGATCGCGTACGACCGCGACGAGGCTGGCGATCGGGCAGCGGAGAAGCTCGCGGTCGAGCTTTCCACGATGGGTATCGAAGTGCTGCGGGTGCTGTTTCCGAAGAACATGGACGCGAACAGCTACGCCTTGAAGGTGCAGCCGGCGGCGCAGAGCTTGGGTCTTGTGCTGCGGAAGGCCGAGTGGATGGCGGGCACGCGGCGAGCGGCACCGAGCGTGACGGCGTCCGCAGCAGCGCCTGCTGCCCTCGCCGAGCCAGTGCCTGTCGCGCCTGCCGAGCCAGTGCCGGCGAGCGAACCCACGCCGCCAGCGGCCGCACCACCCCAACAACCTCCTCCCGCGCTGTCGAAAGCGGAACCGGACGCAGCCCCGGCGCCGGCCATGACAGCGCGGGAGATTTTCTCTTTAGCTGCTGAGCTGGGCGCAGCGGTCGCGGATGAGGATGCAACGAAGCAGCCGAAAACAGCTCCGGCGGCGCCTCCGAGGTCTCCGTCGCCAGCAGCGCCGCCCGCCGCCGAGGGTGAGCAGGTTTTCCGTTTGGGTGAACGCCGCTGGCGGGTGCGTGGGCTGAGCAAAACCGCGACGCCGGGCTCGCTGAAGGTAAACCTCCTCTGCTCGCGCGAAGGCGGCGGCTTCCACGTGGACACGCTGGAGCTGTACTCGGCGCGGCAGCGGGCGGCGTTTCTGAAGCAGGCCGCCGAGGAGCTGGGGCTCGAAGAGCGCATCCTCAAGAAAGACCTGGGCGAAGTGCTGCAGCGGCTCGAGGAGCAGCAAGAACAAGCCGCGCGAGCGGAGCATCAGGAGAAAAAGCAGATCGAGCTGAGCGACGCCGAGCGGCGGGAGGCGCTGGAATTTCTGCGTGACCCTCGGCTTTGCGAGCGGCTGCTCGAGGATTTTCAGAAATGCGGCGTGGTGGGCGAGGAAACGAACAAGCTCACCGCCTACCTGGCGGCTACGAGCCGGAAGCTGGATCAACCGCTGGCCGTGATCATCCAGAGCTCGAGCGCGGCGGGGAAATCGAGCTTGATGGATGCGGTTTTGGCGCTGATGCCGGAGGAGGAGCGGGTCGAGTACTCGGCCATGACGGGTCAGAGCCTCTTCTACATGAGCGAGAGCGACCTCAAGCACAAGATCTTGGCCATCGTGGAAGAGGAAGGCGCCGAGCGGGCCAGCTACGCGCTGAAGCTCTTGCAGAGCGAGGGCGAGCTCACGATCGCCTCGACCGGCAAAGATCCGGCGACGGGTCGGCTGATCACGCAGGAGTACCGGGTGGAGGGTCCGGTGATGATCTTCCTGACGACGACGGCAATCGAAGTGGACGACGAGCTCTTGAACCGCTGCCTGGTCTTGACGGTGGACGAAGGCCGCGAGCAAACGCGCGCCATCCACGGCCGGCAGCGCGAGGCGCAGACGCTGGAGGGTCTGATCGCGAAGCGCGAACGCACCCGCATCGAGCGATTGCACCAGAATGCGCAGCGGCTAATCCGCCCGCTCTTGGTCTCAAACCCCTACGCCCGGGAGCTGACTTTTCTGGACCACCAGACGCGCTCACGACGCGATTTCCCCAAGTATTTGACGTTGATTCGGACGGTGGCGCTGCTGCACCAGTACCAACGCGAGGTGAAGGAGCACGAGCACCGGGGCGAGGTACTGCGGTACATTGAGGTGACTCGGGAGGACATTGCGCTGGCGAACCGGCTCGCGCACGAGGTGCTGGGCCGGAGCCTGGACGAGCTGCCGCCGCAAACGCGGCGCTTGCACGGGCTGGTCGACGAGCTGGTGACGGAGGGGGCGAAGCAGCAAGGCGTCGACCGGAGCGATTTTCGATTTAGTCGCCGTCAGGTGCGGGAGCGCACGGGCTGGGGCGACACGCAGCTGCGTATCCATCTGGGCCGGCTGCTGGAGCTTGAGCTTTTGGTGATGCACCGCGGCCGGCAAGGGCAGAGCTATTTGTATGAGCTGGTCGCGAGCCCGAGCGCGGATGGCGTGTTTCTGCCGGGGCTCGTGGACGCGGAGCAGCTGAGCGCGGCCGCGAGTACGACGACTTCGCGGGGGTCAGGACCCAACTTCGCGGGGGTTGTGCGGGGTGGTAGCGGGCCGGTTGCGGGGGATGCGCGGGGCGCAGCCGAGAAAGGAATCGAGCTAAAAACAAGCACCACGGCGCAGAACGACCCTCCGCACAGCGAAACCACGCGCACGGGGGCGCGCGCCAACGGCACGCCGTACGTAGCCGCATCAGCAGCGTCGCCCGCGCCGGCGGCCCCGCGCCGCCCCGCGCTGACGGCCGTGGGCTGAGCGATGCCGGCCAAGCAGGGCAAGCATCGGCGCCCGCGGCGACCGGTGGCGTCGCTCGACGAGCGCGAGGGTTTTGGCGTGTGGGGCGAGCGCTACCTCGAATGGCTCGCCGTCCGGAACTACTCCCCCCGCACCGTGGGCAACGTCGACAAGGCGCTGCGCGGCTTTATCGGCTTCTGCGAGGCGCGGGGCATCATGAGGCCGGCGGAGGTCACCAAGCCCATCCTGGAGCGCTACCAGCGGCATTTGTTTCACTACCGGCGAGAGAAGGACGGACGAGGCCTCGGCTTCCGGACGCAGCAAGTGCTGCTCACGGCAGTCCGCGGTTTCTTTCGTTGGCTGGCCCGCCAAAACGCCATCCCGGCCAACCCGGCGAGCGAGCTCGAGCTGCCACGGAAGGTAAAAAGGCTCCCGGGCGCAGTTTTGACGGTCGACGAGGTCGAGCACGTTTTCTTGCAGGTGCCGCTCGACACGGCCGTGGGCTTCCGCGACCGCGCGATGCTCGAGGTGTTGTACGCGACCGGGCTCCGGCGGAGCGAGCTGCTCCACTTGAAAATCTTCGACGTCGATTTCGAACGCGGGACGATTTTCGTGCGGCAGGGCAAGGGTAAAAAGGATCGCATCTTGCCCATCAGCGAGCGTGCTCGAAGCTGGGTGAAGTGCTACCTCGACGAAGTGCGGCCGCAGCTCTCGGCCGTGCCGGACGAAGGCTGGCTGTTTTTGACGACGCTCGGCGAGCGCCCCACGCCGGAGCTGCTGACCCAGAGCGTGCACCGCTACGTGAAGCAGGCCGAGCTCGGCAAGAGCGGCTCTTGTCACCTCTTTCGGCACACGATGGCGACGCTGATGCTCGAGGGCGGCGCGGATTTGAGATCGATCCAGGAGATGCTGGGGCACGCGAGCCTGGAGTCGACGGAGGTGTACACGCGAATTTCTGTGCGGCGCTTGCAGGCCGTGTACGAGGCGACGCACCCAGCGGCAGCGAAAGCCGCTCTTTTAGTCGCTGATTCCGAACCCGAAGCGGCGCTGCACGCGCACCCCGAGCGGCGCGGCGTCTAATGGAGCGTTGGGCCAGACGGCGGCGAGTACGGCCACGACACGGCCCGCCCGAGCTCCGTGGAAGGGCTCGGGCTTTGGATGACGCTGCGGAACGCGCCGCCGCAGGCCAACGCGGCATTAGCCGCCTGGTGCGGCGCGGGCACGGCGCTCGTCGGCTCCCACCCACCCCGGCGCTGCACGGGCGGGCCCGCGGGACCCTCCCACGGGCCCGCAGCGCGACACTTGCCCCGGCTTTTTGCGACCAGCCCCGACGGGCGAAACCAGGAGAAACGAGATAAGATGCACGAAGCCATGAGCACGGTGAAAGCGCACGTCCGAAACGGCTTCTACGTCAGCGACGAACCCGCCGCGCATCCCGAAGGCACGCCGGTCGAGCTGCAGCTGGTGACGACCGATCCGTGGGCGGGCATGGACCCCGAGGAGCGCGCGGAGATCGAAGAAGGAATCGAAGAGGGGATCCGCGACATGGAGAACGGTCGCCACATGGAAGCCCGCGCGTTTATGGCTCAGCTCCGAGCCAAGAACCCGTGAGAGCGGTCGAGATTTCGGTGCGAGCGCAGCTTCTGCATCGAGCGCATCGATACGCGCTGGCGGAAGAAGGCGGATCATCCGGACGTCTTCAGAGCGGAGATGGACGAGATCATCGAGCACCTCGGGACTGTCAGCAGCCCAGGTACGCCGTCCCCGACCGCGCGACAGCCGCAGCTCAGGCGCATGTTGCTCGAGAAGGCCAAGTGCCACGTGTACTTCCGCATCGACGAGCGTGAGCAGCAGATCGAGGTGCTCTACGTCTGGGATGCACGGCGCGAGCGCGCACCGAAGCTCTGAATCGCCGAGTGCCGGGGCTACAGTCGCGCTGAGGCCCGCGTGGGAGGTCCAGGAGGGACCCACGCGGGCCGAGTCGTGCAGCGCGGGGCGGGCGGGAGCCGACGAGCAACGAGACGATGTGACGCGCCTAAGGGCGCGTTGAGCGGCGGCGGCGCGTGCCGATGTCGCGCTGAGCCCGAGCCCCATGATGGAGCTCGGGCGAGCCGTTTTTGTAGCCGTGCTCGCTGCCGTCCGCTCCAACGCCCCCTTAGGCGCCAGCGCCGTGAAGCGCTCCCGCGCAGCGCCTTTTCTGAGCCTTTTCTCCCTTAGTCGCTAGGCTCGAGGCCGCCGGTGGCCGTACACTGCGGGCCTCGCGATGACGACGTGGAACGCAGCCCCGATGCCCGAGCTTGGTCTCGAGCTCGTGCGCGACGTCGACCGCGAGCGCTTCCGGTCGCGGCTGCCGCGTTGGGATCCACGCCTCTGGGGTGACGCGCAGTTTTCGAAAAACACGCGTCCCGGGAATCGACTTTTGAAGCTGGGTCTCGCGTGGGGGCGCGAGCGCGTGAAGGCTCGGAAACTGCAGCAGGAAAACGTCACTCCGCGGAGTGATGAGGCGCCAGTTTCTCGTTTCACCGGCAAGGAGGAGGACACCGAAGTCGGGCTCATCTACTTTGGGAAGAGGTTTCTGAGTCCGTATTTGGGGCGGTGGGTGAGTGCGGATCCGTTGGCTGTCCATTCGCCGGGCAGTGCGGATTTGAATCTGTACGCGTACGTCAACGGCAGGGTGCTCAAGAACACCGATCCCTTAGGGTTAGCTCCTACCGCTGAGCAAGCGTTCGTCATGAAGGGCATGGATGAAGTTGGTGTGGCGATGAAGAATCCAGGCCTATCGAAGCAGATGAAGGAGCTCGTACTGAAGGTGAACGTTGAATGGATGGACCTTGGGGGCGACACGATGCGCACCGATCGCAAGTATGCTTGGTTCGGGATGAGATTGGGATTGGACCGAAAGCTCGTGCCGGGGAGGAGTATGTTCGATATTGGTGCTTTCGCGATGCATGAAGGCGTTCACATTCGGGACGACCAAGTCAGCTTTGGCGGAGGGGATGCCCAGTACACCGAGGGGCGTGCATATGCGGCGCAAACATTCCTAAATGTGCGCGGTGGCGGTGCTGTGTCTGAACAGAACAGGCTCTGGCGAATTGCGATCACCAGTGGCGGAACGGGGGCAGGAGCCGGAGATGGTTTCCG
>DATAKF010000256.1:0-15629 GCA_036261775.1 Polyangiaceae bacterium | reverse complement strand
CGCGGCGACTTCTTCCTTGCCGGTGCGCTCGTAGAATCCAGGCTCGCACCACATGGCGGCAATGGCGGCTTTGCGTTGCTCGGCGCGCTCGATGGCGGCCAAGGCCTCGTCACGCTGACCTGGCAGCTGCTTCTTCCTGTTGTTGCGCCGCTTCTGCTCTTCGTACGACAGCGCTGCGGCCGCGGCTGGTGCTGCAGCCGCGCTGCCGGCCTTCTCGGTCTTGGCCCGAAGCACGGCGGTCGCCACGTCCAGGTGGTCGTCGCCCGAGCGCGCCAAGTACTCGTCGTACGTGCCTGGAAAGTCGCGAAACCCAAGCTCCGTGACTTCCAGAATGCGCGTCGCCAGCGCCGACACGAAGGCTCGATCGTGCGACACGAAAAGCACGGTGCCTTCGAAGCTCTTCAGCGCTTTGACCAGCGCCTCAATCGCCTCGAGATCGAGGTGATTGGTCGGCTCGTCCAGCACCAGCACGTTGGGCTTTTGCACCATGATGCGGCAGAAAACCAAGCGCGCCGCTTCACCGCCCGACAGCGCGGAGACCGCCTTGTTCACGTCTTCCCCCGAGAACAGCATGCGGCCCAGGTGGCCCCGAACGGTGCTGGTGCCTTCGGCCGGGATGGTATCCCAGATGATTTGGAGCGGCTTGGCCGCGCCGTCCGGCAAGACCTCGTGGTGATCTTGCGGAAAATAGCCGACGTGCGTCTCGTGACCCCACGCCACGCTGCCGGCGTCTTGCTTCAGGTTGTCGGTCGCAATCTTCAGCAGCGTCGACTTGCCGAGGCCGTTCGGGCCGATGATGGCGACCCGCTCACCACGTCGCACGACCAGCGACACGCCAGCCAGCACCCGCTTTGGACCGAAGGACTTGACGATGCCGTCGAGCGTCAGCACGTCTTTGCCGCTCGGCCGCTGCGGCTCGAACTTGAACAAGGGAGTGCGCCGCGAGCTGCTCTCCAGCTCCTCGACCTCGATCTTCTCGATCTGCTTGAGCCGGCTTTGCGCCTGCGTAGCCTTGGTGTTCTTGGCGCCAAAGCGCTCGACCCAGGCGCGCTTCTCGGCAATCGTCGCTTTCGCTCGCTCGACCTCGGCCTCTTTGCGCGCGCGCACGTCGGCCTTTTCTCGCACGAAGTGGCTGTAGTTTCCGGGGTAGATGCCGATGGTGCCGTAGTCGACGTCGAGGATGTGGGTCGCCACGTTGTCGAGAAAGCGCTGGTCGTGCGAAATCACCAGCGCGCAGCCACGGTACTGCGCCAAGAACTTCTCGAGCCAGCGGATGGACAAAATATCCAGGTGGTTCGTCGGCTCGTCGAGCAGCACCACGTCGGGCCCGCCGATCAACACCTGCGCGAGGAGCACGCGCAGCTTGAAGCCGCCGGAGAGCGTCGCCAGCGGCTGCCGATGCACCGCGACCGGAATGCCCAAACCTTCGAGGATGTGACTGGCGCGCGCTTCGAGCGTGTAGCCGTCGTGCGCCGCGATTTGATCCTCCAGCTCCGCCATGCGTTCGGCGTCCGGCACCGCCGCTTCGCTCAGCCGCGCCTGCTCCGCCAACGCGCGCGTCACCAGCTCGTCGCCGGCCATGGCGACGTTCACGATCAGCTCCGCGTCGCTCATGAAGCGATCTTGCCGCAGCACCCCTACCCGCGCGTCCTTGGGCCAGACGATTTGGCCGCCGGTCGCGGGCTCGTCACCGCACAAGATCTTCATGAACGTCGTCTTGCCGGAGCCGTTGGCACCAACGAGGCCGTAGCGCGAGCCCTTGACGAGCTTGTGAGTCACGCCTTCGAACAGCGTGCGGGCGCCGAAGGATTTGGAGAGGTCTGAGATGCCAATCATGGGCGAGCGGCGCGGAGCCTAGCGCTCGGCGGACGCGACGCCCACACTTCCTTCGATGGCCGCGAGCAGGTCCGAAAAGCCGTACGGCTTCATCAAAACGCCAGAAAATTGGCTGAAATGCAGGGCAGCGCTGGCGCTGTAGCCAGTCGAGAGCAAGACCGGCACTTGGCCGTCGAGCTGGCGAATGTGCGCCAGCGCGTCCAAGCCATTCATTTGCGGCATCGTCATGTCCATCAGCACGACGCGAATCTCGGACTGGTTCTGCTTGAAGCAGGCCACGCCCTCCACGCCGTTGACGGCCGTCAGCACGCGATAGCCGTGCGTGGACAGCACGCGCCGCGCGATCGCCAGCACGCCCTGGTCGTCGTCCACCACCAGCACGGTGCCCCGCTCACCAGCCGCCGGCGCGATCGACCGGGCCTCCCTCACGGGCAACAGCAGCTGCACCTCGGTGCCGACGCCCTCTTGGCTGTCGATGCGGATCGCACCTTTGTGCCCGCGCATGATACCGAGCACGGCCGCCATGCCTAGACCACGGCCCTGGAACTTGGTGGTGAAGAACGGATCGAAGACACGACTGCGCGTGTCGGGCGACATGCCGCAGCCGTTGTCCTTCACGCTGAGCACCACGAAATTGCCTGGCGGGAGCGTGTGGTGCTCGTAAGCCTCCAGCTCCGACTCCTGCAGAAAGCGCTGTTCGAGCGCGATCATCACACGCCCCGGACGGTCGCCCATCGACTCGGCCGCGTTGGTCAGCAGGTTCATCAGCACCTGGCGGATTTGCGTGGCGTCGACGTCGACTCCTGGTAGGCCCTCCTGGAACTGATAGTGCAGCTCGACTTGCTTCGGAATGAGCGCGGCCAGCAGCTTGGCCATTTCGCGCACCGCCGCCCCCAGGTCTAGCCGCTCGACCTTGAGCTTACCTTCACCCGAGTAGTCCAGCATCTGGCGCGTCAGCTCGGCGGCGCGCCGCGCCCCCAGCTCGATCTGCTCGAGCAGCGGCCCGAGCTGCGCGTCACCGCCAGCGATGCTCTTGGCGAACGAAGCGTTGCCCAAGATGGTGACGAGCAGGTTGTTGAAATCGTGCGCGATACCGCCGGCCAAAACCCCCAAGCTCTCGAGCTTCTGCGTCTGGCGCAGCTTGTCCTCGAAGCGCTTGCGCTCGGTGATGTCGAGCAGCGTGACCAAGGCGCCGGTGATTTCTTGGGTCGCTGGGTCACGCGTCGCCACGGCGCGGTACACGGCCCACGACACCTCGCCGTCGCGCCGTCTTACGCCGAGCGTGACGGCGCCTTGCGGTTGCCCGGTGCTGAGCGCCTTGCTGACCGGGTACTCGCTGACCGGAGCCGGTGAGCCGTCTTCGAAGATGGTTTCGTTGCCGAAGTCGGCGACCACCCGCTGGGTCAACGCGTCCAAGCTCAGGCCCAAAATGCGCATGGCTTCGGCGTTCGCGTTCAGAAGCGAGCCGTCGCGCCCCACTTCGATCACGCCCCCCGGCAAGACCTCGATCAGCCGCGCGTTGAGCTCCCGCGTCAGCGATTCTTTGCGCTCCAGATCGAGGTTGGAGCGCAGCAGCTGGGCGTCGGTGCGCTTCGACAGAAAGCTCTCGACCTTGTAGCCGACGACGCGCGACGCCAGCTCCGGGTGTCGCTCGATATAGCCCTTGATGCGCTGCTCGATGCGGCTCGGCGGCGCCATGATGAAACGACACGTCTCGTCACCTTTGGCGCGACACATGATTTCGGCGGCCACCAGCGGCAGCCCGAACGCGTGCTCGCACCAGCCCGAAGAATAGCCGGCGTTCATCACGCACACCGGGTGCTCGGCGGCCTTGCCCGCCGCCAGCCAGGAGTCCGACTCGAACGAGTAGGGATGGTCGTAAAGCAGGTAGAAGTCGGCGTCGGGGCTCGGCGCGCTCTCCGGCGAAATGTCGACGAAAGCCCAGCCGGCGTAGGCAAAATGAATCGGCCCCGCCGACAGCCGCGCGATCGGATCGCGCACGTCCATGCGCTCGGCGAAGGCGCCGGCGTCGGACAAGCCCATGGCGTGCGCCAAATCGAACAGCAGCCCGTGAGCGACCGATTGCGCTTCGTCCGCGCGCGCATACAGCCGCTTCACGAGCTCGTAGAACTCGACGGAGAGCGCGCCCGCGCGCACCAGCACGTAGCGCTGCCCGGCAATCTCGATCCGGGCACGCTCGGGCTCGGACGTTTGATCCGCGAAGTAGCGCGAGACGTACGACTGGGCCTGCTCGAACAACGGCGCCAGCGCTTCGGGAACCCGGACCGTCTTCAGCATGGCCAGCGACCAAAGTGTCGCTCAATCAGCCGGGCGAGTGAAGCCCTCGTCTGCGCGGCTTCGCCCGCCCATCGGCCATCGGCCATCGGCCATCGGCCATCAGCCATCAGGGGTCGGCCAGTGACGTTTTCGGCAGCGGCTCGCGGGTCGCCTCGGCGATGTTCGATTCGTCGAAGTCGTAGGCAAACTCTTGGCTGGCTCGGGTGCTGACGAACGGACCGCCGTTCTCTTCGGGAAGGATGCGCTCGCGTCGCTCCGCCTCGCTCTCCTCGCCCGACGTCGCAGACTGGAGGAACGCTTCGCCCAGCTCCTCGGCGAGTGGCTCACCGGTATGGAAACCGGTCAGGAACGCAACGCCGTCATCGCGCGGCGGGCGGGACGACGCGCGCAGCTTGCGTTCGTACTCGGCGTCCAAATGCCCGGTGGCGTCACGGCGCTTGATTGCCTTCTTTCGGTCGACCATCACGTACACCCTCTTTCTCGAGACTCGTTGAACCAGTTGGGAAACGACTCACCAAGACAAGACGCGGTACTGAAAGCGAAGCCTTAGGCAGAAACCTACGCCTCTGCGTGAGCAAAGCAACGCCGAAGGCACACACATGGTCCGACATGTCGCACGCGACATCAGCTATTTCACGGACTTATGGCTCTGATAGCTTGAGCGTTTGTCGAGACACTCACGGGCATGAGCCGGGTTTCGCGTGCAGCGCTGCGTTTCGGGACGCTACTGGGTCTGACGCTCAGCAGCGTGCCCGCGTTCGCCGTCGAGAGCGCGCGCGACCCCGAGTTCCGTGCAGCGTTGGCGCTGCGTCACGCGCCCATTCATCACCAAGACGTGCATCGTCACGGCGTTCATGCTTTGGGCGGCGCCGCGGATTACATCACGCGCGTCGACTTCGACCAAGACGACGACGCCAGCAACAACTGGGACAACGCGGGTGACGTGCGCTTCCCGCTTTCGGCCCACGCCTACTACGCCGTGGTGGAGACGCGCAGTCACTGGTTCATCACGTACCAGTTCTTTCATCCGCGCGACTGGTCGAGCACGTTCTTCGAAACCGAGCACGAGAACGATTCGGAGGGCGTGATGTTCGCGATCGCGCGCGACGGCTCGCGCTTCGGCAAGCTGCGAGCGGCGGTCACGGTCGTACACGGCGACTTCTACTCCTACGTGCCCGGCTCCAGCCGCTGGCGCTCGGGCCGAGAAGACGTCGACGGCGTCCTGAGCCTGCGGCCCTTCGCCGGTGAGCTGCATCCGATCACGGCGTCTCAAGCCGAAACGCACGCCATCAAGGCCTGGCCCTACTTCTCGATTCGAACCGAGGGCGTCGTCTACTACCCGTCCTTGAGCGAGGCCGAGGTGCCGGAAACGCCGAACGACCGGTACGTCCATTACCGGCTGCACGACATGCTCGGACCGGGCGGCCTGTGGGAACGGCGCGAGAATCGCCGGCTGTTCGCGAGGTTCGGCACGTTCGCGGGCAATGGCTCGGGCGGCTGCGGCGCCGGGGTTGTCTGGTGCGGGCGCGACGCGGCCCACGCTGCCTGGGCCTGGAACGACCACGACGACAACCGCCCCAGCGGCGACATGGTCAAAGACCCTGCAGGCCTGGTGCGCGCGTACTTTGCTACGCAGGAGCGCGTCTCGAACGTCTACGACTTCAATCCGTTCCGGTGAGGTGAACCTCGGCCGGGTCGTGGTAGGTTCCGCCCCCGCATGACCCCACCGTCCACCGGCCTCAAGGTGTTCTCCGGCACGTCGCACCCGAGCTTGGCTCAGGAAGTCTGCGATCAGATCGGCATCCCCCTCGGTCGCGCCAGTACCAAGCGCTTCTCCAACGAAAACCTGAAAATTCGCATCGAGGAGAACGTGCGCGAGCAGGACGTGTTCGTGGTGCAAACCGCCTGTCCGCCGCTGTCCGAGCACATCGTCGAGCTCTTGATCATGCTGGACGCGCTCAAGCACGCCTCCGCCAAGCGCGTGACAGCCGTGATTCCGTACTTTCCGTACGCCCGCAGCGACAAGAAGGACGAGCCGCGCATTTCCATCTCCGCGCGCTTGATGGCGGACCTGCTCGCCACGTCGGGCGCCGATCGCGTGCTGACCATGGATCTGCACTCGCCCCAGATTCAGGGGTTCTTTTCGATTCCCGCCGACCAGCTCACGGGGGTGCCGGCGCTGTGTGATCGCCTCAAGCACGAAGACCTGACCAACACCGTGATCGTCGCCGCCGACGTCGGTGAAGCCAAAGACGCGGGCCGCTTTGCCAAGCGGCTGGAGCTGCCGCTGGCGCTGATCGACAAGCGCCGCTACGGCGACGACGAGAACGCCAAGCCCGCGCACATCATCGGGGACATCGCCGGCAAGGATTGCCTGCTGGTCGACGACGAGATCGCGACCGGTGGCACCTTGTTCAATGCCACGGACTTCTTGCTCGAGCGCGGCGCACGCTCGGTTTCGGCGGCGGTGGTGCACCCGGTGCTGTCGGGCAAAGCCGCCGAAAAGCTCAAAGCCTCGCGGCTCAAGCGCCTGCTGGTGACCAATACGCTGCCGATCCCCGCGGCGTCGCTGTCCTCGAAAATCGAGGTACTTTCGCTGGCGCCGCAGCTGGCGACGGCCATCCGACACATCCACGACGGCAGCTCGGTATCCGAGCTGTTCAGCTAGCGCTAGCGTCCCTGCGCGGCATCGCGCGCGGCGAGTCCCAAGTAGCGCAGCGCTCCGGCCACGTTGGTGGCCATGGCGCACACGGATTCGAGCCCAGGCTCGGCGTACACCAAGTAGTCGCGCGCGATCACGTCGTAGCCGGCCAAGTGTCGGACGTGCCGTAAGCTGGCGCCGTCGGCGAGCTCGAGCTTGCCCTGGCTGTGGCTCATCGCCTGGACGTCGAACGGGGCGCCATAGCGCAGCATGACCGCGCGTAAGGCGCCGGGCGGCAGCTCGAGCTCACCGTCGTCGGCGGCCAGCGAGAGGCGCGCTCCATGACGCCTCAAGAACACGCTGCCCAGCTCGCCATTCGGCAGAATGAACTCATGTATCTTCAGCGCACCTTCAGGCATTGGGCTTGGCATCCAGCTGCCACATGCATAGCAAAACTGCGGTAAATCTGCGAAATTGACCGCGATTCACGTTGCCAGCGCCCCCCGCCGCAAGCCACATCTAGGGGGTGAAGCCCAAAGTCTTGCTGTTTTCCGGGCTGTGCGTCCTGGCGCTGGGTTGCTCGCGCGGCTCGAGCCAGGACCCCGACGACGACGGACCGGCGGGCGCTCGCGCTGGCGCGGCTTCGTCCGGCGCGGGAACCGGTGGAACGAGCGCGGGCGGTGCCGCGACGCAAGCGGGCACCAGCAGCGTCGGCGTGGCGGGCAGCGGAGACTTTCCGGCGCTGCTCAATGACACGCAGAGCGGCGTGTTCGTGCACCTGTTCGAGTGGCGCTGGGCCGACATCGCAGAAGAGTGCGAGCGCTTTCTCGGACCCAAGGGGTTTACGGCCGTGCAGGTCTCGCCGCCCAGCGAGCACGCGCTGCTCGCCAACTACGCCTTCCCGTGGTGGCAGCGCTATCAAACCGTCGGCTACGCGCTCGAGAGTCGCAGCGGCACGCGTGCCGAGTTCGTCGACATGGTGTCGCGCTGCCGTGCCGCCGGCGTCGGTATCTACGTCGACGCCGTGCTGAATCACACCACTGCGCAGGCCACCGGCACCGGTAGCGGCGGCACCAAGTTCACCAAGTACGCTTACCCGGGGTTGTTCGAGCAAGCCGACTTTCACGCGCCGGTCTGCCAAATCCAAGACACCGACTACGTCGAGAGCGCGGAGCACGTGCAGCGCTGTGAGCTGGTGGGCCTCGCCGATTTGGACACCAGCAGCCCCACCGTGCAGGCAAAATTGGCCGGCTATTTGAGCGAGCTGCTCCAGCTTGGTGTGCGCGGCTTTCGGCTCGACGCCGCCAAGCACATGGCCGCGCCCGATCTGGCAGCCATCCTGGCTCAGGTGAAGCCGCGCACCGACGAAGCTCCTTACTACTTTCTCGAGGTCATCGATTACGGGGGAGAAGCCGTACATGCCACGGACTACCTGGACGTGGGCGGAAGCGCTGAGCTCGACATCACGGAGTTCAAGTACAAGGGCGTGGGCGACGCCTTCTTGGGTCGAAGCGCCAAAACCATCTCGTCTCTCCAGCTGCTCAGTGAGCAAGCCTGGAGTCTGTTGCCGAGCGATCGCGCTGTCACGTTCATCGAGAACCACGACACGCAGCGCGGCAATGCGCCGTTCTACCAAGACGGCGCGGCCCACGACCTGGCCAACGTGTTCATGCTGGCTTGGCCGTACGGCTACCCGTCGGTGCTGTCCGGCTACGGCTTCGATCGCAGCAGCGGTGCCGGACGCGACGTCGGCCCGCCCAGCGACGGCGGTGGCAGCACGCACCCGGTGTACGAAGCCGGCGCCACCGAACCGTCGTGCCTGGCAGGGCCGTACAGCGCTACCAGCAAGGGTTGGATCTGCGAGCACCGCGCGCGCAGCATTGCCAACATGGTGCAGTTTCGTCGCGCCACGGCCGGCGCGGCCGTCGCAAATGCCTGGAGCAACGGCGAGAACCAGCTGGCTTTCTCGCGCGGTGACCGCGGCTTCGTCGCCATCAACCACGAAGCCGCGGCGCTGGTCCAAACCCTGCCAACCGGCCTCGCCGCGGGCAATTACTGCGACGTCTTGAGCGGAGACTTCGCGCCAGCGCAGGGCGCAACGCCTGCCAGCTGCAGCGGCGCCGCGGTCGAGGTCGACGCGACAGGCAACATCAGCCTGAACGTCGCGGCCGAGACGGCGCTGGCAATTCACGCCAGCGCCAAGCTCTGAGCGACGGGACGCTCAGCTTACTGCGAGCAGCCTTTTCCAGAAGTCCCGGAAACGGGCTATCGGGCGCTCTTGAGGATCTTGCAGGCGCTCGACAGGTAGACGCTCGTGTCGTCGAGCACGATGGAACTGACCTTTGGCAGGCCACGCGCCATCCAGATGGCTTCTTGATCGGCCTTGTCGAAGGCAGACTTCTCGAGGTTGCTGTCCATCGTGGCCGCCTCGTAGGTGGCGATGTAGGCAGTCTTGGCGGTGCTGTCGATCGCGTAGGCAACAATCGGGCTGCCGTCGATCGGCTGAGCGACGATCTTGCCGGCGTGATCGGCGCCGGTGAACAGGGCCGCCTGCAGGCTGCCGTTGGCCCAATACACGGTCGTGGCGTCCGCTTGAACGCTGCGATGACCGAAGATGAGGCCGGCCTGCGAGGCGCCAATCTTGACGTGGCCTTCGCCCACGACCGGATCCATCTCCAGGTTGAAAGCGGCGGCGGACGCGTAGAGCACGGTACCGGCCGAGACCGCGACGCCCTGGGCCTCGCCCTCGTCGGCGCTGACCGCCACGGAGACGCCAGCGCCAGCAGCCGTGGCGCTGGCTTCCTTCACGTCCTTGCCGACCGCGTAGTAGATTTTGCCCGAGTCGACGGCGATGTCGAAGATCTTCGCGGTCTCGGTGACGAGCGTGGTCTTCGTGCCGTCGGCCAGCTTCACCGCGGTGACGGTCATGCCGGTCGCCACGTAGGCGTTGGTCGCGTCGACCGCGAACGCAGTGCCGCCGGTCAAGCCGGTCGCGATCGGAGTCGGGGTCGCACCCGCCGCGGCAGGCAGCGCGATGCTCGAGAGCGAACCAGTCATGGTGCTGAGCACGTAAAGCTTGCCCGCGGCGCTCACCAACGCGAGCGTGCCGCAGCCAGCGACCTCGGCCACGGTGGTCAGGTCAGGCGTGCACGCGCCGGCCGCGCAGGCGTTCGTGGCGCCGCACTTGGTGTCACAACCACCACAGTGGTCGGGATCCTTCATCGGGCTCACGCACTTGGTGATGGCGTCGCAGAACTGCGGCGCGTAGGCCGGGCACATGCAGGCGCCGGGCATGCCGATTTGGTTGCCAGGACACTTGGCAGCGCCGCCGGTGCCACCCGAGCTCGTACCAGCGCTCGAGGTGCCGCCGGTGCCAGCCGTCGTCGCCGATCCGCTGGTTCCCGTGTTACCCGCGGTGGTGGGCGCCGGCGTGTTGGCGGGCTCCTCGGTGCCTGAACAGGCGACGACGGAGGAACCAACCAGGAGACCCGCGGCTGCCGCCGCGCGTAGGACAACTTGCTTCAGGCTAATATTCACGTGCAATATCCTCTGCTTCGGCGTCAGGCCCCAGTGATGGGCGATATGACTGAATGTCCGGCGCTCGGAAGAAGTTTCGGGAAATCATCAGCCCGGCCGGCAGGGCGAAGGCTGTCGCGCTCCGCTCTGGTCGGCGTGGCCTCGCGCGCCGCCTCAGCGGCTGAATGTTTCGTCGCTGGGGCTATGCTGAGGGCGCTGTGAGCTCCGTGCCTGCTGCCTCCGAAAGTGCGCCTTCCCCGGACTCGCCCCACATCGAGGGGTGGGCGGAACGGTACATTCGCAGCACTGACTTGAGCCACAAGCTGGCCCCGCCGCCGCCGCCCAAGGTGTTTCGGGCAGCAGCCACGCCGCTGCGCGTCAGTGAGCCGGGGCGACCGCCGGAGCTACGGGTCGCGCGCCGGGGTGAGCGCACGCCCAAGCAAGAAGCGCTCGAAACGCCTCACTACCGCGCGCGCACCTTGCACGCCTTCTGGCATCACGAGCTGCAAGCAGCCGAGCTGATGTGCTGGGCCATCTTGGCGTTTCCCGAGGCCGAACCCGAGTTTCGGCGCGGGCTACTCGGTATTTGTCTGGACGAGATCCGGCACATGAACCTGTACGCCGAGCACATTCGAACGCTCGGTAGTAGGCTCGGAGACTTCGGGGTCCGCGATTGGTTCTGGAAGCGCGTGCCGAGCTGCACCAGCCCGCTACAGTTCGTGGCCGTGATGGGCATGGGCCTCGAAGCGGCGAACCTGGAGCACGCGCCCAACTTTGCGGCGCGCTTTCGCCTGGCAGGGGATGAAACGGGCGCGCTCATCCAAGAACGCATCGCCGCCGAAGAGGTCGCGCACGTCGGCTTTGCCACCCGCTGGTTCGGGCGCTGGACGGGCGGCTGTGACTTCGAGTCGTGGGCGGCCCACCTGCCCCCGCCCCTGTCACCTTGGGTCATGCACGGCCAGCCGATTGCCGACGAGGCACGCCGCCGCGCGGGCATGTCGGAAGCTTTTTTGCAGCAACTCGCCGCCTACGTGCCGGAGCCAAAGGGTCGCGTGCCGCCGGTCGAACCTGCATGACGCGCCGCTACGGTTGGCTCCTCAACTTAGACGCGGAAATGGAGCTGGCGCGCGGGCGCCCCGGCTACGTTCCGCAGCGCAAGCTCTTGGCGCAGCTGGCCCAGCACGGCGGTGGCGCGCGAGCGCTGGTCGGCACCAACGACGAGCTGCTCGACGAGCACGGCGCCGTGCCAGTCACGGCGGGCCTAGTCGGACGCGCCTGGTGCCCCACGCCGCTCGCGCTCGCCAGCCTGCGCCGCCTCGGCGTGGAGCCCGAGCCGCACCCCGACGCCAAAGTGCTGCGACGCGTGAACCATCGGCTGTTTGCGCATGAGCTGGGCGGCGGTTTGCCCGAGCAGCGCTACGTGCAGACTCACGCGCAGCTCGCTGAGCGCTTGGGCGACGGCGCGCGGCGGTGGCTGCTGAAGCGGCCGCTCGGCTTCGCAGGGCGCGGGCAGCTGCGCGCGCTAGGTCCCCTGAGCGAAAAACAAGGCACGTGGGTCGACGCTTCCCTCAAACGCGATGGGCTGATTGTCGAGCCGCTCGTGACGCCGACGTTCGAGGTGAGCGTGCACGGCTTCATCTGGCGCGGCGGACGCTACGAAATTGGCGCAATTTGCGCGCAGATTGTCAGCGAGCGCGGTGTCTTCCGCGGCGTGCGGCGAGCCGAGCCGGGCGAGCTCTCGGCGATCGAGCAAGCAGCCTTCGAGGAGCGTGCCCGGCGCGTGGCGACAGCGTTGTTCGCAGCGGGTTACTTTGGTCCGTTCGGCATCGACGGCTACCGCTACAGCTCGCAAGACGCGAGCGGGTTTTGCGCGCTGAGTGAGATCAACGCGCGCTACACGCTCGGCTTCGTCACCGGCTTTCCGCGTCACCCGAGCGAGCTCTCGCTCGACGAC
The DNA here is from genome assembly GCA_036261775.1 of Polyangiaceae bacterium. GTDB lineage: Bacteria > Myxococcota_A > Polyangia > Polyangiales > Polyangiaceae > PMG-095. Next base: position 3,384 of record DATAKF010000256.1, on the reverse strand, counting down.
TGATCAGGGGACGCGCGTCTTGAGCTTGTCGACGGCGTGCACGGGCGCAAGGTCGCCCTTCATGAGGTGAGCGATCGCGCTGTACACGAGCCGCTGGCTCTCGAGCATGCCGAGGCCCACGAAGGCCGGTGACACCACGTCGATGGTGAAGTGCCCGCCGGCGCCCGTCACGTCGGCCTTGGAGCTGGGGATCTTGCTCTCGATGGCTTCGCGTAGGGCGTCGACCACGCTGCCTTTGAAATCTGTCGGATGTGAAGACATGACTCAGTACCTGGGGATCTTCGAATCGATGGCGAGCGACCAAGCGTCGATGCCACCTTTCAAGTTGTAAACCTTGCGAAAGCCTTCTTGGACCACCGACTGCGCAACGCCGCGGCTGCGCATGCCGTGATGGCAGTAGAAGGCGATGGGCGTGCCGCGATCGAGCGAGCGCAGGTACTCGGCCGCCTCGTCGTTCAGCGTCTTTCCAGCGGCGATGCGGGCGATGTCGCCCTCGCTCTCGGGCCGCACGTCGAACAGCTGCAGCTCGCCGCGGTCCAGCATGGCCTTGGCGTCTTGCACCGAAAGCTCGACGACCTGCGCGGGCTGGTTCGGGTTCTCGATCTTGAAGCCGGCGTTCGTGCCATCGACGTAGCCGATGTGCACGCCTTGCGCGCGCCCGACGCTCGAGCGATTGACGTACAGCTTGAGCCCACCCAAGTCGACCTCGACGTCCGCACGCTCGATGGGACCGAAGAACAAGTCGTGCTCGAAGTTGGCGTTCACCTGCAGGTGGAGCACGTCCGGATCGCCTTCGGACATCGCCGCCTTGAAAGCGTTGATGGCTTCGGGGCTGGCGGTCACGCGCGGCGGCGCAAGAGGCGGCGGCTCGGCCCCGAGCAAGAGCCCAAGCTCCCCCGACGACTTGAGATCTTTGACGATGTCGCAGCCGCCGACGAACTTGCCGTCGATGTACAGCTGCGGAATGGTCGGCCACTGCGAGTAGTCTTTGATGCCGTCGCGCAGCTCTGCCGACGAGAGCACGTCGTGCGTTTGGTACTCGGAGACCAGCTCGTCGAGGATGGACACGACTTGGGCCGAGAAGCCGCACTGGGGCGCGCGGCGCGTGCCCTTCATGAAGAGCACGACGCGATCACTCGCGACAAGGCCGTCGATTCTCTGCCGGAGGGCTTCGCTCAGTGCCATGGGCTGGGAGTCATAGCGCAGAAGCGGCGCCGCGGGGAGTACCGCGCAAGACAGGCTGGCCGGGGCGCGTTCCACGGGGCATGCTCGCGAGGTGCCGCTTGCGGATGCCACCCAGAGCGTCGCGCTGCTCGGCCCGACCAACACCGGCAAGACGCACCGCGCGGTCGAGCGCATGCTGGAGCACCAGAGCGGCATGATCGGCCTGCCGCTGCGCCTCTTGGCGCGCGAGGTGTACGATCGAGTCAGCCAGCGCGTGGGCGAAGACCGCGTCGCCCTGGTCACGGGTGAAGAAAAGCGCGTGCCCGCGCGGCCGAGCTATTGGGTTTGTACGACCGAGGCCATGCCGCTCACGCGTGAGGTCGACTTTCTTGCCGTCGATGAGGTGCAGCTCGCGACGCACGACGAGCGCGGCCACGTCTTTACCGACCGGCTGCTGCACGCGCGCGGCCGTGCCGAGACCTGGTTCATGGGCTCGGCCAGCATGCGCGGGCTGATGCAGCGCCTGGTACCGGCGGCCAAGCATCAAGAGCACCCGCGCCTATCGCGCCTGACCTTCACGGGCTCGAGCAAGTTACAAAAATTGCCGCCGCGCAGCGCCATCGTAGCCTTCTCGATCCCCGAGCTTTACCAGATGGCTGGCCGGCTCCGCCAAGTCCGCGGCGGGGCAGCGGTAGTGCTAGGCGCGCTGTCGCCGCGCGCCCGCAACGCCCAGGTTGCGATGTTCCAAGCGGGAGAGGTCGACTATTTGGTGGCGACCGACGCCATCGGCATGGGCTTGAACCTGGACGTGGGGCACGTCGCGTTCGCGTCGCTGCGCAAGTTCGATGGCCAGCACGCACGCTCGCTCAGCGAGCCGGAGCTGGCGCAGATTGCGGGGCGCGCCGGCCGCTACCTGCGCGATGGCAGCTTTGGCACGCTCGCGCCCGTCGAGCTCTTGCCCGAGTCGGCCGAACGCATCGAGCAGCACCAATTCGAGCCGATCACGCGTGTTCGGTACCGTAACTCGGACCTCGACTTCAGCTCTACCGAAGCGCTCTTGGCGTCGCTGGAAGCGCCTCCGCCCGCTTCGCACTTGGCGTCGGTGCCCAAAGCCATCGACGTGGCGGCGCTGCGCTCCCTGCTGCAAGTGCCAGAAATCGCCGCCCGAGCGCGGCGCGGCGCGGCGCTCGAGGTGCTCTGGCGCGTCTGCGAAGTCCCAGACTTTCGGCACATCTTGTTCGAGGTGCACGTAGCGCTGCTGCGCGACCTTTACTTGCTTTTGAGCGAAGGCCCGCTGACCAGCGACTACCTGGCGCGCCAAACCCGGGACCTGCACGAGCGGCAAGGCGATGTCGATGCGCTGCTGGCCCGCACGGCACGGCTCCGCACTTGGGCGTTCGTAGCCAACCGCGCCGGCTGGGTCAAAGACGCAGAGACTTGGCGACAGCAGCTGGTCGAGCTCGAAGACGGCTTGAGCGACGCGCTGCACGCAGGCCTCGTGGCAAGCTTCGTCGAGCGTCGCTCGCGCGCCCGACCGGCAGCCAAGCAGGGCACGCCATTGCCGGGCGCCACGCCCGAGCTCGACTACACGACTAGCGTCGACCCGCACCATCCCTTTGCGACGCTCTTCAAGCTGCGAGCGCGCGTACACGAGCCCGTTCCGGAGCCGAACGCGCCCTCGACCTGGGAGCAGCTCATCGAGGCTCCCCACGAAGCCTTCCAGCTCGACGACTCGGGCGCGATCTTGGCTGGGGGCGCCAAGGTCGCGCAGCTCACGCGCGGAGCATCGCTGACGCAGCCTGAAATCCGCCTCGCCGGAGTCGACGAGGTGCCGGCCGGTACCCAGAAGCAGCTGCAACGTCGCCTGCTCGCCTTCGCGCGAGACGCCGTTGGACGCTTGCTGCAGGCGCTCGAGCCTTTGCGCGGCTCCGCACGCGCGCCGCTGCGCGCCATCGCGTACCAGCTCGAGCAAGGCCTTGGCAGCGCGAGTCGGTCCCAGCTTGCTGCAACGCTTGGCGCCTTGAACGACGCCGACCGAGCCGCGCTGAACGAAACCGTGGTGGAGCCGGGCAAGCTCGCGGTCTTCTTGCCGGCGCTGCTCGACGAGCGCTCCTTGGCGCGGCGCCTCACGCTCGTGCGCGCCTTCGATCCCAGCACCAAGCTACCGCCCGTCGGTCGGCCCAGCTTCGACCCCCAACATCTCTCGCCGCAAACCTGGCT
>DATAKF010000232.1:0-1940 GCA_036261775.1 Polyangiaceae bacterium | reverse complement strand
TGCCAGTAGCGGCGCGCCACGGGCCACGTTGGTCCACTCTTCGCTGATGTCGCAGGCGATGAGCTTGCCGTCCGCCGGAAGGGCCCCCCCCCCGTGCCAACGTGACGTGAGACAGCTCCCCCTGGAAATCTAAGTACCGATGGGCGGAGAATGGATCGTAGATCGTGCCCAAACCTACCCGTGTGTCTGGTCGTGACAGCTCGCAGGAGAGCGCCGACCCGGAGCGTTCACTTGGCGTGAGCGGCGCTGCCGTGGAGACGGTGGCCAAGCGGCCACGCCGGCTGTTCAGCGCAGCCGACAAGCTGCGTCTCGTGAAAGAGGCTGACGCCTGCCTAGCAAGCGGTGAGCGTGGTTCGCTGGAAGCCCTGCTTCGACGTGAGGGCATCTACAGCTCGCAGCTGTCGTCCTGGCGGACCCAGCTCGGCGCTCACGGCGCAGCTGGATTGACGGCAAAGAAGGCTGGTCGCAAGCCGAAGCTCTCTGACGCCGAGCGACTCAACGTGCAGCTCATGAAGCGCAACGCCGAGCTCGAGCGCAAGCTCCACGTCGCAAACGTGCTCATAGCCTTGCAAAAAAAAGCGCACGAGGTTCTGGGGCTGGCACTGCCCGAGAGCGACGAAGAGACCTGATGGACCTCGTCGAAGACTTCGCCGAGCCGGGCGTTTCGATCGTCGCGGCCTGCGCCGCAGTGGGCGCGAGCCGGGCGACGCTGTACCGCGGCACTCGCCCGGTGCCGCCGCGAGCACCACGGCAGCGTGCGCCCAACCCTCGACGGTTGAGCGACGACGAACGCCAAGCCATCGTCGACGCCATGCACTCGCCGGAGTTCGTGGACCAGCCGCCGATGGAGGTGTTCGCGAAGCTGCTCAGTCGCGGCGTCTACCTCGCGTCCATTCGCACTTTCTATCGTGTGCTCGCCGAGCTCGGAGAGTCGAAAGAGCGCAGAAATCAGCGTCTTCCACACCCATACGTCAAACCCTCGCTCACCGCGACAGCCCCCAACCAAGTATGGACCTGGGACATCACCAAGCTGGCTACGCTCGAGCAGGGCGTCTTCTTGCACGTCTACGTGATCATCGATTTGTTCAGCCGGTACGTTGTCGGCTGGCTGGTCGCGGTGAAGGAGTGCAAGCACCTTGCGGCCCAGCTTTTCGCCGAGGCTGCCGCTCGCCACGGCATCGAGCCGGGCCTCGTCGTTCACGCCGACCGCGGCTCCTCCATGAAGAGTGACACGCTTGCGCAGCTCTTGGCGTCGCTCGGCGTCGACCAGAGCTTCAGTCGGCCTCACGTCTCCGACGACAACCCGTTCAGCGAGGCTGGCTTCAAGACCCTCAAGTACCAGCCCGACTATCCCGGCTTCTTCGCGGGCCTGCTCCACGCTCGTGCATGGCTGAGCACGTTCTTCGGCTGGCACAACGACGAGCACCAACATTCAGGCCTCGCGCTCTTCACGCCCGCCGAGGTGTTCTTCGGCCGCGTGCCGGCGGTGCACGCCGTGCGCCAGACGGCGCTCGACGCGGCGTTCGCCATGCACCCCGAGCGCTTCCCCAACGGCGCGCCACGAGCGGCGTTACCGCCCGCCAGCGTGCATATCAACCCGCTCGAAGCCCTGGTCGTTTCGGTCGCCAGCGACGCCGCCGTCGCGAACACCAACGCCCCGCCCGAGCCCGTAGCGCCCTCAGCGCAGAGGGCGCCTCACGCCGCGGCGAAGACGCCGCGACGCGAGGCGCTAGCCACCGCAACCGCAGCACTTCCCTCATAGATTAAACGTGACCGCTGTCTCACGCGCGTTGACAAATTCCGCTTCGACTGCACCTGCTTCCAGAGGCCTTCCTCGGCGATGAGCATGTGAAGCTCCGCGGGCAGCTTTCTGCCCTGATGCAGGAACGCGGCAAACAGATTCTCTTCGCCGGCGCAGACAATGCTTCCTTTGAACGCTT
>DATAKF010000227.1:0-8766 GCA_036261775.1 Polyangiaceae bacterium | reverse complement strand
GCACGCGTAACGACATGAGCGGCATCTACAGCGTGCTGGCCAAGCTGATCTCTCCCCAATCCTTGTTCTCGCTCGGGCAGCGTGTGTTCGCGAACTACTACTCGCAGGGCAAGGTCGAGGTCGTCGAGTCACGCAAGGGCTACTCGCAGGCCCGTTGGGCGGGTTGTCACGAGTTCGACGAAAACATGTGGACGGAGATCCTCGGCTCCTGCGTGCAGCTGCTCGAGATCGGCGGTGCCAAGCACGTCCGCGCCAGGATTTTACAGGGGGGAACCGATGGCAGCGACGTCATGGAAGCCGCCGCGCACTGGAGCTAGCACTGGGTCGTGGGGATACACCCGCTGGGTTGTGACCCGGCAACCTGCTCGGGGCGAAGGTTTCAACGACCGCGCTTCCGTCCGGAGACGCTGACGCGCGCTTTTTTGCACAAAAGGTTCCCTGAATTTGTTGGCCGCTGCCACTCATCTTCATAGACTTCGCCCGCGCGAAAGCTGCACCGCGTTGCCCCCATTCTTAGAGTGATTGGCTTTTGGCCTGTTTGGCCTCGAACAAGGAACCTACCCACCATGTCTTCAAGCTCCCTCAACCGCAAAGACTTCTTGATTGTGTCCGTAACCGCCGTGACCGCTTCCGTCATCGCCGCCTGCGGTGGGGACGATCCGGTGACGCCCCCGGGCACCGCCGGCACGGGTACGGGCGGCAGCGGCACCGCGGGTACGGGTACGGCCGGCACGGGTACGGCCGGCACAGGCACGGCGGGTAGCTCGATGGGCGGCTCCGCATCGGGCAGCGGCACGGGTGGCACTGGCACGGCCGGTACTGGTACGGCCGGCACCGGCGGTTCGGGCGGTGGCTCCGGTGGCAGCGGTGGCGCTTCGGGTGGCTCCGGCGGCAGCGGCGGCACTTCGGGCGGCTCTGGCGGCGGCGGCGGCTCTGGCGGCGGCGGTGGCGGCGGTATGTGCGGCACCGCCTCGATCACGCAGACCAGCAATGAGCAACACGATCACATTCCTGACGATCCAGCGACGTTGAAGGCCAGTCTCAAGGCGCACATCAATGGTGCAACGTCGACTATGGAGTTCACGCTCCCCAATGATGGCAATCATGTCCACAAGATCACTCTGACAGCCGGGCAAGTAACGACGCTGAAGGGTGGCGGTATGGTCACGGGCGTTATGAGTACGCAGGACAACAACCACACGCACGTCTACACGATCAGCTGCGTCGCATAGCGCGACCAACTGCCGCAGAGGTGGGTCACTCCGATTGGGAGTGGCTCACTCGAAACGGCTTACCCAGATTCCGAGTGGATTCGACCAGAGCAGCATGATGTTGCCCGCTGCGTCGACCGAAGACCAGACGGTGTAGGGATCTTGGTCGGCAATGTGCTGCACCTCGGACCACTTGTCGTCCGTGTGTGACGAACGGCGCCAATCGATCGAGGCGCCGTTTACCCAGGCACCAAAGGCATTGCCGGTGTCGTCTACCTCGATGGCGGGGCCGTAATCCTCGCCATTGGTCGTCCCGAGCTTGGCTGGGCCCTGCCAACCTGACTGGAGGCTATACCGCTCAACATACGCGGCGCCCTGATACCTCCACGCCACCAAGTGGCCCAGCTTGCCCACGCGCGCACTGGTGCCAAACATGAGCGGCGCTGGACCGAGCTCATGGGACTTCCATGCGCTGCCGTCGAAGGCTGCTGCCATCACGACCGCCGCGTCGTCGTTCCACGTAAATACTGCTGCTGATTGGCTCGTGTCGAAGCTGACATAGTTCACGCCGGCCCCAGCGGCGGTGACTGGTTTCGGAGGCAACCAACCCTGGGTGGGATGGTAGACGTGCGAATAGACCCGCGCATCATCCTTCGTTTCGATTAATGCCATGAACCCATTGCCGTAGCGCGACAGACCCCAGCCGTATCCAGAAGCTCGGACGGTCTTGGCGGCGGACCATTGGTTGTCTGGTGAAAGTGTCGCTGCGTAGCGGTCGTCGTTCAGTGACCACCACACCAGCGCCGTGCCGTCGTCGGCGAGCGCGCAGCTCCCGCCATGTGTCAGTCCGGCGGTACTGGCTTCACCCCAACTCGAGCCGTTGTAGCGATTCCAGCGATAGGGCTCCCCAGTTACCACGAAAGCTTGTCCAAGCTCGTTGACGCAGGGCCAGCCAGACTGTGAGTTGACGGTGTCGTCCTCCACGGTGGTTGGCTCACCCCATTTGCGGTTGACTGGATCGAATATGGCCACAATCAAACTCGAGGGCGTGAGTCGATCTTCCCAGGAAGCGACCACGTGCCCGGCAGCCGTTCCCAAGGGCCGGGTCAGGTTCAAAGAGCCGCTTGACCAAAGCCGTTTCGGTTCGCCAAAGACGCCGTCGCGCGTTTGAAACGTGAACTTCTTGTCAACCGCAATGTCTACTCCGGCGCCAGTTCTAACGGTCCCGATCGCGATGGTGTAGTCGGCAAGGAGAGCTAGCGGCGCTTCCGGTTGGAAGGTGAGCGTGTCCGTGGAGACCTTGATCTTGCCGGTCACGGCGCCATTGGGTCCCAGCACCGTCAAGCTCGAGCTGTTCGCGGAGTTGGCGTCGAGCTCAGCGGAGAAGGTGACCTGGATGGTGAGCGGCTCTCGCTCCACATCGATAGATTGGTCCGCGGGTGTCACCGTCACGATGTGGAAGGGCTCAGTGTTGCTCTCGCCTCCGATCCCTGCGCCGGCGCTCATCGTTGCTGGGCCCCCCGCGCCCTCGCCAGCGCCATTCGTCGCGCCCCCGATGGGCCCGGTGCCTGCCGCGTCGCCTTCGCCCGCGTCGCCGCCCTCGCTACCCTCGTCGGGCTCGTAGCCCTCGCTGAAGCTGGGCCCTGAGCAACTCCAACCCAACGCAAACACACTCGCCACCAGCCCAAGTCGCAAGGTTCCCGCCCGTGACATGATCATGATCGCGGCGGATGCTGCCATGACACGTTGGTTTCGACAATTGCTCGAATCCCTCGGCGTTTGGGCGAGCCGTTTCGAGTAACGGTGTCACACTGCGCCCCTCGATGTCCGAAGCTGCGTCCGCGTTCGATCACCTTCTTGGCCGCTCCTGCACGCTCGAGCTGTTGCGCATTACGCCGTCTGGCGCATTTCTAGCGGAGCCGGAGGGTGGGCCCGACGCGCCCAGCGTGCTGCTGCTTGGCCCCGAGATTCCGAAAGGCGCCAAGCAGGGCGACTTGCTAGACGTGTTCGTTTATCTCGACTCGCAAGATCGTCCTCTCGCGACGACTGCGGTGCCGAAGCTTTCGCTGGGCCAGGTCGCTTTCCTGCGCGTCAGCGCGATCACTAAGTTTGGCGCGTTCGTCGATTGGGGGCTGCCCAAGGAGCTGCTCGTACCGTTCTCGCAGCAGACGCGGGACCTCGAGGTGGGAGCGCGTGAAGCCATTGGCCTGTACTTGGACGACACTGGCCGGCTCGCGGGCACCATGCGCGTGACGGAGATGCTCCGAACCAAGGCGCGCAAGTACGAGCAAGACGAGTGGGTCGAGGGTGAGGCTTGGCGGCAGGATCCGGAGATTGGTTTGTTTGCCATCATCGAGCGCTCGTCGCTGGGCCTAGTGCCGCGCCAGGAGCCGCATGGGCTCTCGCGCGGGCAAGCCGCCAAGTTCCGCGTCACCAACGTGTTGCCCGACGGCAAGCTCGAGCTATCGCTGCGTGGCTATGCTCACGAGGAGCAGGCCGGTGACGCGGAGCGCATCCTTACGGTGCTGCGCCGCCCCGAGCCGCCGAGCGTGGGCGACAAGTCGGATCCCGATGAGGTGCGTGACCTGTTCGGCTTGAGCAAGAAAGCCTTCAAGCGAGCGGTGGGGCGGCTGCTGAAGGAGCAGCTGGTGGAAATCGACGCGCAAGGCCACGTGCGCCTGGCGCTGGCAGTGCCGGCTTCAAAAACCGCCGCACCGAAAGCTCCTGCCACGAAGCGCTGAGCAAGCCGCGCACGCTCGCGCCGACGCGCAGCAGTAGTCGCCCATGATCGAGCAGCAGCACGCCCACCGCGGCCGTAAAAATCGCGAGCATCAGCGCCTGAAGTAGCAAGCGATACGGGGCGCGCGCCCACGCTGCCGTGCCTGCAATGGCGTGCTCGAAGAACGCCGTCTGAAAGTCGAGGTGCCGACCTTCTTCGTTGGCAATGCGGCGCAGGGACCCCGCCAAGGCCGGACTACCGACGCCATCGGCGAGCGCGCGGTAGTAGACGATGCCTATTACCTCGGCGATCGCGAGCGTCATCATCTTGGTGCGCAGGCCCAAGATGCGACGACAGGCCGTGAAAGCGCCGTTGGTCCAATGCGCCGTTTGCAGCTCGCCGCCCAACGCGCGGATCACCATCGCCAGCTCGCGCGCGTGCCGCCACTCTTCCTCGATGTACAGCTGCACCGAACGGCGCGTCCCTGCGTCGAGCGCCGGATCCGGGTGCGTCGGCATCTCTTCGTGGATCTTGCCGCCGGCAGATTCGCCGAGCTGAAAGCGCCCGAGCGATAGCGCGAGCGGGCCGTGCAATGCTTGCGGCACCTCTGCGTGCAAGCTTGCGGCCGGCGCGCAGTCGCGCCGCGAGTTACCCTCGAAGTAGTCGAGCCAAGTCGTACCAATCATCAGCGTTCCTCCTGGCTCTAGGAACGCATGGGCACGCGTAGCGCTTGGGGAGACCGCATGGAGACCTCGTGGAGGTTCCGTGCAGCTCGGTGCGCTACGCGTACGTCCTCGCCAAAGGCTCGCCAAAGCCTGGGCGGGGCGAGCTTTGGCGGTCAGCCAAAGCTACGAGACAATCACTTGTTGGCGTTGACGCGGCCGCGACGGGTGCGGTTCTTCGCCTTGTTCTTGGCGGTGTTGCGCGCCGAGCGCTTGCGGTCGGTCTTGCGGGGCTTCTTGACGGGCAGGTACATGGGGGCGCGGGATCTAGGCTGAAAAGCCTCGGCGAGCAAGTCGCTGGCGCACCAATGTGTGACAAGCACGCAAGTACGCGCACTTTCCCGCACTTATTAACAATCTGAGCCGAGTTTTACGGCGCAATGCCCGATCCGGTTCTCCGGCCGCGGACATTACCTGAGATGCTGCGCGGTCGGGCTCGCTACGGATCCGTCTTATTCTCTGTTTCCGCGCTATTGGGCGCCTGTTCAGCCAATCCGGATCCCGTCGGCGACTCGGTCAACACCAACGCCGGCACCAGTAGCAGCACCGGCGGCAAGAGCAGCGACGCTGGAACGCCCAGCATTGGCGCGACCGCGGGCGGTCCTGACCTCATTCCGGTTGGCGGCACGGATGGCGTGGTCGGCGTCGCCGAGAAGCTCGAATTCGATCCGGCGACCATCACGCTGGTCATCGACAGCGCCACGGCCGAGAAGGTCGCCGAGTACACGCTCAAGGCCACCATGGTGGGCGGCGCGAAAGCCAACGTCTCGGCGGAGTCACTCGAGTTCGATCGGCCCGACTTGGCGGCATCGAAGAACGGCACGCCCGTCGTGCTCACCGCCACGGGCGCCGTGGCGGGTAAGGGTATTTTGCACGCAGTCTTTGGCGGCTTGGAAGCGACCGCCGAGCTCGACGTGCAGCTCGTCGAAAAGCAGGTCGAAGGCACCATTCCCGCCGACGTCGTCACAGCGCTCGACGGCGGCGGCGCCACGCCCGGTGCCGACCCAACGCTGACCGCGCTGCTCTATCCCTACGACAAGACCGTGTTTGCGCTCGGCCTGCAGTCGCCGCAGTTCATGTGGGCGCCGCCAGCCGCGACCGACGTGTATCGGCTGCATGTGGAGCAAGCGGGCTACAAGTACGACTACTACTCGGTCGCCGCGGCGGGCAAGCTGGCGATTCCGCAAGAAGCTTGGGATCGCATCACGTCGTCCAACATGGGCGACCCGATGGTCGTCTCGCTGTTTCGCTACGACCAGGCCGCCAAGAAGGCCTACAGCTCGGCCAGCGTGAGCTTCACGATCGCGCCCGAGAGCTTGCGCGGCGCCATCTACTACTGGACGGCTTCGCGCACGACCGGGCAGGGCAACATCACCCGCATTCACCCGGGCGTGGGCTCGACGCCCGAGACGATGGTGCAGGGCAAATGCGTGGGCTGTCACGCCGTGAGCGCCGACGGCAGCACGATGGTGGTCGACGTCGACGACGCGACGGCGCCAGCGGTTTCCCCGTACCGCACTGGCTTTGGCAACACGCGCGCTTGGGCTTCGTACAGCTTGCCCGAGGGCACGCTTGCGCTGCAGACCACGATGTACGGGGCGGGCCCCGCGCTCACGCCAGACGGCAAGTACGTCGTCTTCGGCAATGGCGCGCGGGCGGATGGCACCAACGCGGTGCCACTCGGCTCCAAGAACTTCAGCCTCGCCGTGACCGCGACCGGCATGGTCGTGCCGACGAGCGGGCTCGACGACATCGTGTTCGGCAGCGCCAACGTCAACCTGATGATGCCGTCGTTCTCGCTCGACGGCACGAAGCTCGCGGCTGTCGAAGGCGGCGGCAACTTGGTCGAGAACGTGATCCCGGACTCGAAGCGCATCGTGTACATGAACTTCGACGCCGCTGGCCCCAAGTTCGACCCGGTGCTGCACGAGATCGTGAACATCAGCCAGTTTGCGGCGGGCAACCAGGGGCTGGGTTATCCGGCTTTCACGCCGGACAACGAGTACGTCGCGTACCACACGGGCAAATACTCCACTGGCTGCCACCCGAAAGAAGCCGACGAGATCGTCAATCCGTGCCTCGACGGCTCGCGCGACAGCGGCGAAATCTGGATGAGCAAGGTGACGGGCGGGACGCCGATTCGTCTCAGCGCGCTGAACGATCCGCCCGCCACCAAGGACCACAACGCCGGACGCGAGCCGATGTTCTGTCCCGTCAAGCGCGGCGGTTACTCGTGGATGGTGTTCACCAGCATGCGCGACTGGGGCAACGAGATGACGGACCCAGGTCCGAACATCAACGGCAAGCGCCGGCTCTGGGTCGCGGCCATCGACGGCGAGATCGGCGCGGCCGATCCGAGCCACCCGGCCTTCTATCTCGAAGGCCAAGAGAACACGCCCAACATGCGCGGCTTCTGGGCGCTCGATCAGTGCATTCAAACGCCGCCGCCGGGCGTGACGGCCATGGAGTGTAAGGCCAACTTCGAGTGCTGCTCCGGCTTCTGCGTCGACAAAGTGTGCGTCGAGAAGACGTCGCAGGGCTGCGCTGGTATCGGTGAAGCCTGCGAGACCGCCGGCGATTGCTGCAACCAGGGCGTCGTCTCTTGCGTCGACAAGAAGTGCAAGGTTCGCCCGCCGCCAAAGTGAGGGGCGCTGGCCTCGCGGTTACGGCTCGCCGAGGCGAGCCTTCAGCGCTTTGAGCTCACGCTCGAAGCTCTTGGCGATTGCCTGAACGCGTTCGGCATTGGCCTTCTCACGCTCGGCATTGGCCCTCTCGCGCTCGGCATTGGCCCTCTCGCGCTCGGCGGTCTCTCGAACACGCTCGGCGTTGGCTTTCTCGCGCTCGGCGTCTAGCCTGCATGGTCAACGAGGCTTTGCGACGAGCGTGCCGGGCTCGTTTGAGCCGATTTGTCGTTGAATTTGTGGATGTGAGGGCTGGCCGCCACTGGCGGATTGGCGGCCGTTAGGTACCAGTCAGCCGATTTTGCGAATCCTTTCGGGGTCGGTTGGGCTTTGCACTTCGAAAGGGCAAGTCATGACGAGGAATGTTGGAACTGTGGACAGGGTGCTGCGCTTGATGGGCGCGGCGTTGGCGGCGGCTGGTGCGGTAGCGGCGCCGCTTTCGCTAGGCGTGCGTTTGGGGTTGTTTGGGGCGACCGCGGCTTACTTACTGTGGACGGCCCTGGCTGGCACTTGCGTCGGCTACCGCCTGATGGGTAAGTCGACGTGCAGCGTCGGGCAGCGCACATGACGTCGGTCAGCCACGAACAGCTCCTGCTCGCCGCGACCGGCGGAGACGACGAAGCCTTGGCGAGCTTGGTGCGCGCGCATCACGACCGCGTGTACCGCTTTGGCCGCCGCGTCTGCCGCGACGGCTTCGATGCCGACGACGCCGTGCAAGAGGCGTTCGTAAAGCTGTCGCAGCGCCCGGACGTAGCTCGCGACGAGGGCGCGCTGTTTTGGCTGCTGTCGGTGGTCAAGCGCGCCTGCCTGCGCCTGCTCCGACCCTTCGCGCGCGAGCGGAAGCACCTAGGCGAACGTCTGGCAGACGACGACGACGTGCCAGATGACAAGCTCGATCCGCAAGCCGCGCTCGAGCGCTGGCAGCTGGTCAGCGCCGTACATGCCGGTATTGCGACGCTGGAGCGCCCCTACCGTGAAGTCCTGATCTTGCGCGATCTGGAGGGCCTTTCGGGCGCCGAAACCTGCGCGACCTTGGGCCTCGAGCTAGCGACGATGAAGACGCGGCTGCATCGCGCGCGTACGCAGCTGCGCGAGGTGCTGCTGCGCAACCAGAGCGTCCGCTAGCTGCCGACGCCGCTCGCTGTAGCTCAGGTCTTCTCGAGCAGCTTCTGGATCAGCTTTTCGGAGTACTTGGAGAGCTTCTTGAAGACGACGCCCATGCCGGGCGGATCCGTCTCCAAACGCACGACTTCGCCCACGCCTTCGATGACTTCGACGTCGTCCATGACGACGGTGAAGCGGAGCGTTACTTCGGAGCCGACTGGCAGGGGCGTTGACGTCTTGATGAACGCCCCGGTGCGCGAAATATTGGTGACGTACTCCTGGATGAACTGGTCGAAGGAGTCGAACTCTTTGTTGATGGTGAGCCGTTC
>DATAKF010000221.1:0-4162 GCA_036261775.1 Polyangiaceae bacterium | reverse complement strand
CGTCGCGAACGAGCTTGTAGTTGTAGTACTGGATCCAGAGCTCTTCGTAGAGCTTGCCATCCATGAACGGACCAGTCAGGTACAGCTGAGGCACGAGGGCGGCGAACGTCCTGTCGTTCCAGTTGAACTGCGCACCGATCATCGGCGTAAGCGTGAGGGTGCCAACCGTGATGGCCGGACCAATGTCGAACTCGCCGAGCGCCGGCCCGCCGAAGTTGACGTACATGTCGTATGCCAGTCCGATGCCGTCCGCGAGCGGAGCCGTGGCGCCACCCCACAGCTGCAAACCGCCTCCGTCGTGGTCCGCGCGGATCCAGCCCGGCCAAGCCGCGGGGGCGGCAGGTGCGGGTTCGGCGGAAGGGGCCGGAGATGCCGGAGCTGACGCTTCGGCGGATGCCGCCGGCGCCTCGGGGGCGGGCGCCGGCGCGGCCGCTGCCGGCGCCGCCGCGTCTTGGGCCAAGGCCGAGGCCGGGAGCAGGGCGCCCAGCGCCGCGAGGGAGGTCATCAAAGCAATCTTGGTTCGCATCGCAAATCTCCGGGTTTTATTGGGAGTGGCCGCGGGGAGGGTGCGGCGCTCTTGGTGTAGGCCGGGTGTAGCCGTGCGAACGTTGCCGGCATATTTCCGAAGAGTTTCGTCGCTAAGGACACGAGCAAATCCGCTCTGTTCGCTGATCCGACACGCAAAGTGTCAGAAACAGGAAACGCTGCGGACATGATTCGTGCGCGTGTCCAAACGTTGGAGGAGCGTCGCAAGACGACACGAAAGCGAGCGCAGCCCAGCATCACAGCGAGCGCCGCTCAGCATCGGAGAGCGCTGTCTGTGGCAGCACGCCTCGCGTCAAATGTCTCTACGCAACGCGGCGAGCTGAAGAAGTGACTAGCCTCGCCTCGCTCACGCGCGCGAGTTGGGAGCACCCGCGCCGCCTGACACACGGCCCTCGATCATCATGCGCAGCTCTTCGCCGTCGTTGGAGCGGCCCATGGCTTCTTCGAGCGTGATCATGCGCCGGGCGTACAGCGAATAGAGCGACTGATTCAAAGTCTGCATGCCGTGCTTCTGCTGGCCGACCTGCATCTGTGTGTAAATTTGATGCACCTTGTCTTCGCGGATCAAGTTGCGAATGGCAGCGTTCGGCACCATCACCTCTTGCGCCAGGCAACGGCCAGGCGAGCCAGCGCGGGGCAGCAGCAGCTGGCTGATCACGCCTTCGAGCACGAACGACAGCTGCGCGCGCACCTGCGACTGCTGGTGCGGCGGGAAGACGTCGATGATGCGGTTGATGCTCTGGATGGCCGAGTTGGTGTGCAGGGTGGCGAACACCAAATGGCCCGTCTCGGCGATGGTCAGGGCGGCCTCGATCGTCTCGAGGTCGCGCATTTCGCCGACTAGCACCACGTCCGGATCTTGGCGCAGCACGTATTTGAGGGCCTGTTTGAAGGTCCCGGTGTCGCTGCCCACTTCGCGCTGATTCACGATCGAGCGCTTGTGCGGGTGCAGGTACTCGATTGGGTCTTCCACCGTCATGATGTGCTGACGGGTCTCGCTGTTGATCTTGTCGATGATCGAGGCCAGCGTCGTGCTCTTGCCTGAGCCGGTCGGTCCGGTCACCAGGATGAGGCCGCGCGGCTTGCTGGCGAGCTCGGCAACGACCGGCGGCAAGCCCAGCTCGTCGAAGGACAAGATCTTGAACGGAATCGAGCGGAACGCGCCCGAGACGGCGCCGCGCTGCATGAAGATGTTGGCGCGGAAGCGCGACAAGCTCTTCACGCCGAAGGACAAATCGAGCTCCTTGTTCTTTTCGAACTGGATCTTCTGCTCTTCGGTCAACACCGAGTAGCAAAGCTGCTTGGTCTCGATGGGCGAGAGTGGCGACAGCTTCAGCGGCACGATCGCGCCGTCGATGCGCAAGAGCGGCGGCGAGCCGGTCGTGATGTGCATGTCGCTCGCGCCCTTTTCGATCATGGCGCGCAGCAGCTGGTGCAGGTTGACCTTCAGGCCTTCGTCGACGCCGTTCATCACCCTTCAAGATACCGGGGCAACCTGACTCAGGACATAGCCAAAGCTGGCGGTCCTCCGGCCGAGCCAGGCGCGAGCCCCGGCCTTAGCCGTCTGTGCCGTGAGTAGCCTGGTGGCCGCGTCGGGCACTGTGCCAAGTCCTGGCACAGTCGACCCCCGAAACCGCGCAAATGGCGGGGGTGGGGCTTGGCACGCTTGCTGCTCTAGGCCTGGCAGGTTCGGCGGCTGGAGCGAGGCTGGGTGCCTGCGGAGATTCTCGGCGGTGAGAGAGGAGGGGGGAACAGAGGGCCGCTCGACGGAGGGGGCGACAGGGATAGGGGGCGCTACTGAGGAGGGGGGCGCTTCGGCGCGTGCCCCCCTCTGGGCGCTTGGCTAGTCCGCCATCGTGACGCGCAAGATCTCTTCCGGCGTGGTCACACCGGCCAGGATCTTGGTGATGCCGCTCATGCGCAAGGTGAGCATGCCGCCGGCGATGGCCGCTTGCTTCAGCTCGGCGCTGGAGGCGCCTTGCAGCACGCGCTCCTTGAGGTCGTCTCGGAAGCGCATCACCTCGTATAGCGCGACGCGGCCCTTGTAGCCGCTGCCGTTACAGGTGGTGCAGCCCGCGCCCTTCATGACTTGCGGGTTGTTGGCGAGCTGCTCCTCGGTCATCCCCAAGTCCCGGAGGGCTTGGTGATCGATCTCCGTGGGACGCTTGCAGTCCGAGCAGACCTTGCGCGCGAGGCGCTGAGCGAGCACGAGGTTGACGCTGGCCGTGATCAAGAACGGCTCCACTCCCATGTTGAGCAGGCGCGAAATGGTGGCCGGCGCGTCGTTGGTGTGCAGCGTCGAGAGCACCATGTGGCCCGTCAGCGACGCCTTGACCGCGATTTCCGCGGTCTCGAAGTCGCGGATCTCGCCGACCATGATGATGTCCGGGTCTTGGCGCAGGAAGGCGCGCAGGGCCATCGCGAAGTTGAGCCCAATCTCGTCATGCATCTGCACCTGGTTGATGCCGTGCAGGTTGTACTCGACCGGATCTTCGGCGGTGCTGATGTTCACGCCGGGCTGGTTGAGATCAGAGAGCGCGCTGTACAGCGTCGTGGTCTTGCCGGAACCGGTGGGGCCCGTGACCAGCACCATGCCCCAAGGTTGATCGATGGCCCATTTGAAGTCGGCGAGCGGCCCTGGGTCGAACCCCAGCTTGGTCATGTCCAGCTGCAGGTTGCCCTTGTCGAGCAGGCGCATGACCACCTTCTCGCCCCACATCGTGGGCAACACGGAGACGCGGAAGTCCATCTCGCGGCCCTTGCCGAGCTTGAGCTTGATGCGGCCGTCTTGCGGCAGCCGGCGCTCGGCGATGTCGAGCTGGCTCATGATCTTGAGGCGGCTGACCATGGCCGCTTTCAAGCGCAGCGGCGGCGTCATCTCTTCGTGCAGCACGCCGTCGATGCGGTAGCGGATCCGCAGCTTCTTTTCGTACGGCTCACAGTGAATATCGCTGGCGCCTTTGCGGATGGCGTTGAGCAGCAGCACGTTGACGAGCCGCACGACGGGAGCGTCGGCGCTGGCGCGCTCGAGCTCCATCGCGTTCACTTCTTCTTCGTCCGAGCCGAAGTCGATGTCGTCGTCGCCGAGATCGAGATCGGCCATCACCTCCTCGTAGGAGGGGCCCGCGCTGTAGTAGCGCTCGATGGCCGTCTGGATCGAGGTCTCGCTCGACACCACCGGCTCGACGTTGAAGCCGGTCAGGAACTTGATGTCGTCGATCGCGTTCAGGTTGGTCGGATCGCTCATGGCGACGATCAGCGACGAGCCCGAGCGCGAGACCGGGATGATGCGGTGCTTTTCGCACACGTCGCGCGAGACGAGCTTCACGACCTCGCCATCGATCTCGTACTCGTCCAGGTTGATGGCGGGCAGCCGGTACTGGGTGGAGAGGAAGCTCGTGATCTCGCCGTCGGAGATGTAGCCGAGCTTGGCCAGCGTGTAGCCGAGGTTGCTGCCCGACTTCTTCTGCTCCTCTTGAGCCTTCCGCAGCTGCTGCAGGCTGATCAGCTTTTCCCGAACGAGGAGCTCACCCAGTCGATTTTGCGCCATCTGTTGCCTTGAACGCCGGGAGCGGCAGCCCGCTCCAGCGACGAATCGCGAACTCTACCAGGGGTC
>DATAKF010000183.1:0-26979 GCA_036261775.1 Polyangiaceae bacterium | reverse complement strand
ACACCACGACCGAGTACGCCCGCCCGCTAGCCCCGGCGAGTCGGGTAGGTACTTGGCAGCTTAAGAACGCTAGCCTTGTAGGGTCGAACCTCTAACGAAGTGTCACCACTCCAGTAGAACGGCTGAGGCACACTCGCATTGCTCGAAATCTGACGACACAGCCCGACGACTTCTTCAAGCATGTCACGGTCGCTGCGTTAAGGCGTCTCGGCCGAGGGCTCAGGGATCGCCGTCAGCTTGGCTTCGAGTTTGGTCCATTGCTCTTCGAACGTTTCCGCCAGCTTTCCTTCCTCCAACGGTTGCACCAGGTTCCCGTTGAGTGTACGGACCACATCGAGCATCGCTGGCTTGTCGACTTCACGAGCCTGTAGCCGGGACAACGGCGAGACCTTGAGGCGACCGACGTTGAGCGCAATCGAATCCAGATCGCCCTTGCGAGGAGTTTCGACAAGGCGCCCGAGGCGGGTCACGTTCCCCAAACCGAGCAAGCGACTACGCACCCATGGACTAGGCTAGCGTCAGCGACGCTTGGGCTCTGGTCGTCGTCGCCCAGGCACAAGGGCCGCGTTGGATCGACAGAACGCCAGCATCAGGCACGCAAGCCTGAAAGGTGAGTGGCTCGTGCGCTTCGTGGCGGCGGTCCCGCCCGCTCACCGGTCTCGCCCAATCCAGTCAAGACACCGCTGTATGGCCTCCTGGAGTGCCGTCCGAGTCTGCGACCGACGCAGCCAGCGCTCGGTCAGGAGCCTTGGCGGGGTCCCGGGCGGCAGCATACGCACCGCCGACAGCAGGTCGCCGGGCAGATCAAGAATGCGGAGGACCTGGGTCACCCGATTCGTGCTCGTCCCCGCTTCCCTCGCGAGCGCAGCTCGGCTTCTCACCTGCCCTCCCTCAAGCATGGCCTGCCACCGCTCCGCCTTCTCCAAAAGCTTCACTATGGGCGGAACCTCGAGCACGAGCGGCTTCGGGCGGCTTCGCCGCGTCCCCGGCACAGTGAACCGGCTGCAAAAGTTCGCACTTGTGTGACGTCTGGGGCGCCAACCTTCGGTTGTCGAAGCCCCCTAGGCTTCGGCGCTTCGTTCGCCCTCAAGGGCTCACTACCGGCGGCTGAGCTGAGCTGAGGCTCGGCCTTTACTGAGGGATCGTCGAGTTCGCGTCGATGTTCGACAGTGCTTTGGGTCCGAGGCGCCCGCAAAGTTGCGCGCGGTACAAGCTCGCTGGGGCAACGGACTTTCCGTGGGAGTCGTAAATGCCGTTGGGGACGTCGCCACCGGGCAAGCCGGGCGCGCCACGCTTCTCGATGGTTCCGCTCGAGCCGATGGCCCAATTGGGGGCGCCGGGGGGCAGCTGAACGAGAAAGCTCGCGGCGGTGCTGTTCCAAACGGTGCCGAAGCCCATGGTCCAGCCGTGCCCACTGCCGAGGTAGCCGCGGTTCATCATGTCGATGCCCCCGCTAATAGTCGAGCTGTCGACGAGCAGGCCGGTCGCCCAGCGCTGATGCGGAGAGATCGATCCGCCGTCGTTGCTAGTGAGCCCGAGCACGACGTTTGGTCCAGGTACCCTGGCCTGGGTGACGTAAGCGAAGGCATCCTCACCCGAGGTCCGGCAATTCATCAACAGCGTGAGTTGCCCGGTGACGGCGAACTGAAATGGATAGCCGGCGGAGTTGTCCACTGGCGTGGTGCGCAGGACGGCGCTGTCCTGAATCGTGATCCACTTGCTCTTGTCGCCCACTGACATACCAAAACCGAATTCTTCGATCACGACGTCTCGTACGAAACCGTTCTGTACGGCGTCGAGGCGGACGCCAGTAAATTGTGGGCTGGCGTTGCCGGCCGCTTGCTTGGGGGCAACGAGGCGTATGCCTTCGACACCGACCTGTTCGATTCGGCCATTGAACGTGTAACGCACCAGTTTTGGGCCGGGGGGCGACAGGTATTTTTGATCGAGCGAGTCGGCGAGCGGTGCGTCGAGCGTCACCTCGTTACCCGCGATGCCAGCAATGATCCGGTCGCTCTCGATCACGCTCCCCGCGCCGATCCATGTCTGGCGCTTGCCATTTCGAACCATGTTGTCCATGCCCATGAACTCGATCCACGCGCTCGTGACTGGACGCTGCACCAGCACGGTGTCCCCGACTTTGAATCCGCCGCTGGCTTCCACTCGAAAGCTGCGCGCCCCTGCCGCAACGTATGCGTCGGTGATGGTGGTTGCCTCGCCAGCGCGGCTGCGATCGCCCGAGCCACTAATGACGATTGCAGTGTGCGGCGCCCCCCCAACGCGCATGACCGTGCCGCCGCTGCCCGAGCCGCGTCCTCGCAGCACGACCCCGCTCGCGCGAATGTTGAGCGTGGAAGAGACGTTGTACGTGCCGGCCGCCAGCAGCACGACTCCGCGCAGCCCTGCGTTGATGGGCAGAGAAGCTGCGGTGTCCAACGCCTTTTGAATCACGGCCGCGTCTTCGCCGCCGGATGGCTCGATGGTACTGACGATCGGCGGGCTCGGAAAGGCGACGCCGCCACCCATGTAGCCGGCGTGCGAGTAGTCCGGGATGTGAGACCCGTCGGGCAACTTGGCATAGGACAACGTACCGTCGGCGTTGGGTGACGCCCACTTGCTCACCGGCGCATTGGGGGCTCCACTCAGATCACAGGGGCCAGCAGGTCCCGAGCCAGCCACGCCGCTGCCGGAGGCCCCAGCGCTGCCGGCCTGTTCCGCGCCGCTGCCGCCGCCCGTCGCGGTGCTGCCAGCCGTGCCGGTCGCGCTCCCTCCTATCGCGACGCTCCCACCCGCCGCGACTGGCCCGCCCGCGCCACCACGACTGCTATCCACCGAACCCGCGGTACCGGGCTGGCCGCCTTCCGCGCCATCCGACGCTGCATCAGCGGAGCAGCCAGGCGCAAGCAGGGCAACTGAGGCTGCAGCAATGAAAACGAGACGCTCGTGGCGTCGCGGTGTTGGCATCACCTCGAGTAATGGGCAGCGACCGACCAGCGATCACAATATTTTCTTCAGCGTCCTCGCTGGGCATCAACGAGCAGGGCAGCGGCCTATGCCATGGCACGGCGATTGCTCACCAGGCTCGGCGCAGAGCCCGTCACGCTCGTGGTCAGGCGCAAGGTGGAACGCACCTGCGCCACCGACATCGTGATCAAGGACTACGCGATCAACCGGCCCCTGCCTCGGGGTCAAGCCGTCGAGGTGGCGTTCACGCCCACCAAGCCGGGGCCCATCCGCTACGCCTGCGCGATGGACATGATCGCCGGCCAGCTCCTGGCCGAGTGAAAGAGTAGTGATGCTGTCGACACGGTTTCGAGTGCGCTTATCGACGAGACGGTCGCCTGCCTGCCCGAGCTCAACACCGCGGATCACGTGGTTCGCGCTCGGCAGGCACTCAATGGCTTCGAGGATGGGTGGAGCCGCAGCAACTCTAAGATGTTGCCAACGTAGCGTGAGCCGAGCCTAGCCGAGGAGGAGCGCCTGGGCGCAAGGACCGACGACGTCGATCAGGGCGCGAGCTTTAACCTGGTCTTGGTCGACCGAGCGCAGGCGCCCATGACCGCGTAGGTCGGGCTCAGCGCGCGAGCGAGTGGCCGCCACGGAACGCATGGCCTCGTCGAACGCTCGCGCGACGGCTCCCCGAACGCTTGCGTTACCCTGCGCTACTGCCCAACGCACCGCTCTCCACGCCAGCTCGGCGTGGTTCGCTTCGTCGCGTGCTACGCCCTCGAGCGCCCGTCGTAGAGCTGGATCCGTCGCCCAGCGCGCCTGCTCCGCCACGTTCAGCGCGGCGATCGTCTCACCAACGCAACCCTCACGCACCGTGCGCGCGGCGAAACTCCCGAGATCTGGCGCGTCCAGGGCACCTTGGATTTCGAGCGCGCCGGGCCCCACGGACTCGCCGGAATAGCGCGCAGCAAGCCCGAAACAGAGGCGCGCGTGGCGCACCTCGTCGAGCCCCGCGCGCTGCGCGCCCAGCACCAGGTCAGAAGGTGCACCCAGCGCCAGGAGGTCGAGCGTGAAGCGAGCGAACGATGCGATCGATGCATGCTCGGCGAACGCGTCCTCGAGCCAGCCACGAGCGATGACTGCAGCGTCGGCTGCGTCGCCCACCGCAGCCTCGAGTGACTCGAGGGAGCGTGACCAGTCGCTCCTCCCGACCGAGCTGGCGGTGCGCGCGACGCTACCGACGGTGAATGGCCGCCCACCGGGACAAAGTTTTGTTTCCTCGTAGCAACAACGCGTTCCGTTCTGAACCGCGGGCGTGTCCTTGATAATCCAACCCGAGCTGGTAGCGCACTCGCGCACCTCGCTCGGGTCAGGGCAAGTCGATGGCACGGCTGCACCCGCTGCACCCGCTGCACCCGCTGCACCCGCTGCACCTGCGTCTCCACAGCTTGCTGCAAACTCAAGGTCGAAGCATCTCCAGGGGGGCGTCGCGCAAGGGGTTTGCTCGGCATCGTCACATTGCGGGACGAACGCGAGCAACGCGCTCGCTCCGATTGCCGTCATCAAGCGCCGTCTGAACGCATCGCTGCCAAGAATCGTCGTCACCACCACCCTCCTGCTCGAATGCGGCAGCATACCACGCGAGGCTCATCGGGCCCTGCCATTCCCGATCGTACTCGAGCGGCGCCTACCCTCGAGGGCAAAGCGCTTGCCCTCGAGGAAGCAAAGGCAGGGCCGCGTCGTAAGTCCAAGGTTGGAGGACCAACCGATGCACCAAAAACGACGTTGGCTTTGGCTTTCTGCGCTGGCTGCGCCGGTGATTGCGGCATCTTGCGCCGAGAAGCCGCTGCGGCCGGCGCGGGCGCCGACGGAGGGCGGGCGCAGTTTGGCGGTGCTTTCGTACAACCTCAATTATGGGTTGGCGGGGGACGTGGCGACGCTGGACGCGATCGCGAAACAGCCTTCGGATTTGGTGCTGCTCCAAGAGACGAGCGAAGAGTGGGAGGACGCGCTGCGGGAACGATTTGGCGCAGAGTACCCTTATGTGCAGTTCCGGCATTGCTGCTTGGCGGGGGGCTTGGGGGTGATGTCGAAATACGAGGTGACGGAGCTGGAGTACATCGAGCCGCCGCCGGGGGGATGGTTTCCGGGTTGGCGGCTCCGCGTCGAGAGTCCGCTCGGTCCGCTGCAGGTGCTGAACGTGCATTTGCGGCCGCAGCTCGGTGACAGCGGTCCGAACGTGGGAGGCGTGCTCAGCGGCATGGTGACGACGCCGCCGATCCGCAAAAGTCAAATCGCGCTGTACGCGGCCAATCTCGAGCCGGGCTTGCCGACGCTGGTAGCTGGAGACTTCAACGAGAGCGAGCACGGCGGCGCGCTGGGCTGGTTGGAACAGCGAGGCCTGCACTCGGCGCTGCCCGATTTTAGCCACGACGACACCTGGAGCTGGCAGACGAGCGTGGGCCGGGTTTCACGACGCTTCGACCACATCGCTCACAGCCGCGACCTCACGGTCTTGGCGGCGGGCGTGGTGAAGGCCGGCAATTCGGATCACCTGCCTGTGTTCGCGGTGCTCGAGCGTACGAGCGAGCGTTGACGAAGAACTGTTAAGTCGACGCGGCGGGGCTTCCGGGCGGCAGCGCGGTAGCCCTAAGAGAGCAACGTGTCGTTGTATTCGATGTTGGCAGGGCGCGGTCCGAGCGGCTTTGGCTATGGCTCGAGCGCCGAGCAGGTGACCGAAGGGTTGTCGCTTTCGGGCAAGAGCTTTTTGGTGACCGGCTGCGGGTCTGGGATTGGCCGAGAGACGGCCCGGGTGCTGGCGCTGCGCGGGGCGCGGGTGATTGGCACTGGCCGCACGCTGGCAAGCGCCGAGCGCGCCTGCGCGGCGCTCGAGGGACGGGCGCTGCCGCTTGCTTGTGAGCTGAGCGAGCCAAACAGCGTGCGCAGCTGCGTCGAGAGCGTGAAGCGTCAGGGCTTCGAGCTCGACGGCATCATCTGCAACGCCGGCATCATGGCGCTGCCCACCTTGCAGCGCGCGCTGGGCTACGAGCTGCAGTTCTTCACCAACCACGTGGGCCACTTCTTGCTGGTGACGGGCCTGCTGGAGACGCTCTCGACCCAGGGTCGCGTCGTGATGGTGAGCAGCGCGTTTCACAAGCGCGCGCCAGCGGTGGGCATCGACTTCGACAACCTACGGGGTGAAGGGCGCTACACCGCCTGGGAGGCCTACGGTCGCTCCAAGTTCGCTAACGTGCTGTTCGCCAAGCACTTGGCGCGCCGCTTTGCCGGCACTGCCCGCACGGCCAACGCCGTCCATCCCGGCGTCGTTCGCACGGAGCTGCAGCGCCACATGCCCGGGCTCGCGGCCGCCGCCATGACTGCGGCTGGGCCCATCTTCCTCAAAAATGTGGGGCAAGGCGCGGCGACACAGGTGTACGCGGCCGCGCACCCAGACGCCGCGCGCATCAGCGGTCAATACCTCGCAAACTGCAACGTCTCCAAAGCCCGACCCGACACCGACGACGTGCAATTGGCCGAGCGGTTGTGGAAGGTCTCCGAGCAGATCGCGAGTCTCTGCTAGCCAAAGCTGCTCGCGCGGCCCACCCGCCGCCGGAACGCGCTCCAGCTTTCGAACGCCTTACCCGACATAGGGGTCCCAGAAGCCGGGGGCAGGCTCGATTTGTTGCACGACGTCGACGAAGATTCCGGATGGGTCCGTTACGACGAACCGGCGCTGTCCCCAAGGCGCATCAGCGAGGGAGTGAGCGATGGGTACGCCTGCGCCCCTCAGGCTGGCGTGCAGGGCTCGGGCATCATCCACCTGAAGCGTAAGGATCATGCCGCGGCCGTCAAAGACTTCGGGCCCGGGTGGGCTGGACGGATGGTCGCTCGACATCAAGCCAACGCTGATCGACCCGGCATTGGTGTGAGAGAGCATGGCCACCCAGCTCGCCTCGAACACGACCTGCATTCCGAAATGGCGAGTGAAAAACTCGCGACTATCTTGAAGGTGGCTGACGGTAAACAGTGGGTAGGTATCGACGACGGTCATTGGACACAAGCGGCTAGCACGCCCCTCTACCTAGACCTGTCAGGGTATGACCGCAACGTCGCCAAAGCCCGACCCGGACGACGCGAAGGTCGAGCAATTCTGGAAGGTCTCCGAGCAGATCGCGAGTCTCTGCTAGGCTTGCCCGCGTGGTGCGCACGGCGCTGGTTGGGTTAGTGGTGGCTGCTTGCTCGAATGACGAGCCCGAGCTGCCTCCCGTGCGCGCCGACCTCGGCCGGCTCGAGTATCGGTCCGATACGGACCTGTCTTCTTGCACCGACGCACCTCAGCGCCTGTTGGCTCGCCTCGAGGCTGTCGAGCAGGCGCTAGGGATTCGGGGGCCAGAGCGCATTGTCTACGTTCATGTGAGCGAGCCAGCGCAGGCCGAGACGTGGCCCTGCCCCAGGCCTGACATCTCCTGCGCTGCTGGCTCCACGATTTACGCTGGCTCGTTCGCCAACACACACGAGGTGGTGCACGCAGCGCTCTCCAACGTTGGGCACCCCAACCCCTTGCTGGTCGAGGGCGTGGCCAGCACCTTCGGCTTCAACGGCGTCGGCGTGCCGAGCTCGCCCGACCCGTGGCAAGAGCTCGTGCAGCTCCCGGCCGGCTCTTCCGATTGGCGCCTCTACGACTCCGGTGCTGCGCTGGTCGGCTACCTCTATCGCCAGCACGGAGCAGCCAAGCTCGTCGAGCTCTACCGGCAAGCCGGAGCCGCCCCCGACGGGCTGGCGCGGTTGTTCGAGGAGCTCTACGGCGTGAGTTTGGACGACGCATGGGCGGAGGCGCACGCTTCACCCTCGCCCTACGCTTGCGACGGTGTCGCCGACAACACCCAGCTCGATTGGAGCGAAAACGACACACCATCCGTCGCGTGCCCGGGCGATAGCGAATACCTGCGCCACGTCTTTAGCTTGGACAGCCCCGCCGCGGTGGCGATCGATAGCACGTACTGGGATGCCACTGTCGAGACCTGCTCCCCAGAAGTTCCCCCGCCTTTCAGCGTTTTGACTGGCCGAGCGACGTCGACGCACGTGCTGCAGCTCGCGCGATGGGGCAGCAGCCAATATTTCGTGAACCGCGGCAGCGCGACGTCGGCAGACCAAGCCAAACAGTCGTTTCGCGTTCAGACCGGAACCTTCATCGGTGCACACTGCGGCGAAGCCATTGTGCCGCTGCGTCTCGACGAAGCTCCGCCAGAGCTGTTCGTCTCCCTGCTACCACCCGACGAGGCGCTACTCGCGCTCGAATGGACCGGCAAGGAACCGCTCGTCTACGAGATGAAGGGCGTCGAGAACGGCTTCGCCGACTGGCGCGTCTGCGCCGACTGCGCCCTCACCGACTGTGCCCCCTACCTTGCGAGCACGGAACCGCTGACCTTGCGGCCAGGGGTGAACTGGATTTCGGTGCAGCTGAGGGGCCAGCGTTCACCCACCCGCCTGGGCATGCTCGCTCAGCTGCCGGCTCGCTGAGCGCCCAGCAATGGGTTGTATGTGCGACGAGGCGCGAGCGATCACGCTTTTGTTCGGAGCTACAGGCGATTTTTCCGCGAGAAATTCGCCAAATATCGTGTCGCGCCGCCGAGCCGAGACCGTCAACTGCGTACAAGCATGTCGCACCGAAGTTGCGGACCGCGTGACCTTGGCGTTCTAGCTCGACGCGCCCGAGCGCTCCGATACGGCTGGGGCGCTTGCCTGGCGCTCCTCGGTTGCGCTGACCCCGATGGGGCTGCGTCGACCCGCGCGGCCCCCGACTCCGCGGCAGGAGCGTCATCAGGCTCGGGCGGGGGTACGGTCGGCGGCAGTCCGACCGCCAGCGCCGGCACCAGCCCGACAGCCGCCAACGCGCCCGGGCCGCGAACGCTGCCGCACCTCACGGTCACTCAGTATCGAAACGCGGTGCGGCGCGTGTTCGGTGCGGGCATCGTCGTGCCCGAGCTCGAGTCCGACAACAACCCCGATTTCTACGCGGTGATCGGCGCGGCGCGCGAACCCGTGAGCGAGACCGCGGTTTCCCTGTTTTGGCAGGCCGCGCAGAGCGTGGCCCAGCAGGTCACCGGCGACGAGGCCCTGCGCGCGCAGCTCTTGCCGTGTCCGGCGGCCCCCAACGTCGACGCCAGCTGCATCGAGAGCTTTTTGACCGAGACCGGCACGCGTTTGCTCCGGCGGCCCCTGAGCGAGGACGAGCGCTCGCAGTACTCGAAGCTCGTTGCCGATACGGCCGAGGGCGATCTGTGGCAGGGCTTGCGCTTCGCGCTCACCGCGCTGCTCGCTTCGCCAGCATTCTTGTATCGCGAAGAGCGTACGTTGCCTGACGACACGGTGCCCGGTGGTCACCGCTTCGACGACTACGCTTTGGCGTCCAGGCTGTCGTTCTTGACGACCAACGACGGCCCCGACGACACGCTGCTTCAACTAGCGGCGCAGGGGGCGCTCCACGACGAGGCCAAGCTGACCGAGCAGCTCGACCGACTCTATGCCTCGGCCGTTGGTTTGGGCTTGGAGCACTTCTTTTCGGAGTACTTGGAGCTGGAGAACACGGGATTGCTCGACTTCCCCAACGCGGCCCCCGCTCGAGACAAGGCGATAGCCGCGGGAATGCGCGGCGAGGTGCTGGGACTCGTGGCCGACGCGCTCAAGCCGGGCGCTGACTTCAGGCAGCTGTTCACCACCCGAAACACCTACCTGAACGGCCCGCTCGCCGAGCTTTACGGCGTGACCGGTGTTACCGGTCCTGGCTCGGTTGCCGTCACCCTTCCGCCATCGAGCCATCGCGCTGGGTTGCTCACGACAGGCGCGATCCTGACCGCCGAGGGCGCGCAGGATCGAACGAAGCCCACCAACCGAGGCTTTTACGTGCAGGTGCGGCTGCTGTGTACGAGGGTGCCCGATCCGCCCGACAACGTGCCGCAACTCGAGGACGTGGGCGACCCCGTCGCCATGTCGGTGCGCCAAGTGCTGGAGCTACACCGCAGCCAACCGAGCTGCGCGGGTTGCCATTCACTGATGGCCCCCATCGGGGTCGGCATGGAGGACTTCGATCAGTTCGGGCGTTACCGTACCAACTACGCCGACGGCTCGCCCGTCGACGCCAGCTCGGAGTGGAACGGCACGCCCGTGGTGGGCGCCGCCGAGCTGGGCGCACGCCTGGCGGACGACCCCAAGGTCGCCGAGTGCGTCGCGCGCCAACTCTTTCGCTACGCTACTGCGCGTCGAGAAACCGAAGCGGGCGAGAGCGGCGTCATTCAGCAGCTCGCCGACGCATTGACCCAGGGCTACGAATTCAAACAGCTCGTTGCCGCGTTGGTGGCGAGCGACAGCTTTCGCTACGCCGGCAACGACCTGGAGGTGGCACCATGATTCGCGTTACCCGGCGCACACTTCTCCGCGGCAGCGTCCGCGGCTCGCTGGTCACGCTCGCGCTCCCGCTGCTCGAGTGCATGGGCGAGGGTCGAGGCGAGGCCCTGGCTCAGAGCCTCAATCCCCGAGGTTTCGGGCTGTTCTTTTGGGGTGGTGGGTTGCCTCACTCGACGTCGAACGACGCGCTGTCCAAAGCGGCGGACGTCTACACACCCAGCGGCGCCGCAGGCGTTACGCCGCTAGCCCTGTCTCCGCTGCTCGAGCCGCTCGCAGGTTCACGCGACTACCTGAACGTCGTTACGGGCCTCGGAACGTCGCGGCACCAGGTCAAGGATCGCGTCACCCACTACAGCGGGCAAACCATCGCGCTCACGGGCGACGGTTGCTCCGACATCGACCGGAGCGATTTGCTCTACACCTACTCACGGCCCAGCATCGACCGTGTAGTCGCGAGAGATGCGAGCTTTTATGCGACGCCTCCGCGCCTGAGCTCCGTCCAAATCTGCGCAGCTACGGATTTCTTCAAGAGCCACTCGGGCTGGAACTGCGTGACGATGGACGGCAAAAATCAGCCCCTCAAGCCGCTGACAGACCCGAAGGCGCTCTACACTCGGTTGTTCGGTGGCTTCGTCGCGGGGCCGGCGGGCGACCGAACGGGTGCCCACCTGCAAAGCGCTCTCAACGCCGTGTTGAGCGATGCAAGAGCTCTCAAGGCGCGCGTCGGATCCGCCGACCAGGCGCGGCTCGAGAAGCACTTGGACGGTCTACGCAGCATCGAGCTACAGCTGCAGGCCACACCGCTGGCTTGCAACGCGCCGGCCGAGCCAACCGTCCGGGGAAAGACGCTGCTTCAAGCCTTCGACCTTCAGGCGCAGATCCTGGTCGCCGCTCTGCGCTGTGACATCACTCGTGTCTTCAGCTTCATGGTTACCGGTGGCGCGCACGGCTACCGGATGGACGGCAAGGGCGTCCAAGACGGTCCTGGTTCTACCGCTAACCATGGCGCGCTGCACGCTGGCAAGCACGACGAGGCGGCGGGCAACGCCCTGCTCACGTTCACCGCGCTGCAAAACCTGCTCGGTCGGCTCGCCGCCGACGCCGCGCCCGGCGGAGGAACGCTGCTCGACAACATGCTGATCTACGCGACCAGCGAGTACGGCAGCGGCTGGCACCACAAGCACGACGAGTTTCCAGTCATTCTTGCGGGCAAAGCCGGCGGGAGACTGAAGGCGGGCAATCACGTGCGCCTACCGAACGGCAACATCTCCGACGTCGGTCACACGATCGTCCAGGCCTTGGGTCTCGAGCAAACGAACTGGGGCTGGAGCGGCGGCGAATCGACGTCGACGCTGCCGCTGCTGGTCTAGGAGTTTTCATGACCTTGCGTATTGGTACGGCTGCAGTGGTGACATGGCTCGCGGCCCTGGGTTGCGGCGAGCAGGCCGAAGACACAGGTCTCGATTCGGCGTTGGCTGGCACTGCCGGAACCGGTGGTGCCGTGAACGGCGGAGGAAGCACGGCATCGGGGACGGCCGGAGCGGTGTCGACGCGCGCCGGTACAGACACCGGCGGTGGCGGAGCCGGCGGAGCCTCCACTGGCGCTGGCGGGACAGGTGTACCGCTCGGCGGTTGCTCCGGTGGTGGTTGCACGGGCAGCGCCGGAGCGATGGCCGCGGGTGGCTCCGGCGGAGAGCCCGCCCGACAGCTGCGGCGTGTGCTCGCGTACAACCACGTCGACATCAACCCCGACACGGGCAAGCTGCGCGGACATACGGGCGGAGGCGGCGACGAAAAGCTGCTGCAGGCGCTGGCCACCGAGCACGGCTTCGAGCTCGTGGTCACCGACAAAGCTGCCGATTTTTCCAGCGAAAGCTTGGCTGGGTTCGACGTCGTCGCGTTTGCGAGCCCCGACTACGTGGGCCAAGTGCTCAGCGCCAGCCAGCGGAGCGCGCTCGAGGCGTTCGTCCGCCAAGGCGGCGGCTGGGTTGGTTGGCACTACGCGCTCTGGGTCGAGAAAGACTGGCCCTTCATGCGCGTGCTCGGCGGCGGTGCTTTGGCCAAGGGCCACGTGGGCGCGGTCCAACCCATGACGTTCACGGTCGTGGATGGCGCCCACCCCATCATGAAGGGCATGCCTCACACCTTCGACGTCAAGGACGACTTCCTCGCCATGACGGCAGACCCCAGCCAAGATCCGCAAGTCTCCGTGCTGGTGCGCGCCGCCCTGACCGCCGCGCCGGGTGGCAGTGACCGCCCGGTGGCTTGGGCGCACGAGGTCGGTAAGGGCCGAGCCTACTATTCGATGCTGGGGCACTCTGCAGCCAACTTCAGCACGCCAGAAGCCAAAACCTCGATATGGAACGCGCTACGCTGGGTTGCTCCGAGCAAGCCGTAGGCAACAAATACTGATCGATTCGGGCGTGCCGCCCATTGCTGTCAGATGCCCCTGCCCGCTTGCCTGAACCAGCTCGTCACCTGCTGCGTCTTCGTGGGAATCCTCGGCTGCGCAGAGGTCGCCCCGAGGGGCGAAACTCCTGCTGCCGGCGGGAACGTGACGAATGGAGGGGTCGCGACCACGCTGGCGGGCACAGGTCCGCTGCCGAGCGCAGGCGGGGCCTCCAACCTGGGAGGCGCGCCAAGCGTCGCCGGGACGCACGCCGAGGTGGGCGGCGCAGGCCAAGCAAACGCGGCCGGCGCCCCCAGTGAAATGGCCGGGCAAGCCGGCGCGGGCGGTACGAGCCCAAGCGGCGTTCGCCATCCCGGTCTGCTCAATTCGGCTGACGAGCTTGCAGCCATCAAACAGCGCATTGCAAACGGCGAACAGCCGTGGACCAGCGAGCTTGCTCATCTCAAAGAGCGCGTCGCTGCGCGAAGGCTGCATACGCCGCCCAAGGATCGCAAAATCTTCTGCGGTGGCTACAACTTGGACGAGAACGGCAACAAGATCTTGGAGTGCGACTACGCGGTCGAAAACGGCATCGACGCCTACTCGCTGGCGCTACTCGGCTACTTGACGGACAGCAAAGACGATTCGGATGAGGCCATCCGCTTCATTCGCGCGTGGGCCGACAATTTTCAAGGCTTCGATCCCGAGCCGCGCGCCGGCGCGAAGGGCAACAACGCGCTCCTCCAAGCCGGATGGACCGCGCCTTGGTTCGCAAATGCCGCCGAAATTCTGCGCTACACCTACGCCGGTTGGAACGCCGACCTCACCCGGCGCACCTCGAGCTTCTTGCGGTTGCTTCTGCCGCTGGTCTCGGACGAAACCCAGGCCAACCCCGCCAACTGGCTGCACTCGCGGATCGAAGCGCACGTGGCCATCGCCATCTTCTTGGACGATGCCGCGTTGCTCGAGCGCGCCCTGCAGCAGTGGCGCGACAATACGCCATCGTACTTCTACATCGCGAGCGACGGCCGGCTGCCACCGAAGCCCCATCGAAGCATCACCGATGCCGCGCTGGGCGCGCTGTGGGACACGCCGCGCTACGTCCCTGGCATGACGATGGAGACTTGCCGCGACTTGGGCCATCAGGGGCTGGGGGTGCGATCCATCTTCAACACGCTGGCCATGGCTCGCGTCCAGGGTGTCGACCTGCTCGCCGGGAGCGACATCCGCGAGCGCCTGCGAACTTTCTTGGAAGAGCAAGCCAAGTGGATGGTCGCCCGAAAGGACCCCGACGGCGCCTGCAACGAGCCCATCGTCGTGCAGGTCAGCCCCGTCACGACTTACATGGATAGCGCCCAGCCGGTGCCCTATGAGTACGGTTGCGGGCTCGTCGGCGCGCCGGGCCTGCCCCAGGCAAGCGCCGCGATCGCGCTGCGCCCTTCGACGAGGGCGGCTCGCTGGGTAACGAAGTGGGAAACACTGACGCGACACTTCGACGCGAAGAGCCCGTAGCAAGGCAGTGAGCCGAATGTAGGTGAGCGAACTACGTCGTGCGCACCGGGCAATCCTGTACGACGCCCGGGAAGCGGAATACATTGCTCGGTTGATGAGCGGAGGTTCAGCTCGCGCTGGCTCGAGGCGAGTCGAGCATCGCCGGGGTCGGAACATCTGCCTTGGGCTCATGCTCGCCTGCTGCGCCGGCACGGCTTGCCAATTCCCGGGGTACTTCGTCACGCCATCGGATGATGACGACGGGGGTGCGTCGAGCAACGGAGGCGAACAGCTGACGGCCGGGGAGCAAGCTACGAGTGGCACGACGACCACGGGGGGCAGCGGCGCGGCGGGCGCGAGCTCAGTCGGTGGAGCCTCCGAAACGGGCGGCGGCGGAGCGAACGGCGGTACGAGCGTAGGCGCCGCGGGCAACGGCGGCGGCGAAACGACGAGCGGCGCTGCCGGGCAAGCGGGCGCGGGCAACGAGCAAGACCCGCTCTTTTTCGACGATTTCGAGGCGGGCACGGCCAGCCAATGGCTCGCCATCGCCGGCAGCGCGTGGTCCGTCGTGGACGCCCCGGAAGGCTCGGGCAAGGTCTACCAACAGAACCCGACTTTTGCTGATTTCTACGCGGCCGTGGCGACCCAAGGTACGTGGACGGATCAGATCATCGAGGCAAAAGTAAAGGTGCTGAATTTCGGCGGCACCAGCACCTCGGACGTCGTCACCATCTACGGTCGCTTCAGCAACATCGACAACTACCTAGCTGCGGTCCTGCGCCCAGACGGGCGCGTGGCGATACGAGCCAGCGTCGGTGGCGCGCCGCCCGCTGCCATCAAGACGAGCCCCAATTTCGGCGTGACGACCGACGTTTGGTACCAGCTACGCTTCGAGCTCGTGGGCTCGAGCTTGAAGTTGTTCGTCGACGGAAACCTACGCATCGACACCACCGACGCTCGGTTGTCCCAAGGCACCGTCGCCATTGGTGGCACCAACACCGCCGCGATGTTCGACGACGTGCGCGTCACGAGCCCATGACCGCTCATCGGTAGCCAAGGCGCGCCACAGCGACGCGGCATCAAGCCAACACTCCATTGAGCGGCGCCACCCCGTCTTCGCCGAACGTGGTTGTCTCGATGCCCATGGCTTGAAGCAAGGCCACGTAGAGGTTGCCGAGCGGCGCACGCTTGGCGTCGATGGCACGACCTACGTTCAACGCCCCGCCACCCCTACCGAGCAAGACCGGGGCGAGGTTGGTGTGATCGTGGCTGTTGCCGAGGCCCATGTCGGACGTAAACAGCACGATGGAGCTGTCGAGCAGCGAGCTACCGTCCAGCTCTTTGGCGTCTTGGAGCTTCTTGACCAAGGCAGCCGCTTGCTCGGTCTGCCAGGTCTCGACGCGCAACAGTTGGTCCGGGCCGGCACCATGACTGAGGGCGTGATGCCCAGTTGGCGCGTTCAAGAACGGGTGGGGCCGACTGCTGAGCCCGTTCTCGATCATGAACGTGAGAATCTGCGTCTGCCCGCATTGGAGCGCCAAGACGATGAGCTCGTTGAACGCTTGAACGCGAGCGGGGTAGTCCAGCCCGCCCCCCGGCGCAGGACCCGCTTCACACGCGCCACCCGGATTGGTCAAGCGAAGCTCGACTTCGCGCACGGACGTCAGGTACTCGTCGAGTCGCGCCTTGTCTCCCGCACCCAGCGTAGCCCGTAGCTGCTTGGCGTCGCTTTGCACGTAATCGAGCACACTTTGGAGCGATACCCTGCGCTTGGCCTGCTCTGCCTCGTTTGCGCCCTCGCCACCGCCGAATATCTGGTTGAACGCGGTCAACGGATCCGTCACGGGCATCAGCGGTGAGTTGGCGCCACTCCACGACAGCGTTTGCGTGTACTGGCAAGAAGCGCCGCCGGCGTCACACGCCCAAGGCTCACCGGCTCCCCATTGCAGCGAGGGGTAAGGCGTCGACGGTGCGAGCGCCTTGACCATGGCCTGGTCGAGCGAGATGCCGTTGTCCAGCTTGGACATGTTGGGCAGCACTGTGGTGGAGGTGAGCAGAGTTCCACAGCCCTTGGCGTGCGCGCCGCCTCCCCCCGATTTGACGCCCGAGCCGTGGTAGAGCCCCGTGAGAAAGATCAGATCCTTCTTGAACGGCTCGAACGACTTCGACGCGGCTTGGAGCGAGAACGTCGTGCCGGTCTCCTTCGGCGTCCAGTTGGCGGGCACCCGACCGTTGGGCGCAAAGTACACGAGGAAGCGCTTAGGTGCGGGCTTGCTCTGCGTGTACCCAAGCTTGGGCTGGAGCGCCTCGAGCGCTGGCAGCGCGATGGCGACACCCGCAGCGCCCAGCAACTTTCGTCGAGAAAACCTCATGATTACTCCGTCAAATTGGCCGAGCGCGCGCGAAACGCGGGCGACAGCACGACAAGCTCGAGCAGTTGATCCAAGGAAGAGCCGCGCTCGCGCAGGGCGCTCACCGTTTCATCCAAGAAGGGCGCATCGGCGTCCACGAACCTTCTGCCCAAGGCATACGCCATCAGCTTGCGAGACAGGCAGCTGGTGAACCTGGGGTCGGCTTGCAGCAACGCCGCGAGCTGAGCCGCACCGGTGAAGGGGACGTTTTGCGGCGGCAAGGCACCTGACGAGTCCAACGCTCTGCCAAGCTCCTGAGCACGGAACGCGCCCACGCCATCCAACTCTTCCAGACCGAGCCCGATCGGATCGAGCAAGTCGTGGCAGCCCGCGCACGCTGGATTGGTGCGATGCTCCGCCAACGTTTCGCGGATGGTAACGCCTTGACGACCTTCCTCGAAGGGCGGCACGTTGTCCGGCGGCGAGGGCACCGGCGCGCACAACAGCTCCTCGAGAACGAAGCGTCCGCGCCGCACGGGTGAAGTCCGCGTGGACTCCGAGGTAGCCGTGAGCCAGCCGCCCTGCATCAACAAGCCGGCGCGCGCGCCACTCGGCAACTCGACGCGCGTCAGCTTCTCGCTGCCCGGCGTCGGGAGACCGTAATGGGTCGCCAACCTATCGCTAAGGTAGTCGAACCCCGGCGCCAACATGTCCGTGAGCGGGCGGCCATTGCGCAGAAATTCCGCAAAGAACAGCTTGGCCTGCTGGGCCATGGCTGGTTTGAGCGCAGCGTCGAAGGCCGGATAGGTTGCAGGGTCGGGCATGACGTTGGCAAGCGCGCGCACGCCCAGCCACTGCTCCGCGAAGCCATCGACCAACGCCTTCGCCTTCTCGTCTTGCAGCATCCGTCGAACGGACGCCTGCAGCCCGGCGTCCTCGCGTAGCTCGAGCGCCTTGGCCGCGTCGAGTAGCGATGCATCGGGCATGCTGCTCCACAAGAAGTACGACAGCCGGCTCGCCAGCGCGTAGTCGTCGAGGGGCGCGCTGTCAGTCGTGTTCTTGAGCGCCGCCGTGGAGTACGAACCAGGCACGCTGATGCGAAATAGAAACTTCGACGACACCAGGACCGCGCGAACCAGGAGCTTGACGGCGACGTCCTTGGTCTCGTTCGCGGCGAGCGTCTGCCATAGCGTCCAGAGCTCGTCGGACTCGAGCTGCGTCAACGGCCGGCGCCAGGCTCGCGTCGCAAACTGGGTGATGTTCGAACGGTAGCAACCGTCTGGATCGGCGGTTGCGTCCGGTTCGCAAGCATAGACCGAGCCTCGATTGCTCGGAGTCGTCAGCTCCGCGCCCTGGACGTCGACATAGCCGACGACCAGCTGGTTGAACTTGTTGGCGGGAGCATTATCCTCGCGATTGTCGAAGGTGAGCCTGACGTCGTGGTTACCGGCCGCGAGCGGCGCCTGGACGCTGAACACGGTGGGCGCCGAGACGGGGCTCGAAACCGTCCACGATTTCAGCGCCTTGCCGTCGAGCCACAGCGTCATGGCTGGCACCGCGGCCTGCGATGTGGTCCCGCCCGCGAGCACGGAGAACGTGACCGACTCGGCTTGGGGCGCGTCGAGCGAGCCCGAAATCTGGCCCGAGCCGACGAGCCAGCCCCAAGCCCCGTATGCCACACCGCCCTGGTGGTGCTCGGCCGCGAGTAGACGTTGGTGGTACCGCGGCGCGGCGTCGAGCGTGCTGTTCGCGAGGTCTCTGGCCGTCGCCAGGTACAGATCGAACAGGGTCGCGCCGAAGGTCAAGCCGTCCGCTGCGTTGTCGAGCCCGTCGCTGGCCGGGTCGGGCGGAAATGCGCTCGTGGGCGGCGGCACCGTGCCCAGTAGATCGCGCACGGTGTTGGCGTACTCGAGCCGATTCAAACGGTGGAGCGGCTCGGTCGTCACGCGCATCAGGCCAACACTGGCCCCTGTGCCTCCCACACTGGGCACCCCAGCCCCCGCAGAGCCCTGAACCGCGGCGCCACCCGAGTCCGTGACGTCAGCGCCAGCGGCTCGGCCACCATCGATGACTGCGGTGCACGCCGTCGAAAGCCAAACGCCTACCCACGCGCCGAGGCAGGCGACTGGCCGTCGCTGCGACATGCCGCTGAGCCCCTGGAGCGCTTGGTCACGCTGCATCGCTGACATGCAGAGCAATGGCTGGCAGCGAAGAAGCGATCACGGCGACGTGCGACGTCGAAGCGAAATTCCGCCTCCAACCTGGAAATTTCCGGTACCAAGAGGGCCCAAAACCTCGTGGGCGGCGACGCTTCAGCCGTCGATCAGCGTCTTCACGCGCGCGGCCATGGGGCTACGAGGGTAGCGCTCCAAGAATTGGCGGCCGAGGCGCGCAGCAGAGGCCCTGTCACCGCGCGCCAGCAGCGCGTCGATGCGCAGCAGCGTGGCCTCTTGTGCCAACACGCCGCCAGGAAAGCGCCGCTGGTATTCGTCCAGCGCGGCCAGGGCCGTAGCAGGCTGTTGGGCGGCCACGGCGGCGCGAGCGCGATCGACCAAGACTATCTGCTCTTGAATGCCCAGGCTGCCGGCGCTGCTCGAGCTGCGCGGCTGCGGCGAAGTCAGCCGCTCTCGCGGGGTCGTGAGCGCCGGGCGGGCCGAAGCGGACAGCTCGGGCTCGGGCAGCAGCGCGGCGGTCGGCACCAGCGGAGGCTGCGAAAGCCGAGGCGCGACCACGGCGCTCGGCGTACCTGCCGGCGAGCTCGTCAGCGTTGCGTAGCCCACGCCGATACCGCCGGCCGTGACCAGCGCGCCCATCGCCCACCACTTCGCGGCAACAAAGCGCGCTCCCGAAGACAGCGCCGTGTTGCCAGCCGTCGCAGCCGCTGCTGAAGACGAGGCGCTCAGCACAGCGCCGGTTAGGCCCAGCGCAGCCAGCGCAGCCTGCCGAGCCTTGGCGCTCGGCCGATCGGCGTCGCCCGCCTGCAAGAGCCGCAGCTCGAGCTCCGTCGCGCCATCATCGAGCAACGGTTGCGGGTCCTTCATGACGTCCCTCCTGCGCGGGGTTTGGACAGGCGCGCGACCAACACGCGAAACTCCACCCGCGCGCGCCGCAAGCGTGAGGCGGCCGTGCCGACCGGAATGCCGAGCAACTCGGCAATCTGCGGCGTGGGCAGGCGTTCGAGCTCGAACAGCACGAAGACTTCGCGCAAGTCTTGCTCCAGGCCGGCCAGAGCGGCGTCCAGCCATTGGAGCGCGCGCTGCTCGTCGATGCGCTCTTCGACGTTGGGTTGCTCGCTCACCAGATCGTGACCAGAGTCACGAACGGTGCGCAGCTCGGCGCGCCGCAGGTCGCGAAACAAGCGCAGCGCGGTCCCGTACAAGAACGAGCGCTCGCAGCCTGGGCGAATGTCGGACAAACGTTCGGCGGCGATCAGGAAGGCTTGCTGGGCCGCGTCGTCGGCCGTTTCGGCGTCGAGCCCCAGCCGCCGAAGAAGCCGCCAAATGAACGTGAAATGCTGCGCGAACAGCACTTCGAGCCGAGCGGCATCGACCGCAGGCGGCAGCTGGGCCGTGCTGGCTAGCTTCGGGCTCATGGACGACGTCAAAGAGTAATGGTGGAGGGCGGCCGAGCGATCACGGAAAACGTACGCAGCCCAAGGTATTTGAATGTAGGGAGAGGCGTGACAAGCTCGTTCGGTGCGAGATCGCCGCGAAATGCTGCTGGCTCTGGCGACGCTCGCGGCGGCAATGAGCTCCAAGCCCGCGCAGGCCGAGGTGCCCGTGGCGATGAAGCTGGAATTCCGCGCAACGAGCGGCTGCCCCACCCAGCCGGAATTTCTGAGACGCCTCACCTCACGCGCGCAGGTTCGGCTAGTCGACGCCGCGGAGAGCTTGCGGCTGCGCGTGTCACTCGATACGAGCGGTAGTGGCGCGCGGGGTGAGCTACGGGCGGGAACCGACACCGACGCCAACGCGCGCGAGGTCGAGGCGCGCAGCTGTGAAGAAGTCGCCGACGCTTTGGCGTTGATAGCGGCGCTCATGATCGAGCGCACGCAGCGGGCGCAAGCCGCGCGGCCCCGAGCGACGCCCCTCGCCCCCAATCCAGGGCCGCCGCCACAGCGCGTCGACTCTGTCCAGCAGGCGCAGACGCCGCGTAAGCTCGAGCTGGCTCTACAAGTAGTCGCTACTCGCCCCATGACGTCGACCTTCCTGACGGGAGCAGGCGTTTCCTTGTTGGTGTCGAGAAGCCTGACATGGTGGCTTTCAGCTCACTATTCGAGAAACGACGTAGTCGGGTCCGCGCGCAGGGCTCGCTTCGGCTTTGGTGGTTTGCTGCTCGGAGTAGGACCGCCAGCGTTGCAGCTGGGTTCCCGCGTGCGGCTTGCAGCTGCGCTGGCGGCCGAAGGAGCGTTCCTCACGGCGGAAGGGGTAGACGTCGACGTCAAATCTTCGGCCCGGCGCAGCTACTGGGCGGGCGGGGCGTTGGCACGCGTGCATTTGAACCTAAAAGCTCATGTGGGAATGTTCGTTGATCTCGGCGGTTTCGTCCCGCTCGTCGAGCGACGCTTCAGCACACGCGAGCCCTACGAGCTCGTCGGTCAGACCTCGAGCGTCGCGGCACACGCGGCGCTCGGTTTCGCGGTGAGCCTGTAGTGGGACCGCTCGGCCAACCAAGCGCCAGTGCCGGCACTCACCTAGTAATGGTCGAGCGCGAACGGGCGATCACAGTTTCGGACGAATTTTCTTCGGCCGAACGGCGCAGCTCGCGCTTCAAAAGGCCGGCCTGGAAATGCGCGTTCGTTTGCCTCGTGAGTGTCAGCGCTTGGGCGTCCTGTAGCAGCACCGATGATCCCATCGGGTTCAACTACCCTACGCACGTCAACTCCGCAGGTGCCGGGGGGGCTCCGGCCGAGCCTGGCGCTCCAGGCGGAGCTGCGGGCGCGCCTGCCGGAGCCGCAGCGGGCGACGGCAGTTTCGAGCGCACCTACCCCAACTTGTTCGGTGACCTGCTCGGCAAGACCGACGACGAAATCACGCGCAAGCTCGACGCGGATTTCGAGCAGCTTTTCCACGGCGATCCGGCCACGGAAGCCATTTACGTCAGCGTGGGCGCCGACCAGGCCTACGTCTGGGATCCGCGCCAGATGGACATTCGCTCCGACGGGTTCGCCAACGCCCTGCTGGTCAGCGTGGAGCTCGACCGCCGCGAGGAATTCGACGCGTTGTGGCGTTTTGCCGACGCTCACCTGGTGCTGCGGACGGGTCCGCTACGCGACTACCTGCGCTCTCGCTGCGACGTCGGCGGCGACGCATGCGATGAGACGGTAACGGCCGAACCGCACTTTGCTGCCACCACGGCGCTGTGGCTGGCGCACGGTCGTTGGGGTAGCAACGGAGAGCTGAGCTACCGCGCAGAAGCCGAACGGCTGATGTCCGCAGTCTTTCGCAGCGAGGCGGGCGGAGCCACCACGCTCGGCGAGCTCTCCGGCTTGGTCGAGCCGACACGCTCGCTACCGCTGCCCACACCGTACGCTTCCACCAGCACGCAAACCACCTCCACGGTGATGACAGCCGCCTACTTCTCGCTGTGGGCGGAGAAGAGCAGCGACGCGCGCGCTGCGACTCTTGCGCAGAATGCGCGAGCGTTCTTGGCCAGCGTGACCAACGCCAAAACGGGTTTGATGCCCGACCACCCCGCGCTCGACGGCACAGTGGCGGCGGGGGAGGATGAATTTTCGGCCAACAGCTACCCCGTTCCACTCGCGATCGCGCTCGACAGCGTTTGGTTCACTGCTTCCAGCTGGCACGAGGCCGAAGCCAATCGACTACTCGACTTCTTTCGAGCACCGCTCGCGACCCAGTCCTACGCGGCGACTTATACAGTGTCGGGCGCACCCGGCGCGCCACTGGGAGACGTGCTCTCGCTGCAGGCGCCACTCAGCGCGTGCGCTGTAGCCTCAACAGCAGCGTTTCGAACCGAGTTCGTACAAGCGGCGTGGGACGCCCAGCTGAATACCGGTACCTCGCGCAAATTCGGCAACCTGCTGTACTTGCTGAGCTCGCTGCTCTTGAGCGGGCGCCTGCGAGTCTACTGACGCGAGAAATACCCCCCAGGCCGCCAAGGAAAAGCATCCTGCCAATCCGGGCGAGGCCCTAGAGACGCCGCGCAAAACTGGCAAGAGAGGCGGCTCGACTCCCGGTTCTGGCTCGCATACCGTTTCTTGCATGAGGGTCTTCACGCGCGGTTGGGTCGGCGCAACATTGCTGGTGACGCTGGCTTGGGGTTGTTCTTCGGATTCGAAGGGCGGCGAGAGCGCAGCACCCAGTGGCGGCCTGCCATGCGACGGCCCGACAGTGGATTGTCGGTTGGCGTTTTCGGGAGACTACACGGGAACGTTCGAAGGCGACGATACGGGCACGCTGACCATCTACGTGAACGTGATCGGCGGCATGGAGGGCACGGCCAAGGGCGGCAAGCTTGGGTCACCGACCATCAGTGGCCAGGTGAACGAGTTTGGCAAGATGGTGTTTACGGCTGGCGACGCTGAGTTCACGGGGCAGTTCAAGGCGGATCACTCATTCAGCGGCACCTGGAAAGGAGCCGCCGGCACGGGCACGTTCAGCGGCAGCGTTGGGGGCGCAACCGGCACCGGCGGAGGAGGAAGCGGAGGCAGCTCAGGGAACGGCAGTGGGTTATTGGCCGAGGCGCGCGCTGCGTGTCAGGCAACGCTGAAATGCGAAGGCGCACCGGCAGATTGCTCCAAGGTCGAAGCCGCTCCCCCGGGCTGCGAGACCGTAGAGCACGCCATGTACGACTGCGTGAAAGCCGCAGGCTGCAGCTTCGGGACCGCTTGCTCCAAGCAAACGGACGATCTGCTGCAGTGCGTGCTCTTTGGCACACAGCCGGATCCTGGAACCGGCTACGCGCCTTCCGGCAACGACACCTACGACGAAGCCACGGTGATCTGCGCTGCTTGCAAGGCCGAAGCCACGGCGTGCCACGATTTGCCGGCCTGCTGGGACTACGCGGTGTGTGCCGAGGCTTGTCCCAGCGGCGACACGTATTGCGTCGACAACTGCGCAACCGCGAACCCGGCCGGGCACGACGCCTGGTTCGACGCGATTTGGTGCGAGGGCAACAACTGCTTCGGCTTGTAGGGCGCTAGCACGTTGGCCAGCGCAGCGCCGAGCAGCCCCCCGCCGAACGCGCGCATTCAGAGCTCCGACACCGGGTTCGTGGGACCAGCTACATCACGTATCCACCACAACCGCGCGCTGAGCACGGCGCACGAGAGCAGGCTGGAGGCCAGAATCGCGAGCATCAGGCCAGCTACGCCTTGCCCCATCCGTTCCGAGAGCCAGTAGGCGAGCGCCGGCATGACGGCGGCGTACGCGAGCAGGTGGCTCGCGGTCGGGAACCAATTGTCGCCACGCGCGCGCAGGGCCGATGCCGCCACGACTTGGCCGCCATCCGGGAACATGCCCAGCGCCGCGAGCCACATCAAGCCGGCCACGACGCCAGCGAGCGTCAAGTCGGCGGTAAAGGCTCGTGCGATAGGGCCCGCCAGCAGGAACACGAGCAGGCCGATCAGCAGCATGAGCAGCAGGTTGAGCGAGAGGCCCGTGAAGCTGGCGCGCGAGGCCTCGCGCAGATCGCCCCTGCCCACCGCGGCGGACGTGAGCACGGCGGTCGCCGACGACATGCTGAGCGAGACCATGAACACGACAGCCAACAGGTTGAGCAAGATTTGATAGGCCGACACCGCGTCAGCACCCAAGCGACCCGCCAGCATGGTCATGCCAGAGAAAGCGCCGGCTTCGGCGGCCTGGCTCACTGCGGCCGCGACGCCGACCTTCAAGAGCGCGGCGTAGCTCGGGCCTTGGGCTGGCTGTCGCACGCCGTAACGTTCGGCCTCGGCCAAGCGCCACACGTAGAGCATGAGGCCGCCTGACACACAGAGGCGCGCGCCGAAGGTGCTCCACGCCGAACCCACGGCGCCCAGCGTGGGTACGAACGCCCAATTCAAGGCCAAATTCACGATATTGGCGCCCAGCATCGCCCAGGTCGACGCGAGCGGCTTTTGAATCGATTCGAGGAAGTTGGCGGTCGTGACGTAGAGCAGCTGCAGCGGCGTCGAAAGCGCCAAGATGCGCGCGACACGCGTGGCTGGTGCCGCCAGCTCGGGCGCGACACCGAACACGGTGAACAAGCGCTCGCCAAGGAGCCAGGTGACCGCCGCCGCCACGGCCCCCGCGACGGCCGCGACGACGAGGCCGCGTCGCCACGCTCCACCTGCGTCTCTCGGTTGCTCCGCGCCCACGGCGCGCGCCGCCAAGACTTGCACGCCCGTGAGCAAACCGATGCCGCCCACCAAGAACACACCGGTCGGCGCCCAGCCTAGAGCCTGATACGGCAGCTCGTCCGGCTTGAGCTGGCCGACCATGATCACGTCCACCACGCCCATGCCCATGATGCCCAGGCGTGCCAACGCGCCCGGCCAAGCCAACCCCAGCAGACTCCGAACCAACTCCCGCGATGCCAAGACCGCGCGTGTTTAGCCGATTCCGCGCGCGATCAGCAAGGCTATCATGACGCCGAAGCAAACGAGCTGGACCGAAAAGAACGCGAAGCGGGCCAGCACTGCGCGGTTTCGGCCGCTGGCGATGTGAGCGCAGCTTTGCAACACCCTCGCGGGTAGCACGATGAACGCCGCAGCCTGAAACGTCGTCCCCGTGACCCCGAGCGTCGACCCGAGGAGCACCAGAGCCGCAAAAACAGGCAGATTCTCCACGCAGTTCGCGTGAGCGCGCATGCTGCGTTGATAGCGCTCACTGCCATGCGGCACGCTCGGATTGAACGAATTCGGCCTCGCCTGTCGCTTCATGACCTGCGAAATGCGGGTCACCCCGATACCGCCCACGACCAGCAGCAGGGTCCAGCTCGCGAAGCCGAGCAGCGCCCAATGAGAAAGCAGCATGGCGCGAGGCTAGCGCAAGTCCTCGCAAAGTGGCTCACTCAGGCTGAGGCGGATCGCGTCGACGCAAATGCGTTCCGCGTCGAAGCTGACGCAAACCCCGCTCAGGCATTCGTAGTCTGCGGTGCATTCGGCACGGACCGGAAAACGCTCCGCGCAGGTGCCATCGGCGGCGCAGTAGGCTTGGCTGCCGCATTCTTGTTGGGTCGCGCAGGGGGCACCCACGTCTTCTCCAACGACGCAGTTCTCGCCATTGCAGTAAAAACCCTCCGTGCAGGTCTCCTGCAGGGCGTCGCAGGCGAGCCCTGGCTGCACCACGCGCGGCTTTTGACAGGTGCCCTGGGAGTCCGAACCCTTGATCACGCAAGCAAAACCGGCCGCGGCGTCGCACTCCGTCGTGGACTCGCAGGAGTCGCCGCCCGCGCGCTCCCCCCGGACCAAGCGATCACAAGGTGGACCGAAGCGCAGCACGGTCGCAAGCTCCGAGGCGTCCAGGTCGGCGTCTTCGTAAGCCTTGCCCACTGCCGTCAAGCAGGCGCTCGCGTTGTCGTCGACGAAGCCCTCTGGCAGGGCCCCCTGGCAGGCTGCTTGTTGCGTCAGGCGACAGGCGTCGGCCGACTCCGCTTGACACGCCGATTCCACCTTGGCCGAGCAGGCTTTGGCGGCCCAATCTCGACAGAAGCCCTCGCGCGTCTGCTCCGGGTCAGCGTCACTCGAACAGCCGACGGCAAAGCAAAGCCCGAGCAAGCACACGTTGAAAAGTTGTCGCATGCCCCGCGCAACGCAAAACGCATACCCCGGTTCGTGCCACGGCGCGGGCTCGCTCACCTGGGCACCAGGCGTCGATTTTAGCGGGCAATTGCCGCTCACCGAGGTGCTGGCAAGCTCCCGACGCAGACCAGCCTTGCAGATACGCCTCGACCGCAGGGGCGCAGCTGCGGCAAAAGGGTGCGCTCGCCTTCGCAGCAGGCCTCCAGCATTCCCATGACTGACTCCCCGTACGTACTCGTCGACTCGCAGGCAGCACTAGAAAGCGCCGCGCGCGCGTTGGCCGACTGCCCCCGCCTCTACCTCGACACCGAGTTCGAATCTGGTCGC
This sequence comes from Polyangiaceae bacterium, assembly GCA_036261775.1. GTDB lineage: Bacteria > Myxococcota_A > Polyangia > Polyangiales > Polyangiaceae > PMG-095. The sequence continues at coordinate 323 of DATAKF010000183.1, read as the reverse complement.
GGGCCAACGCGGCTTTGCTTGCTGCAGATCTCGTCCGGCAGCGAAATCTTCCTGGTCGACACGTTGAAGCTCGGCAAGTTGGACCCGCTCGGCGCGGTTTTCGCCCGGCCCGAGGTAGAGTGGGTGTTTCACGCTGGGCTACAAGATCTCGCACTGATCGAAGAGCGGCTGCACGTCTCGGCGCCGCAGCGCCTGTTCGACACGCAGGTCGCGTACGCCCTGGTTACAGCGGAGAGCAACGTCGCCCTCGCGTACCTACGCTACCAGCTGCTCGGTACGCGCTCGGGCAAAGCGCACCAAGCCGACGATTGGCTGGCGCGACC
>DATAKF010000175.1:0-26412 GCA_036261775.1 Polyangiaceae bacterium | reverse complement strand
AAGATCGTCAACGCCATCCCCAAGGACAAGGAAATCCTGTTCGCGCCCGACAAGAACTTGGGGCGCTGGGTCATGAAGCAAACCGGCCGGGATCTACGTCTGTGGCAGGGCAGCTGTATCGTCCACGAGACCTTCAGCCTGCAAAAGCTGATGAGCATCAAGCAGCAGCACCCCCAAGCCAAAATCATCGCGCATCCCGAGTGCGAAGAGCCCCTGCTCGAACGCGCCGATTTCATCGGCTCCACCGCCGCGCTGCTCAAGTACGTCGAGAACGACAACGCCGAGTCGTTCATCGTCGTGACGGAGCCCGGCATCATTCACCAGATGCAGAAGCGCGCTCCGCAAAAGCAACTCATCCCCGCTCCGCCGGACGGCAACTGCGCCTGCAACGAGTGCCCCTTCATACGCCTGAACACACCCGAGAAGGTCTATCTGGCGCTCAGAGATTTGGAGCCGAGGCTGGAGATGGATGAGGAGCTGCGAAAGAAGGCGCTCGTGCCGATTGAGCGGATGCTGGCGTTGAGCTGAAGCGACTGGTCGCAGACGCAGGCCTTGCTCTCCGCTGCGACCAAGGCCCTCTCGGGTTCAGCTCAGGGTCGTGCTCGAGTTGCAGCGAAACGCAACGCTTGCGCGGACGCCGCGGCTCCGCCGAACGCCTTGCGCGCTGGGGCGTTGCAAACGGCGTGCTGCGCGCATGGCACACGCCTTGCTCGTCCAACGGGAGCTCCGCGCGGTCGGAGCGCACGAAAGGACGCGCGATGCGAACGACGACGACGAGGTGCCTCGCGGCAGCGTTCGGCGGAGCCGCCTGGCTCATCGGCTGCGCTGGCGCGCAGCACGCAGCCAGCGGCCCAGCTCCCAGTACGGCGTCGCCCACCCCCAAGGCGAAACCGGTCGAGCCGGCCAGCGCGGACAAGTCGCCAGCAGCAGCGCAACCGCTGGAAGACAAGCCCCAATACGACATGCCGCCACCGGGTTCGTCGCTAGACCGCGTGATGCGGGCGCACTTCAAAGACGCCCTGCTGATTCGACAAGCCGTCATTGCGGGTACGCCGGAGGAGGCCGCCAACCCCGCGACGGTGCTCGCGCTCATCGAGAACCTGGAAGATCTGCCGCCGGGCTGGCGAGACTTCGTGGAGCGCATGCAGCAGGCGGCCAAGCGCATCAAAGACAGCACGAGCACGGCGCAGGCCGCGGCCGCCACGGCCGATCTCGGCGTAGCGTGTGGCCAGTGCCACAAGCGGCTGGGCGGACCGGCGGCTTCCAATGAACCGCCGCCCGCGGAGGGCGCGACGCTCGAGCAGCGGATGAGACGCCACGTCTGGGCGACCGAGCGCATCTGGGAAGGCCTGGTCGTGCCTTCGAACGAAGCCTGGAACGCCGGGACGAGCGCGCTGGTCGCCACACCGTTTCCTCCGGAAGTGCTGAGTCGGGGCGTCCACGCGCGCAGCGCAGCGGCCGACTTCACGACGCTGGTCGCGCGGGCGCCGACGAAGAAGAGCATTGAAGAGCGCGCCGCCCTGTACGCGCAGCTGCTCGTGACCTGTGGCTCGTGTCACCGAGCCGCGCAGGAATCGGCGAAGAAATAGCGGACGGAGCCGCCGACGAGCTCAGCGCGCCCCGACGCGCACTCCCAACTCGAAGAGAAGGGCCGGGCCCCCGAGTCTCCTCTCTTCAGCACCGATTGCCACGAGCGGATTCGGTGAGAGGCCCAGCAACCGGGCCCGACCGAGCAACGCCACGCCCGAGCCGAACCTGAGCTCGGCGGCGAGCTGCGCTCCCAACGTCAGGGACCACAGCTCTGCATTGATCGCTTTCATCGAGGCTTGGGGCCTGCCGGCCGTGGTAACCCGCGCCATGCCGATGGCCAAGCCGAGGGTCGCCTCACCACTGGCCCAGCGCAGCCAAGCGTAGTCTGCGTGAAGCTGCGCGAGCCCCATGCGGTAGTCGGCCGAGCCCGCAGTCGCGCGAAAGGTGGCGCTGGCCAACGGCACGTCGACGCTGCCTCCCAGCAGCAGGCGCGCAGGCAAAGCGTAGCCTGTCCCGACCGAAAGTAGTGGCAAGCGATCAGCGCTCGACCAATTGGTCAGGAGCGTGGCCCCTAAGTCCAAGACCCATCCTCCGCCCTGCGCGCTCTCGGGCCGATTGCGTGACGCGGCGGTATCAACGGCAGAGCTCTGTCGCGCCTCGGCAGTGGAATCGCTCGCCTCACGAGGAGTTACGCCCGCCCTGAGAAATTCGGTGGCTTGTAGCGCGAGCGGACCGATCTCCCTTTCGGTTCCGTTCAGAACGACGTGACTCGAGGCGCCGCGGGATTGGCTGGTGATCTCGAGCTGCACGCGCTCGCCGCTGGCGCTGAGCGCGATCTCGGCGTAGCCGGAGCCATCAGCCACCTGCTGCGGTGACCCCGCATCCGTCACCTCAGGGTCGGTGGGCAGCACCGCGACGAAGCCAGCAACCCTCAGCTCGGCCCTCAGCCGTGTGACCAGCAGCGCTACGAGGCGCGGGGGCGCGTTTGCCTCGTAGCGCAGGCTGACCCGAGACTGGCGCTCCGCAACGGCACCGACAGAGGGCCGCGGCGACTCCTGCGCGTGCGACGGGCTGGCATGAAGGCTGGCAACGAGGCAGACGGCTGCCACGGCCAAGCACCTCGAACCGATCCAGCGAATCAAGGCGCTCAGTCTAGCGACCTCGACTGCTCGCCTCGATCAAGCCACGGGCATGACCGGCGTACGGGCCACTGGGGAAGCGCGCTAGGTACTCGGCTGCCAAGGCGGCGCCTGTCTGCTTGTTGCCGTTCGCGACGAGCAGCATCTTGCGACCCAAGGCGTCGCCCGCAAAGCGCCCCTTCGGTGCTTCCGCCAGGTACTTGTCGTACCAACCCACGGCCTTCGGATCGTGGCGGTCCTCCGCGGCGCGGCCGAGCAGAAACGCCGCCGCGAGAGCGTCGCTCGAGCCTGCAAAGCGAGCTCGCTGGGCGAGTAAGGCCCGCTCGGCCAACGCGGCTTTGCCGCTCAGGCGGGCGGCGTCAGCCAAGGCTCGCAGGTCGTCTTGCGCGCAATCGTCGAGGCAAGCGCGAACGCCGCGCTGGTTTGCCACCTCGATGACGGCTGCGTACTCGCCCGCGGCTATCAACGCCGGCCAAGAAGTGCCCTTCTCCGAACGAGCAGACGGCGCCGGGGAAACCGGCGACGCGGACGGCTCGAGGTCCTGCGGCTGAGCGGGCTTCTCGGCGACATCTGCGCTCGGCTGCCGCGTCGAAGCGGGCTCACGGTGATGAAACGAATCTCCGGGGCCGAGCTCCCGGCGCTGCCCAGCTCCCTCGACGACCACGTGGCCTCGCGTGACGTCTACGCGCAGCGAGCCCTCGGCGGCGATCCACTCCACTGTGAAGACGGTTCCGGTAACCCGCACCTGAAATGGGCCAGCGTCGACCGACCACTGACCGCGATCGGCGCGCGGCACGACGTTGAACGCCATGCGGCCCGTCTCCAGCCGAAAGCGGGCCCCCCGCTCCGTTGTCTCGGCGACACGCGCGGTAGTGGCACGTTCTACGGTAACGACCGTGCCATCCGAAAAATTCAAGTCGATCGGTTCGAGCTTGGCCTCGATCAACTTGGCGACGGGCGCGCCGCTCTTCATCTGATAGGTCAGCGCCTCGCGGTCTGGCAGGCTTCCCACCCGGAGCAGCGCGACGACCACCGCCAGCGTTCCAGCCAAGGCGAGCGCGTAGCGCCACCGGCCGAGCGCAACCCAAGCCGAAGGCTTCTGCTGTGACTCCGTGTACTGCCGAAACGACGACGCGAACCACTGCGCCGACTGGTCTTCGGTCGCTGCGACGCGAGGAGCGACGGAGCTTGCGAGGTCGAGCAACACTTTCGCCTCCGCCCCCTCGGCGGTCCAGGGGGTGCGGCCCCCGGTCTCGTCGCTGATTGGTTGCCGCTTCATTGGTTCTTCCCCTTCAAGGAGCGTGCGACGTAAGCGGCCAACGCAGGTTCTTTCTGCGCCTTGGCGATCACGAGCTCCCAGGTCGATTTGCCAGTGCGCCAAACGGTGGCCTTGGAAACTTGCAGAGCCTCCGCCGTCTCGTCGATTTGCATGCCCTCGACGTAACGGGCCACGAACACCAGCCGGTCGCGCACCGAGAGGGAATCCAAAATTCGGTAAAGTGCACGGAGCGCACGGGCTTCGTCGGGCTCGCGGTGCAGCGCGACCGTCTCGGGCACTTCACCACTGCTGGTGAGTGTGACCCAGCGTCGAACTTTACGGCGTCGAATCTCCATCGCCGCGGTTCGAAAGGCGATGGAGACGAGATACGACCGCAGGTTGCTAGGGTCCTCCAGTCTGGCAGCGCTCTTGACCAGGCCCATGAAGACTTCCTGCAGCAGGTCCTCCAGCTCCTGGTCGGGGCCCAGGCTGCGCGCCAGGGTACGGCGAACGGCGGGGGCATGGCGATGCCAGATGGCCGTCGCGGCACGTTCGCTGCCCTGGAGCAGCGCGGCCACCAGCGTCGCGTCGCCCAGACTATCGAGGGGCAGCTGCGCCAGGTTGCCGCGCTCGCCTGCCGTAGGCGCAGGCGCCTGGCGTTCCATGGGCAGGTGTTGGTTGCTCATTGAGTGCAGGGCTCGACCTTTTAGTTGCGCTCACCCCGATTCGCTGCGCAACCGGAAAAAACGGGCGCCGCTTCGAGCTACGGAAGCGGGTCGATGGCCTCTAGCTCCAGGCCGCCAATCGCGATGACCTGGGTCGGGTAACCGAGCCGGAACACCATGTGGGCCTCCCCCGCCGCGTAGGTCTCAAGCACTGAAAAGTACTCACTCTTCTGGCTCCACCCCGGGCCCGCGTGAGCCTTGAAGGTGACCGACTGCACATAGGGCTCGGCCCCCCGCTCGAAGAGGTATTCCGTGTAGCAGTCCCCGCTGTCCCCAACGGTTTCACAGTTCAGCCAAAAGCTCACGTGCAAGAGCTGGCCTTTCTTGACGGGCTTATTCAGCGGCATGACGAGTTGGCCGCTCAGCGGAGAGCTGGGCGGCTTGCTCACCGTGGCGCGCCAGGCCTGCGTGAAGGGCTGACCGGAGACCGAGAAGAGCTCGGCAGTGACGTCGCCAACCATGTAGCTCTGTCCAAAATCGCCGAAAGTGATGAGCGGCTCCGTGACGAGCGGACCGACCGCGCCGCCAGCTCCTCCGTCCGCAGGCTGCGTGGCGGCTCCGGCCGAGGCTGCGCTGGCATTTCCGGCCGCCGGGTTGCCACTGCTGCCACCCACGCTGGCAGAGCCGCCGATGCCATCGGCATCGCTCAGCGGTTCGAACGCGTCGAGGCGCTTGCTGCCGCAAGCCGAAAGCGGCAAAAACGCCAGCGCGCAAGCCGCGCAACTCACCTGCAGGGCGAGGAAGCAGGACCAGCTCGAGCGGCGACATCCTGGCATGCTTGCCAAAATCCTAGCAGGCTCGCCGACCGCGGCTATCTGGATAATCGCGCCAACGTCGAGCCCTGCCTGACTACTCGGGGGCGCGCCGCGCAACTGCCGAGGCTCGCACCCATGGCAGGCATTGTAAGCGGACAATCTTCGGTTCAGCTGGACGTGGAAGTCGGCAGCGGCGACGAGCGCAAGTACCTGGCGCCGTTGGCGGTGCTGACCTCGCTCTTCTTCATGTGGGGCTTCCTCACCTGCATGAACGACATCATCATTCCGCACCTGAAGGCGGTCTTCGAGCTTGGCTATGCCCAAGCAATGATGATCCAGTTTGCCTTCTTTGCCGCCTATTTCGTGATGTCGCTGCCATCGGGCGCGCTGGTCAAACGCCTGGGCTACAAGCCAGGCATCGTGCTCGGTCTACTCGTGGCGGCCGCTGGCTGCTCGATGTTCTACCCGGCCGCACAGCTGCGTTCCTATGCGCTGTTCCTATCGGCGCTGTTCGTGCTCGCCTCGGGCATCACGCTGCTGCAGGTGGCGGCCAATCCTTTCGTGGCTGCGCTCGGCAAGCCCGAGTCGGCGTCTGCGCGTCTCACCTTGACGCAAGCTTTCAACTCGCTCGGCACCACGCTGGCACCCGTGTTCGGCTCCGCCGTCGTCCTCTCGACCGCCGTCAAGTCGAAGGCCGAGCTAGCGACCATGGACGGCGCTGCCATGCACGCTTATCGACTGAGTGAAGCTGCGGCCGTACAACGTCCGTACTTGGGCCTAGCCGCGACGCTCGTGCTCCTGGCCGTGGCGATCGGTGCTTTCAAGCTGCCCAAGTTGTCCAGCACTGGGCCAAGCGAGGCGGCCAAGCCCCAACGCCATGACCAACCGATCTGGCGCTACCGCCACTTGATGCTCGGCGCGCTCGCGATCTTTCTCTACGTCGGAGGCGAGGTGGCGATCGGCAGCTTCTTGGTCAATTTCTTCGCGCTGCCGGAGATCGGCGGCCTGAGTGAAGCGGCCGCCGCCAAGCTCGTCAGCGTGTATTGGGGTGGAGCCATGCTGGGCCGCTTCTTGGGCACGATCACGCTACGCAGGTTCAGCCCGGGAAGAGTGCTTGGGGGCCACGCGCTCGGCGCCGTCGCTTTGCTCGGGCTCGCCATGGTCACGCGCGGCCCCTTGGCCATGTATGCGATCCTGGCAGTTGGCTTTTTCAACTCGATCATGTTCCCGACCATCTTTGCCCTGGCTATTCACGGCCTGGGCCCCCGCACTGGAGAGGGCTCCGGCATCGTCTGCATGGCGATCGTCGGTGGCGCGCTCGTCCCCGTGCTGCAAGGCGCCGTGGCCGACGCAGTGGGCGTTCAACACGCGTTCGCCGTGGCCGCGCTGTGTTATCTGTACGTCGCCTGGTACGGCTCCCGAGGGAGCGTGCCGACTACCACACCCAGCTGACCGAGCAGCAGCTCACGGCGGCTGACCCCAAACGAGGACGCCCTTCTTGAACAAGGACACCTTCGGGGTCTTCTCGAAGTCCATCGACCCGGTGTACGAGTAGTCGCCGGCCTGCGTGTATTTGGCGTCACCAGCCAGGCAGAAACCGCCCTGCAGCTCGAAGAACTGACCGGGGTCGAGCGACTTGGCGTTGGCAGTGAACGACAGCTCGAGGTAGCGATTGGCGCCCGATTTCGCGGGGCTGATGCTGGAGAAATGTGCCGGCGCGACTTGATTGCAGTCGCCGTTGTTCACGTAGTAGCAAGCGTAGCTCTCGGCGGCCGTCGGTTCTTTCGTGTAGTAGTAGCGAAGCGAATAGTCGGCGAGCGATTCGGACACCGAGCCCGTGTTGACGATGCGAAAATAGGGCTGGATGCAGATGGGCATGGCGTCCCGGTTGGAGCACAAAAGCTCGAGGTGCAGAACGGCGACGCATGTCTTGTTGCAGGAGCCGGTCGCGCAGTCGCCGCCGCTGGTGCAGGCTTGCCCGACCGCGCATCGCGCGCAACCCGGCCCACAGTCCACGTCGGACTCGCTACCGTTCTGAACGCCATCGTCGCAGCGCGCCGTAGCGCAAGCACCGGCCACACAAACCTTGCTGGGGCAATCGCCGGCGACCGAGCACTCCGGGCCTGTAGCGCAAGTAGGGCAGCCCCCACCGCAGTCGATGCCAGATTCGTCTCCGTTCTTCACGAAGTCCGAGCATGTCGCTTCTGCGCAGGTTTGCTGGGTGCAGACACCGCTCTGGCAGTCGCGGCTCAGCACGCAGGCCGCAGAATCCGGGCAAGCGGGGCAGCCGCTGCCACCGCAATCGAGGTCGGTCTCGTCTTGGTTCAGCACTCCATCGCTGCAGCTGGCGGCGCCGCAAATCGACTTTTGACAGCTTCCGCTCAGACAATCCTCCGACACGGCACAGTCGGCGCCACCGGGGCACGGTCCGCAAACCGTCCCTCCACAATCAACGTCCGTTTCGCCAGGGTCGACGACCTCGTTACGGCACGTCTCCGGCGCGCAACGCGCGGCGGAGCAGACCTCTGTCATGCAGTCGGTGTTGGCGCCACAACCCTTGCCCAACGTGCAGGCTTCGCAGTTGGGCCCACCGCAATCGACGTCCGACTCCGCACCGTTCTTGATCTCGTCGTCGCAAGCGGCCGAGCTGCAGCTATCTTCGTTGCACTGAAAGCTATTGCAGTCTTCGTTGAACTCACAGGCATCGCCGCTCGCGCAGCGCATGGGCGTGCATGCCTCGCCGCAGTCGACGTCCGACTCGCGGCCGTTCTTGACGCCGTCTTGGCAGCTCGGCGCAGCGCAGGTTCCTGCAAGGCAAACACCGGAAGCGCAGTCGAGGGGAAGCACGCACGCCTGCCCGGCCGTGCACGGCGCGCACTTGCCGCCGCAGTCGGAGTCCGCCTCGCCCGCGTCCTTGATGCGATTGGCGCAGAGCGCCGCCGTCGTCGCGTCGACCAGCGTGTACTCGGGAAACGAGCAGGCGTACGTCAGGCCGATCACCCCCAGCGACGCGCCTACAACGAAGCCGCGCAGCCCCAATCGTTTTACCAGGCGGGCCAAACGCCAGAGGGTAGCGACACTTTGGCGCCTACACAAGGTAGGGCGCGGTCGGCGCCAGTGCGACACCACCCTTTGGCGGTGGTCGATGTGTCCGGCTAACTCGCTCTTTCGCGCTCACGTTCGCGCTCTCGGGGTCACTGGGTCTTGGCTTCGCGAGCTTGACCATTCACTTCGAACGAGACGCTTTTGATCGTCGTAGTGCCGCCGGAGTTTTGGTACACCTCGTTGCCGAGCTCGAAGCGCGTCACCCACAAGTTCGCGTCCCACTTCTCATCCTGAACGTAGTGTTTCAGGAACTTGCCAATGTCGAGCTTGCCGCTGAACTTGCCGTCGTGCGTGCCCAAGCGGTACTGGCGGTAGTAGCCCCACGTGCCCCAGTCGTCCGACGAGACGTACAGCTTGTAGTCGTGGTTGCCGTCGTTGAACGTTTGCTGAGTCTCGGGATTGGTCGGGTAGTAGTCGGGGGCGTTGCTCAAGAAGACCATGAGCTCCCCTTTGGGGTTGGCTGGCCCGAGAGCGGGATTGGTGTCGGATAGCCATAGCTCGAATGCCAAGTTCCAGCCGGTGTTCTTCCCGCCCACGTCGGTGAAGACGTCGACCGTCATGCTGGCGCTCACGATGTCTTTGAGCTGCAACGGCAGCAGCGTCGTGGTCGACTGGTCGAGCCCCTTGCTGTTCCAAGGGTTGATGCCGAACTCCAGCTCCGGGTAGTTCGGGTAGTTCGGGTTCTCACCCATTCCGGTCGCCCCGCGGGTCCACTTCCATCCGAAGTTGCCGGCCTGATCCAGAAACACGCAAGTATCTGCGGCCGGATCGGTCCACTCGTTGGTGAGCAGGCGCATCTCACCGAGGTTGAGGGCAGTGGAGCCGCAGAGCGTCGTCCCGCGAGGAGCGACGCCGGGAGCCGCGCTACCGCCGCTGCCGCCGGCGCTATTGCCCGCGGCGCTGGCGGCCCCACCCGTTCCGCCGAGCGGGCCAGACCCTGCCACGCTCGCGTCGCCAGCCAGCCCATTCGATCCAGCGGCGCTGCTCCCCGCAGCGCCGGCCTGAACGGCGGAGCTTCCCGCCGCAGAGCCTCCGTTGCTCGGCGTCAGCGGCGCGCTGCCGGAGACGCCAAAGACGGGCTCGCCGCCGGGCTGCTGCGTGGGCGCTTCACCCAGGCAACCAGCGCCAGCGAGAGAGAGCGCGAAGAACGACCACACGACAACCGAAGAACGAGTGAGTGCCTGCATCGCGCTCGGTAGTTGCGGGTCGGTGCTTTCAGTAGTCACGAGCACGTTGCGTTACTTTTCGTGACTAACGACTTTGGGCTGACGCAACTACGTCCCAAACCCGCGTTTCAGGTGCAACGGAGGGCCAACGAGGCTCACCGAGGCCGACTGGAACCGAAACCCGCTCGCACTGCTGCGCTGCCCGCGCGGCCGCGCGAGCTCTCGCTCGCTCGTCGACTCGCCTCAACCGGTCACCTGTCTAGCTCACCCCCAGGTCGAAGGTAGCCCCATGAAACAAACCCGCCGCCAGCTGTCTCTGTCCACGATCGTCCTCAGCACCGTCGGCCTCGCTGCTCTGGTGCTATCGGCCAACTGCTCGCACCCCGCTAGCAGTAGCGGTGCCATGGGGGGCGTCGTGCCCTCCGGAGGCGGCAACAGCAACACCAGCGGAGGCGCCGGCAACGCGGGCGGAGCAGTCACGAGCGGAGGCAACACGCCGGTGGGCGGCGGCGTCACGGTGCTGGGCGGCGCTACGGGCGCGCCCATGCAGCCGCCCGCCATGGCGTGCGCGGCCGATCCGAACCAGCAGCGCGCACTGCCGTACACGCCCGGCTATCAGATTGGCGCCCAGGAGAAGGCGGCGGCTCAAAATACGGCTCAAGCGCTGGACTACGCCGCGAAGATTCGCCAGCTGCACGGGCCGAACAACACCGGCTACGACGACATCTTCCGCACGGCAGACGAAGGGGACATCAAGGGCTTTCAGTTCCGGGACGGCCCGCGCGGCGTCAACCTGGACCCGGTCAAGGGCGGCGGCAAAGGTTACGCGACCTCATTCCCGGCCCCGTCGAGCCGTGGTGCCTCGTTCGACGTCGATCTCGAGTACGCGATCGGCGTCGCCATGGGGGACGAGCTGATCGCGTCGGGCAGCACGATGCTGCTGGCTCCGACCGTCAACATCTTGCGTCATCCTGGCTGGGGTCGCGCGCAAGAGACCTACGGCGAGGACTCGTTTCTGCTCGGCCGTCTGGGCACTGCGCTCACCGTCGGAGCGCAAGAGTTCGCCCCCGCGTGCGTCAAGCACTACGCCGCCAACAACATCGAAAAGGGACGCGACGCGCTGATCGCGAAGATGGACGAGCAGACGCTGCAGGAGGTGTACGCCCGGCACTTCGGCATGATCGTCCAAGACGGCGGCGCCGCCTGCGTGATGGCCGCGTACAACCTAGTGCAGACCAGCGGCGCGCCCGAGAAGGCGACGCAGAGTCGCCACCTGCTGACCGACATTTTGCGCGGACAGTACGGGTTTCAGGGCATGGTGCTGTCGGATTGGTGGGCGATGCCGGGGGCGCAAAGTCCCGACCCCAACACGCGAGCCAACAGCGCGAAAGAAGCGGTCAAAGCCGGCATGGACATGGAGCTGCCGTGGAAGCTCAACTTTCCCGAGCTAGCCAGCCAGGCGGACGTGCAGGCAGACGTCGGCACGTCAGCGCAGCGCGTCCTGGAAACCAAGTTTCGCTTTCACGTCAACAGCACGAGCGGTCAGCTGGGCCTCAAGCCGCCGACCACGAAGTTCGACAAGGGCAGCTACTCGATCACCGGCAACGAAGCTCACGCCGCGCTCGCCGAGCGCGCCGCGCTCGAAGGCACGGTGCTGCTGAAGAACGAAGGCAACGTCTTGCCGCTCGACTCGGCCACGGTCAAAAAGGTCGCCGTCGTCGGGCCGCAAGTCGCCTGGCAGCTCAAGGGCACGCAGGCGAGCGGCACCATCAACTTCGCCAGCGACGCGCGCCTGGGCGATTTGGGCAGCAGCCGCGTCAACGCCGATCCGGGCAAGAGCGTCTCGCCGTGCGCGGGCTTCAAAGCTCAGGCTCCCATGGGCGTCGAGGTCGTGTGCGGCGATGGCCCCGCCGGCATGACGGCTGCGCAGGGTGCTGACGTCGTCGTCGTCGTTGCCGGCTTGACTCCCCACGACGAGGGCGAGGAATACACCATCACGCCGGACGACTCCGACCGCGGGAAGAACCTGGCGCTGGACGGCAAGACCGGTACGACCGCACAAAACGACTACATCAAGGCCATTGCCGCCCTGGGCAAACCGACGGTCGTCGTGCTCGAGGGCGGCAGCGCCATCGACGTTTCGAGCTTCGTCGACCAGGTCAAAGGCTTGGTCATGGCCTGGTACCCGGGTCAGGGCGGCGGCAACGCGCTCGCGAAGCTGATCTATGGCGTCGACAAGGCGACAGGTCAAAAGCTGAGCTTCAGCGGCAAACTGCCAATCAGCTGGCCCAAATCGCTCGCCGACTTGCCGGCCTTCTCGGGCAATGGCGGCAACGCGCAGACCACGCTGATGGACTACTACCTCGGCTACCGCTGGTTCGACACGCAGAACAAGGCGCCGCTCTTCCCGTTCGGCCACGGTCTGTCTTACACAACGTTCGAGTACAGCAACCTGTACGTACCGTGCACGACCGTGCCGGCGAGCGGCGTCGTCAAGGTCGAGGTCGACGTCAAGAACACCGGCATGGTGGATGCCGACGAGATCGTCTTCGCCTTCGCCAGCTATCCGGGCTCCACGGTGCCAAAGCGGATCGCTGGCTACAAGGAGCTGAAGGGCTTTCAGCGCGCTCGCATTCCCGCTGGCGCGGCCGTGCGAGTGCAGATCCCGATTCGCGTTTCGGACCTCTGGTATTGGGACGACGCGGCGAAGAAGCAAACCGTCGCTCCGGGTGAGGTGAAGCTGCTGGTGGGTGGCAGCTCCGCGAGCCTGCCACTGATGGGCAGCTTCACGGTGATGTGACGTCACGGTCCCCCGCCCCAGCCCTCTAGCTCAAGGATCCCAATTCGTATGCGGACCCCGCGTTTTCGCTCCCTGTTTCAGTCTGCGGTCACTCTGTCGTGTCTTCTTTCCTCTACGCTTGGCCTCGCAGCGCCCGACGACGAGGTGCTGCCCTCGAGCGTGGACGGCGCCGCCACGCCGCCCGCACCGCCGCCGGAGCCTGAGCCCGCGCCTGCCACTGCGGCAGGCACGGCCCCCGCGCCTACCGCGCCCTCGGCACCCCAAAGCTCGACGCCACCGGCAGAGTCTGCGCTGGTCGTCGAGCGGCTGCCCGGCAGCGCGTTTCCAAGCTGGAAGACGCGCGGCCTCAAGGGCAGCTCGCTCGGTCTTTCGATGCACGGCATTCCTTGGCCGTACTATCCAAAGACGGGCGTCGGTATCTCGGGCTCGCTGTGGGTCGATTTCGGGTACGAGACCATCAAGCGCGGCGACCCCACACAATCGAACGACAAGTTCCTGTTGAACCAGTCGCGTGCCGTGCTGCGCGCGACCCCGACGTACAGCGACGGGTCCTGGTACGTGCAAGGCCAATCCGAGCTGGTGGCAAACGGCGATCAGTCGACGCCGCAGCCTCTCAACCTTGGCGCCGACGACCTGTGGATCCGAACCGGACACTGGAAGGACTGGGATATTCAGGCCGGACGCTTCGAAGCCTTCGAGGTCTATCACTTTGGTATGGGCATGGACGTCAACACGCTGGAGCGCAAAGGTCCGACCGACACGACGAGGCAGCCGCCCGAGGTGCCTGGCCTCAATCAGTTCGTGTATCGACAGAACGTCGGCAACTTGGCGCTGCACAAGTACGTGGGGGACTGGCTACGACTCGAGCTGCTTGGTCAGTACGGGTTCGATGCCGGGCTCAACAGCTACGGGGTAAGACCAGCGGCGGTCTTCGATCTGGGTTGGCTCAAGCTCAAGGCGGCCGCCAACGTCCGCAAGCAGTTCGCGCTGAGCGACAAGTCGAAGGAGGAGCGCTTTCGGCGCGGGGGCACCGCCGCCGCTCAGATCGTGCTCGATCCCTACGTCGAATTCGGCATCAACTACTCGGCCGAGCTGGTCGATCACTACAGCCCACAAAACGCCGCCGATCCGGGCGCTGAACGCGGCTCCTTCGATGGTCTCGGTAGCACCACCACGGTCGCTTACGGCGGCTTCGCCAACGCTCGCGTCGTGGACGACCTGCTGGTGGGCGCCGGTATGAACTGGGTGGATGAAGAAGACCAAGTTCAAGGACGCTTCAGCACCCAGCAAGGCTTCGGGGCGATCCAGTACCTGGTCGGGGGCCAGCTCTACCTGAAGCTCGTGGGCGGCTACGCCAAAGCCACGCTGCACCCCGGCGGCAAACCCGCCTGGGACAACACCATGCTGAGCGGACGGCTGCGGCTGATGTACCTGTTCTAAGACGCCGCGGCTTCGCTCACTGCGGCTTCGGCACGTCTTTACCTGGCAGCCGCCCGTACGTCTTCTGCGCGAGCTGCATCAGATCGTCGCATTCTTCGATCGGCAACTTGTTTCGCTCGAGCGGGTCGAGCGCGACGTCGTAGCAGTTCCAGCCGGTGTCCCAGGAGCGCGCTTCGAGCTTGCGCGAACCTTGCATGAAGCCCCAATTTTCGAAGGCGCAGGACCAGACGCCGGCGCAGTTGGTCATGGGCAACGGCTCGGTCGTGAGCTCGGGGCGCAGCAGGCTGTGGCCGGGCATCTTTTCGCGATAAGTGCGGAGGCGCGGGTCGTCAGGCACCCCCATCAGGTCGAGCACGGTGGGCGCGACGTCGACGTGGAACAAGTAGGCGTCACGCTTGCTCTCGAGGCTCTTGATCTCGTCGTCGGTCAAGGTACCGGGCGGCGCGTCGATCCACGCCGGCACATGCACCTCTTCGTCGAAGATGCTGAAGGTGTGGCCCATCTGGCCGTGCTCGCGGAACGCCTCGGCGTGATCGCTGGTGTAGACGATGACGGTGTTCTTGCCCGCCGGTGACGCCTTCAGTGCCGCGATCATCTTCGCGATGTGTTGATCCTGCTGGTAGACCGAGTTTTGGTAGAAGTTCTTGAAAGCTGCGTTGTCTTCCGGGGCCTTGCTGGTCGTCCACGGCTCGAACGGCGTGGGTAGCGCAGGGTCGAGGTAGTACGGGTAGTGCACGTTCGACATCTGCACCACCGCCATGAATGGCTCCTTCAAGTTGCCGATGTTCTGGCTGACGTGCTCGGCCAAGTACTTTTCCGGCGCGCCCATGTCCAGGTCGGACGTGGGGTCCAGGTCGGTCGCGGTGATGCGGTGGTTCACGCCCAGGTTCTTCACCCACAGGCGAACGTTGCCGAACATCATGTTCTGGCTCGTCCAGTAGGCGGTGTCGTAGCCCAAGCTCTTGGCGTAGTCGAAGATCAGCGGCCACTCGTGCAGCGTTTCGCGGCTTTCGATCGGGCGAACACCGCTCCACAGCACCGCCAGCGAGATGGCCGTGCACGAATCCATCGAGCGCATTTGCGTGAACGGGTAGCGGTCGGGCAATAGCTGATTGGTGGCCCCGGTGCGTTGACAGCTCGGATCGTGCTCGATGCAGGTGGTGTCGGCGCGCACGCTCTCCAAGATGACGAACAGCACGTTGCGCTCCGGCACGTTGGCCCGCGTCAGCGCCGGCACCGGCAAAGAAGTCCTGGCGCGCGGACGCAGCTGGTTGCTCTGGTCGGTGAAGCCCAGCTGCGTGCGCAAGAGCCCGCCGATGGCGTTCAGGTAAAGGGTGTCCGGCGTCGAGGCCTGCTCGCTGCGGTGTTGCGTGGGAATGAAGAAACTGCCGACGAGCAGGAGCGGCGCCAACGGCGACAGCACCAGCGCCGGGAAGCGCGACGGCCTGACCACACGCCGCGAAGCCCACACCAACGCCAGCGCTAGCCCGAATGGCGGCAGCTTGGCGCGCAAGTAATTGCCGAGATCTGCCAGCAGCTGATTGACGACGCTGTCCATGAAGTTGGACGCGAAGACCGAGACGTCGACGTTCAGGTAGGCGTTGTACTGTTGGAAGAAGTAGCTCTGCCCGCCAACCGAGAACGTGACCATGGTCACGAACAGGGCAGCCGCCACGTGCCTGAGCCAGCCACGCCGGCGCGACGCCGCGTACAAGAGCACCCCCCACACGCACAGGCTCTCCACGAACGAGCCCACGTAGGTCATGGCGTAGAACTGCTCGAACGCGCGGATGCGGCCACCCCGGCGCCAGAAGTCGAGCGCGACAACCACCAGCGGCACCACCAGCAGGAGCCCGAGCGACCCGAGCCGACGCAAGCGCGCCAAACGACGCAAGCGCTGGCTGGGCTGAGCCTTGGAAGAGCGCATGCCGACCTCGGTGGTCGGAAACGGGGGGGCCTTTGAGCTTTGCGACACGATGTAGGACAACCCGCGCCCGATCGCGTGCGGCAAGGCGTGGAAACGCTCGAATATTCGCGGAAGAGGGCGAACGCAAGTCGCCCGAGCAAAGACCGTTCCCAAAGGTCTCAAGTTTGGACGCGGCCGGCCGTTTTCTACCGCATGGCCTTCGCGCGGCGTCTTGCCCTGATCCTGTCACTCTCCAGCCTGGCCCTCGCCTGCCAGCCCAAGCAGGAGGTCGCCGCCGAGCCCAAGAAGACCGCCAAGAAGGAGGGCGCCAAGACCGAAAAGGGTCATGACGCCAAAGCCGGCGAGAAGGCGACGGCCGAATTGGCGGACCCCGGCAAGTTCATCGTGCCCTTCGCTTGGGAAGCCGCCAAGGACGAACCGTTGGCACTGACTCGTCAATTTCTGGCCGACGTACTGACCGACAACCGGGAGTACATGGAGCACGGCGACAAGTTCTTTGCCACGTTCGCCGATAAGCAGACGCCGCGCGCCACCGTGCTCACCTGCGCCGACTCACGCGTCCACACCACGGCTTGGGACGTGACGCCGGAGAACGACGACTTCGTGATCCGCAACATCGGCAACCAGCTGGAGAACGCCGAGGGCTCGGTCGAGTACGGCATCGAGCACCTGCGCACGCCACTCTTGCTGGTGATCGGTCACACGGGCTGCGGCGCGGTCAAGGCCGCCATGGGCGACATCAGCAAGCTGAGCGCGCCGATCCAGAAAGAGCTGGAGCACATTCACCTGCCGAAACCGGCCGCTGGCAAGACGCCTGAAGGCGCCTGGGCCGAGGCCGTGATCGCCAACGTGAACAACCAGGTCGAAGCGGCGCTCAAGCACTTTGGCAAGGACGTGCAAGCCGGCCAGCTCACGGTGGTGGGCGCGGTCTACGACTTCCGCAATGACCTACTGCAAGGCGCCGGCAAGCTCACCGTCGTCAACGTGAACGGCAACGCCGAGGCCGAGCGCATGGCGGCGTTCGTAGAAGCAGTGAGCGGCAAGCAGGACGACGCAAGAAACTCGAAAGACAAGAAGCACAAGCCCGGCGCCAAGCTCGACGACACCGCCGCGGCGGCCGAAATTGCCGAGCAAATTGCCAAGCTGAACCGCAGGCCCGAAGCCACCGCGCACGTCGCCGCCAAGCATGAAGCTCCGGCCGGACACGGCGAGGCGGCTGGACACGGCGAGCACTGAGTTTTAGTTGGCAGTTGGAGATCAGTACGGGAGGCGCTGAGCGGTTCCCGTCAGGGTTAGCTCGGCGCTGAGCGGCGGCTGACCCATGAGCGCGATGCTGCGGGGGTCGGGCTGGCTGCCGCCGACGAAGATGCGGAAGGCGCCCGGCTCTAGTAGGCGATCTCCGGCGTTGTCGATCAGCGAGAGGGACTTGGCGCTGAGCGGAAAGTGGATGCGCCGCGCAGCCCCAGCTGCCAAGTGCAAGCGCTCGACGCCGCGCAGCTCGTGGTGAGGCACCACGACGGAGCTTTCGAGGTCCTTGACGTAGAGCTGCACGACCTCGTCGCTCGCGCGTAGGCCGGTGTTCGTTACCGTCACGCTCACCTCGATTTGCAGGTCTGCGCTGACGTCGGCTTCGGTCGTCGATAGCTCCAGCTGCGAGTACTCGAAGCGCGTGTACGAAAGCCCGAAGCCGAACGGAAACAGCGGCTCGGCGGCGAGGTAGCGGTAGGTGCGACCCTGCATGGCGTAGTCTTCGAACGCGGGGACGTCGCTCAGCGCGCGTGGGAACGTCACGGGCAAGCGACCTGCCGGGCTGACGTCACCGAACAGCACGTCGGCCAGCGCGCTACCGCCTTCTTCGCCTGGGTACCAGGCCTGTACGATCGCGCTCGCGCGCTCTTCCGCGAACGTGACGGCCAGCGCGCTGCCCGCGACCAGCACCACGATCACGGGCTTGCCTACCCCCACCACGGCCTCGAGCAGCTGCTGTTGGAGGCCCGTGAGGCCCAGATCCAGCTTATCTCCCGCAGCCTCGGAGTTGCCAGCGTCGCCCTGCTCGCCCTCGATTTGTGCGTTCAGGCCCAAGACCAAGACGCTGACGTCGGCGCGCTTTGCCACCAGAACGGCTTCGGTCAGGTTGCCGTGCGGCGCGCAGCTCGAAAGCTCGGTGCCCTGCGCCTTGCAGCCCTCCGCGTAGTAGAGCTTTGCGCCGGCTGGCAAGCGCGCGCGGATGCCTTCCAGCGGCGTGACGGTCTGTGAAGCCGTGCCCGAGTAGTTGCCCCACAGCACTTGGTCCGCGCTGGCGTTCGGGCCGATGACGGCCAGCGACGCCAGATCAGGGCGCAGCGGCAAGACACCGTCGTTCTTGAGCAGCACCAGGCTTTGCTGAGCGGCGCGCCGCGCGAGCTGTCGATGCTCGGCGGAATCGACGACGTCGAAGGGAATGCTGGCGAACGGCACGCGCTCCGGCGGATCGAACATGCCGAGCCGCAGGCGCGCTTCGAACAAGCGCCCCACGCTGACGTCGAGCTCGGCCTCGGTGAGCAGCCCTTGCTCGAGCGCGGCAGGCAAGTGCTCGTAGGTGCAACCGCAGTTCAAGTCACACCCCGCCTTGACGGCTGCTGCAGCAGACTCGACAGGACCTGCCGTGACCTGGTGCTGCTCGTGAATGTCGCGGATCGCCCAGCAGTCGGAGACCACGTAGCCCGAAAACCCCCAATTTTCTCGCAGAATACGCTGAAGCAGGGTCGGGCTGGCGGAGGCTGGCTCGCCGTTGACGCGGTTGTAGGCGGTCATCACGCTGACGACCCGCGCGTCGTTCACGAGCGCCCAGAACGCTGGCAAGTAAGTCTCGAACAGATCTTTGGGGCTGACGCGCGCGTCGAAGCCGTGGCGCAAACCTTCGGGGCCGCTGTGCACGGCCAAGTGCTTGGCAGTCGCGACCAGCTTGAGGTAGCGCTCGTGCTCACCCTGAAGGCCTTGCACGAAGCTGACACCAAGCTTCGCCGTCAAGAACGGACACTCGCCGTAGGTTTCGTGACCGCGGCCCCAGCGTGGGTCGCGAAAGATGTTGATGTTGGGCGACCAGTAGGTGAGGCCCTTGTAGTAGCCGTAGTCGCCCTCGGCGGCGTAGGCGTGGTGCTTGGCGCGCGCTTCGTCGGAGATAGCGCGCGCCACCTCGCCCATCAACGTAGGGTTGAAGCTAGCGGCCAGCCCGATGGCTTGTGGAAACACCGTCGCGACGCCAGCGCGCGCAACACCGTGCAGACACTCGTTCCACCAGTTGTAGGCGGGGATGCCAAGCCGCGACACGGCGGGCGCCTCGTGCAGCATTTGCGCTGCCTTTTCGGCCGGCGTGAGCCGCCCCAGCAGATCCGACACCCGCTCGGCGAGCGGCAGCGTCGGATCGCGAAATGGCAGGCTCATTTCTTTTTGCATACACCAGCTGTGGGCTCAGATCTCCGTCATCAAGCTGGTGATGATGTAGTTGGCGATCAAAATCGCGACGGCGCTTTGGACGACCGCGCGCGTCGTGGCCTCGCCCACGCCCTTGGCGCCGCCCGAAGCGTTGAAGCCCTGATTGACCGAGATGGCGCAAATCAGGAAGCCGAACGTGGCCGACTTGACCAGGCCCATGTAAAAATCCGACGGCATCAGGCCCTTCTCGATGTTGGCGATGAAGGTGCCGGGGTCCACACCCAGCGCGGTCACGGCAACGAGCCAAGCTCCGCCCATGCCCACGCACGAATACAGGACGTAGAGCATGGGCAGCATCACAACCCCAGCGAGCAGCCGCGGCGAGAGCAAGTACTGCACGGGGCTAACGGCCATGGTCGTGAGCGCGTCAATCTGCTCGGTCACGCGCATGTTGCCGAGCTCGGCCGCCATGGCGCTACCGGCGCGCGCCGTGACCATCAAGCCGGCGAACACCGGCGCGATCTCCCGCGCGAGCGACACCGCCACCACGACGCCAACGACACCTTCGGCCCCATACTGACGCAGCTGGTAGGTCATCTGCAGCGCCAGCACCATGCCGCTGAACACACCGGTCAGGGCGACGATGAACGTCGACTGCACGCCGATGAAATCCATCGCCAGCAGCAGCTGCACGATGCGGTACGGCGGCCGGATCATCCAAGTCACCGACTGACCCGTCAGGATCAACAGCCGGCCCATCGCGTCCAGCGCGGTGGTGACGGGCGAAAACACGCGCGCCAGGAATGACGCCTCGTCTGGAGTATCGGAAGCTTCCGCCAAGGTCGGCTACTTTACCTCGATTCGCGCGAGCGCCCCGAGCAACTGCAGCGAACGCGGACCCGTGGCAGAAATGGCTGCTTTGCGCGGTTCTCGAGCGAGCTGGATGACCAGCGCGTCGCCTCCCAGCAGCCGCTCGAACGAAAGCCCCCATTCAACGACCAACAGCGCGCCGTCGTCGCGCAGCGGCAGGAGGCCCAGCTCGAAGACACCGCGCTCGTCCTCCAGGAGCCGGTAAAGATCAGCGTGCACCAGCGGCGGCTCGGTCGCGTACTCGTGCACCAGCGTGAAGGTGGGGCTGGTGACACGCGCGTCGGCTCCGAGGCCCAAAGCTCGAGCCAAGGCGCGAGCAAAGAAGGTCTTGCCAGCTCCGAGTGGCCCGTCGAGCAGCAGCAAGTCGCCACCTTTGACGAGCGGCGCCAGGTCGGCCGCGAGCTGCTGCGTTGCCTGCTTGTTCGGCAGCAAGCGCGTGACCTCGGGGGTGCTCATTATTGGCCCTCGCGAATCGTCAGGCGGCGCAACAGCCGGCGCTTGCCCGCAAAACCGGTGGCGTCGCTGCTCTCGAGCGGAATGCTCACGCTCGCCAACGCTTCGGGAAGGCGCGCGCGCAGCTTGGCGTCTTGGGTGGCGCCGACGCCGCCGACTTGAGCCCACGCGCGGCGCACGAGGCTGCCGGCGTCGTGCCCCAGCACTTCGTAAAAGTCCGGTGGAACGTCAGCGCCAGCGCCGCTCGGCGGAAACATGCCCGCGCCGAGCGAGAAGCGCTTGCCGCGCAGGTGGGGCAGCGCTTCGGAGCCTTCGAGACCGAGCGCCAGGATCGGTGCAAAGCGCTGCTCGCGCGCTTCTGCGAACAGCTCGAGCGCACAGCTGCGCGGCCCAAGCACGGCGACGGCCTCCACGTTGTCCTGCTTCCAGTCCTTGACCGGAAAGCGCGTCTGCCCAGCTTTCTCTTGGGTTGCCCGGCAATCCAGCCCGCCGCTACCGACACGCATCCATTTGGAGACATTGCGGCGCGCGAGCTCTTTCTTGAGCGCGTCCAGTTGATCCATGTCGCTGGTACCGAGCACGAACGACAGCTCGGAGATCACCAGATCGGGCGTGTCGCGGATCAGCAGCACCGGCGCCGTGCCCGCGACCGCCCACGTCGCGGCGTGCTCGGCGGATGTGTCGGACACGCCAGCCACCAGCGCCAAAGCGCCAGAGCTCGCCAATTGCGTCAGGACTTCCCCGACGTGCTGAGCGTCCGAAGCCTTGACCACGATCGGCAGGCTATCGGCGCCGGGCAACGACGCGGACAGCGCGTCGGCCAGGCCACGCGCCACGCTGGCCGAGCGTCGCTCGGCGTCAGGATCGCCGATTTCGAGCGCCAACCCCACGAACGCTCCCTGCCCATCGGCAGCGGTCGCGGCCGTAGCGGCGAGCTGCAGCAGCTCGACCGAAAGATCGTTGCGCCGCGCCAAACCCGGGTGCGAATCCAAGAGGCGCCGCGCCAAACGCGCGTCCTTGTGCTCCACGGCCAAGCGAATCAGGCGCTCGCGCACGACGCGCCGCAGCCAAACGTCGGGTGGCGAAAGGGGGCCGCGACGCGCGCGCTCGTCGAGCTCCGCCAGGCTGCCTTCGAGCACGGCTTCTGGCAAGCCGAGCAGCGCGGTCTGCGCACGGGCGCGAGCGCGATCACCCAAGTCTGCGGGAGCCGCGGCCAGGTAGCCCGTCAGCGCGACCAGCGCGTCGGCAAAGCGCCGACTGGCGAGCGCCGCCTGCAGGTGCAGCTCCGAGCAGATCAGCCGCTCCGCCGGGTCGACCAGCTTGCCTTCGAGCTTTTGCAGCTTGGAGAGCGCGGCTTCGGGCTCCTGGCGCGCTAGCAGTAGCCGTGCCGCCGCGACCTCGGCAAAGTCACGCACGCTGGGCGACTCGGAGGCGCGCCCCTCGGCTATCAAGCGCTTGGCCAGCGGCTGGTCGCCGTTCACGATGGCGATCCAAGCCAAGAGCACGCGCGCGTTGGCGGCGCGCGGGTCGTTCGGGTACCGCGCCAAGAAGCGCTCCAAACTGGGGCGAAGCGGCGGCCGCTGAGCCTCGTCCTGCTCGAACCAGCGCTGAACAATCGTGCGGAAGGCCGCTTGAGCGTCGCGCGTCTCGCTCAAGCTCGGGGTAGGCTGGTGCGCTTCCTGCCCGGCGCCACAGCCGGAGCCGGTGAGCCCCAGGCAAGCGACGGCAAAGCGAGTGACGGAAGCGCGGAGCATGCAGGTGACCGAAGACGGCGCGGCCTCGAAGACCACACAACTGGCACACGAGCGGCCAGCCGTCGAGCGTTGGCTGTCTTGGTCCGGGTTGGTGCCTTTGCCCGCATTTCTGCTGCTCCATTTGAGCCGCGAGCTATGGCTGGCGTTCGCAAGCGACGTCACGGACGTGCTGCGCCCCTCGCCGAGCCTGCTCGGCCAGGTCAGCTCGTGGCTGCTGGTATGGCTGCCGCTCGGTGTCCACGGGGTGCTTGGCCTGTACCTCGCGCTCAGCGGGCGGCGACTTTCCGCCTTGCGCGCGGACGTACCGCCGCTGGCGCGGCTGGTGTCGCGCGTCACCAGCGTGATCGCCTTGGCGTTCATCGTCTACCACGCAAAGAGCCACGCCCTACCGGTGTGGCTCGGTGAAGCAAACCCCCAGGACAACGGCTTTCGTCTGCTGGCAGAGCTGTCGAGCACCCGCTTCGGCGTGCCAGTGGTGGGCGGCGCGTACCTGCTGGGCCTGCTGGCAACGGTGACGCACGCCGCGCTCGCCGTCCATCGCGCGCTCTTGGCCCAAGGGCTGCTCGAAAGCACGAGCCGCCGCTTGGCGTCGGCGCGCGTCTGCGCGGCTTTCGGGGTCGTGCTGTTCGGGCTCGGGGCGGCAGCCGTCATTCGCGTCGCCAGCGGCTTGCTCCTGCGCTAAGAGACGCCCGCGATGCCGAAGTGCTACTTCCTGACGTTGTGCGGCGGTTCCAGCTTGGACCAGCACTCGAACAACGTGACCCTGTTCAACGTCGTCGAGCAGGTGAACCTGCAGCCCAACGTCGATCCGCCGCCCGGCGCCTACCTGCCGCTCGAAGTGCACGCCTATTTCCTGCTCGGCCCCGGTGAGCTTTCCCAGCCGTTCGAGGTGCGCTTCGCGCTGGTGGCGCCGAGCGGGCTCGAGCTGTTGACCGACGCCACGCCTCACAAATCGACGACGCCACGCTACCGCACGCGCTCCCTCGGCCTGCCCGCCCCCGCCGTACCCGGCAACTACCAGGTCTGCGTCGACATCCGCCAACCCGGCATGGACGGCTTCACGCGCGAAACCCTGAACTGGCCCCTCGTCGTTGCGCGTATTGAGCCGAAGCCAACGACCGTGCATTGACAACGAGGGCTGCCACTTCGCGGCCCAACCCGCAGAAGCTGCTGTAGCGGCCTCAGGTCTCGATGATCGTGGGCGTGAACCTCGCTCCGCTCGGGAACGGCGAAAGGTGAGCCCGAGGCTGATGAGCTCCGTTCAACCTCGCGTCAGCTTCCAAAGCGCCGCGATGATCCTGCGCAGCAATTGCTGAGCCGGTTCGGCCTCAGCCGGAACGACTAGGCGCCAGGCAACCGCGACGCGCAGCGCGTTGCGGGTCTCTCCCGCGCTGCCTGCTGCCGTGTGGAACCGCGCGCGCCGGTTTCCGGGGTCTGAGAACTCGGCTTCGCCAAGGTTGAGCGCGATGCTGCTCGCTGCGCGGCGGATTTGGTCTTCCAGCGCCTTGTCCTTCGCCTTGATGCGAGACATGAGCGGTTGAAGCGTTTCGATCAATTGGATGCTGAGCTCGCCAACTTGGAGTGCCATGTTTCTGCTTCCTCTCAGGCCCGCTCGATCGCCGGCGTAGCCAGCCCACCACCAGCGCACCGCAGCCGCTGTCCGGGCTGCGAGCGTCCTCGCGAGCACCGCCGCAGGCGGCGCGCAGCGGCCTGGACGGCGGCGAGCACGCTGGCAGAATCAAGGCAGCCCGAGACAGGAGGCAATCGTGCACACGTACGTGAAACAATCACCCTCCACCAATTCGCTCGGCGAAGCCGGCGTCCACCCTCCACCAACCCCGGCGGAGCCGGTTCACCCTCCACCAAACTCCGGCGGAGCCGGTTCACCCTCCACCAAATCCGGCGCAGCCGGTCCACCCTCCACCAAATCGCACGGCGAAGCCGGCGTCCACGATCACGCCCACCAAGACCTAGCTCCGCTACAGCAGCTTCTGCAATCGGGGCTGCAACTCGGCAGCCCCACGCGCTAGTTACACTGGCAGCCGGATTGCACCGCGCAGCTGAAGATCTGCAGCAGGTTGGTCATCGCTGGGCCGGTGGGGCCGCCCCATTGGTCAATGGTCGTGCGGCAGTATTGGTCCGAGTAGCACTCGAACGCCTGGCACCCCGTGCTCTGCATGCAGCTGAGGATCGAGATGCAGCCAAAGTCCGTCAGGCACTGTGCGAACGTGAACGAGCAGTTGTTGTTAATGCACTGCAGGCAGTCGTCCACGCCGCCCGTGCCGCTGGTGTTGAAGCCGCCATAGCCGCCAACCGGAAAGCCGCCGCCGTAGTAGCCACCGACCGGGAAGCTGCCGCCGTAGCCGTAGCCGCCATAGCCGCCGTAGCCACCGACCGGGATCGGATACGTGCCACCAGTCGGGTAGTACCCGCCGTAGCCCGCGTAAGGGTACGCCCCGCCCGTGGGGTAGTAGCCGCCGTAGCCGCCGTAGATCGCGGTGCCGCCGTAACCGTTGACGGTGCCGCCGTAGCTCACCGAGCCAGCGACGGTTCCCGTACCGGCGCGGCCGGACTTGCCCGCGACCGAGCTCTTTCCGCCCTGCGACGAGCTAGCGCCCGAGCCATCGGCACCCGCGCCGAACTCGTCGTCTAGTGCTCCGGTGCGTCCCCCACAACCTGCGGCCAGCGAGACACCAACACCAATCAGAAACGCAATACGACCCCAGCCACTCATTACCCAACCTTAGTCCATCCCCAGCACCCGCGCAGCCAAGTCGGCGGTTTTGTGGCAGGGTACGCCCACAAGCGCCTATGGACAGCGTCGAAATCCGCGGACTCTCTTGCCGCTGTATCATCGGCATCAGGCCGCGAGAGCGCCGCGTCTCGCAGCGCGTGCGCTTGGATCTGGAGCTGTCGGTCGATCTGGAGCGCGCGGGCAAGAGTGGGCGCATTGCACACACCATCGACTACTCGCGCGCTTCGACCGAAATCATCGCGCTCCTGCAGTTTCGTCGCTACACGTTGCTGGAAGTAGCAGCCGAAGAATGCGCGGGTTGGCTCTTCGCTGCGTACCCAGCCGTGCTGGGTGTCACGCTCAGCATCGCCAAACCGCAAGCGTTGGCTGGCCAAGCCGAGTCCGGCGGCGTGCGCATCGTTCGCTCTCGACCCGCCGAATCGGCGCGCCAACCCAGCCCGTTCGGCTTCGTCGAGCAGCAGCTCGAGACCAGCGAAGCCAGCATCTCGCTCGTCGGCCTCGACCCGGGCGCGACACTCAGCCCTGGAGCACTGTCGGCCGAGCACGCGCTCGTTCTGCTCCTCTCGGGACGACTCGAAAGCTCACGGCTACTCACTCCGCACGAACCCGTGCAGCTAGCGGCCGACGACCGCTGTACCAACCGCGACGCAACCCCCGCCCTGCTCGTGATTTGTGCCCAGCGCGCCACTCACTCAGCCGGCCACGTCTAGTCACTGGTCGAAATCGACCTGGGGTGGCTGTTGAGACTCGGCAGCTAACCGTTCAGGAAGAGTGAGGTTTTGTGCCTCAGGTAATGAGATGTGGGGAAAGGCAGGATATTTTGCTTGGCAGTCCGGCCGACCTTTTGAGATAACCGGGGCTCGCAGCGAGGGAAGCCTCGGCTTTCCGGCTCGAGCGTCCAGCCCAGGAACCCCACCCATGGCATCCGAAAGCACCGCCCTCTCGAGTGACCCCGCGGCAGCCGGCAAGACCGAGCCGCCGACGGCGCCGGAGCATTCGCGGCGCAGCGAACGGCGCATCCCAAGCGCACGCGAATCCATGGCGACCTTGCCCGAGCTCGAGGGCGACGGCTTCGACTTCGAGCCTCACGACACGATTCCAGCTCCGCCGTGGCTCGACGACGAGTTGCTACCGCCGCACAAGGCACCGTAGTCGTTAGCACGTAGCTATTTCGCGTACGCGGCACTACTTTCGGCGGCCCCCAACGGAGGTCTCGATCTTGAATCGTGCATCAATCGCGGCGCGTCGTCTCGTGCTCGTCTTGTGTCAGCTGGCAGTCGTTCTGCTCTGCACCGGCTCTGCCTTCGCGGCTGGTCGCATC